>NZ_FMTR01000003.1:0-426919 GCF_900100135.1 Pseudomonas sp. NFACC05-1 | reverse complement strand
TGCCCAGATGGTGAAATTGGTAGACACGCCAGCTTCAGGTGCTGGTGACCGCAAGGTCGTGGAAGTTCGAGTCTTCTTCTGGGCACCAATTCTTGCTTCAAGGTTTACGACCTTGAACCTCACAGAAACCCGCGAAAGCGGGTTTTTGCGTTTCTGGGTCCTGGAAATATCTGAGTCGCTGAAATCGCTATCGCGAGCAAGCTCGCTCCCAAAAGGATCGCAGTGAACGAGATCCGCTGTGGGAGCGAGCTTGCTCGCGATGAGGCCAGCCCAGCCGCCAGATCAGGCCCGGAACTGCCCCAGGCTTGCTTTCAATTGCGCAGCCAGGCTGTCGAGCACCTTGCCGCTGGCGGTGGTCTCGACCACGGCCTGGGCCGCCTTCTCGGCCTGGGCATGGATGGTTTCCACGCGCCCGCGCACTGCTTGCGCGCCCTGGGCCTGGTGAGCCGCGGCCTGAGTCGCCAGGCCGATAGCCGCATGCACCTGCTCGACGGACGCCTGCACCGACTGCTGCAATCGCGCACTGTCTCGTAGCACCACCAAGCCTTCGCTGGCCTGGCGCCCAGCCTGGCCGATAGCGGCCACCGCCTCGCGAGCGCCCTGCTGCAAGGCCACGATATGCGCCTGGATATCGCCCGTTGAACTTTGGGTCTTGCTCGCCAGGGCCCGCACCTCATCCGCCACCACGGCAAACCCGCGCCCCGTTTCCCCGGCCCGCGCCGCCTCGATGGCGGCATTCAAGGCCAACAAGTTAGTCTGCTCGGCGATGCCGTGGATCACCGTCAACACCACTTCGATCTGTTCGCTCTGCTGCGCCAGCCGCTCAATCACTTTCGCACCGGTGTCTACCTGCCCGGCCAACGCCTCGATCAAGCTGCCGACCTTGGCCGAAGTGCGGGTATTTTCATCAGTGGCCTGGCGGATCTCCACGACCTGCTGCAAAGCCGCCTGCATCGCCTGGCTTTCCGATTGAGCCTCATCCGCCATTTGCGACAGTGCACGCAGGCTCTCGGCCACCTCATCACGCTGCATCCCGGCCGCCGCATCGGCACCGGAGTTACGCAAGGTCATCGCACCGATTTCCACACCGGTACGCTGGGCCACATCGCCGGCCTCGCGCACGATGGGTTGCAACTTATCCACAAAGCGATTGACCGCCGAGGCCATGTCGCCGATTTCGTCCTTGCTGTTGATTTGCACGCGCTTGGTCAGGTCACCCTCGCCTGCCGCCAAGTCGTTCATGGCCGCGATCAGCAACTTCAAGCGATTGACCACCCGACGCCCCAGCACCACGGCCAGCAACACCAACACACCGAAGCCCACCAATGCCAGGCCCAGGCCGATACGCCAGCGCAAGGTGCCTGCCGCTTCCTGCACGGTGCTGGCAGTGTTGGTCTGCATCTGTGTGGCGGTGGCCTGGGCCGACTCCAGGCGACCGCGCATGGCGGTGGCGCTGTCGGCCGCCGCCCCCTTGAGGCTGTCACCGACCAACTGGTCGCTGCTGGCGATCAAGGCCGAGAAGCGCTGGTCCAACGCCTTCAGATCAGCGTCAACGGAAGCTGTGGAAACGCCCATCAATACCTTGCCAATCTCTACGCCGTTGGGGCTGATCGAGGCTTCGAGGTAATACACCGAGGGGTCGCTCTTCGCCGCATCCAGCACTTTGTCCAACGCCCGCTCGCCCTTGCCTTTTTCCAGCAGCGCCTTGTTGATCGGGTTTTCCCGGTTCAGGTAGCGGGTCAGGTGCTCACCACTGGCGTCGTCATAAATAACGAACAACACATTAGGGTTGCGCTGGGCCCGGCGGGCGAATTCGGAAAGGGTCGGTATGTCGCTGTCCCACATAGCGCGTGGCGCGACCGAGGCCAGGAGTTGCGCCATATCGTTGGCGGAATCCTTGAGCGTTTTCTCCAGCGTCGTCCGCAATTGCGCCTGTTCGTCCTTCAAACGGGGGGACAAACCGGCAGTGAGACGCTGACGGGTGCTGGCAGACAAACTGTCCAGGCTCGAGGTGACCTCGCGCCCGGCCTGCTCCAGTTCGCCAGACAATTTTTGACTGTCGCCCCCCAGCCGAGCGCCTAGATCGGCCTCCAGGGCGGTGACAGTGCTTCGTGTCAGCGCGACAGCCACCAGCACCTGCACCAAAAGGGCGATACCAAGCGTAACGAAGACGGGCCGCAACAGACGGCTTTGTAACAGTGAGAGAACGGCCGACACAGGGGAATCCCTCTACTAAACGCCATTAATTTGATGGCACTTCAAAGAAGTACTTATTGTTAACGATGCATAGCAAAGGTCGTGCCGTTCGGCCGGCAGATACGACAAAGGCCCCAAACGAGGGGCCTTTGTTTTTTACATCAACGACTTATCAGGCAAACGGGTGACGCAGAACGATGGTTTCGTTGCGGTCCGGCCCCGTCGAAATAATGTCGATCGGCGCACCGACCAACTCTTCGACACGCTTGATGTAGTTGCGGGCCGCCACTGGCAGCTCTTCCAGGGTCTTGGCGCCCACGGTCGATTCGGTCCAGCCTGGCATCTGCTCGTACACCGGCTCCAGGCCGATGTAGCTGTCGGCGTCGGTCGGCGCGTCGATGACGGCGCCGTCCTGGTTCTTGTAGCCCACGCAGATGTTGATGGTTTCCAAGCCGTCCAGCACGTCCAACTTGGTCAGGCACAGGCCCGAGATGCTGTTGACGTCGATGGCGCGACGCAGGATGACGGCATCGAACCAACCGCAACGACGGGCACGGCCGGTGGTAGCGCCGAATTCGTGGCCACGCTTGGCCAGGAAGGCGCCGACATCGTCGAACAGCTCAGTCGGGAACGGCCCCGAACCCACGCGTGTGGTGTAGGCCTTGGTGATACCCAGGATGTAGTCCAGGTACATCGGACCGAAACCCGACCCCGTGGCGATGCCGCCGGCGGTGGTGTTGGAGCTGGTGACGTACGGGTAGGTACCGTGGTCGATGTCCAGCAGCGAACCCTGGGCACCTTCGAACATGATGTCCTTGCCAGCGCGACGCAGCTCGTGCAGCTCGGCAGTGACGTCGAGCATCATCGGCTTGAGCAGCTCGGCGTACTCCATGCACTCGTCCAGGGTTTTCTGGAAGTCGATGGCCGGCTCTTTGTAGTAATTGACCAGGACAAAGTTGTGGTAGTCCAGCAACTCGCCCAGCTTGGCGGCGAAACGCTCACGATGGAACAGGTCACCGATGCGCAGGCCTCGACGGGCTACTTTATCTTCGTAGGCCGGGCCGATACCGCGACCGGTGGTGCCGATCTTCAGCTCGCCACGGGCCTTTTCACGAGCCTGGTCCAGCGCGACGTGATAGGACAGGATCAGCGGGCAGGACGGGCTGATACGCAGGCGCTCGCGCACCGGTACGCCTTTTTCCTCCAGCTTGATGATTTCCCGCAGCAAGGCGTCGGGAGCCACCACCACACCGTTGCCGATCAGGCACTGTACGCCTTCGCGCAGCACGCCCGACGGAATCAGGTGCAGGACGGTTTTTTCACCGTCGATCACCAAGGTGTGACCTGCGTTGTGGCCACCCTGGTAGCGCACTACGGCGGCAGCATGTTCGGTCAGCAGATCAACGATCTTGCCTTTGCCCTCATCACCCCACTGGGTGCCCAGGACTACGACATTCTTACCCATAACACTTGTCCTCATTCGCGCAAACTTGGTGCCGGCCGCAGCCGGCAGGAAAACTCAAGAAGCCAGCGGCAATACTTGCCAAAGCCCGTTCTGCTGAATCAATTGCCGGTCGCAGTCCGCTTCACGGGCGGCGGCCAAAGGTTGCCCAGGCAAAGCCTGGACGACACGCTGACCCTCACTGCGCAGCTGGCAGACCGCTTGCCAGAGTGCCGCATCCGTACTGTCAGGCATCCAGATACCGCCAGACGGTAGCTCGACTTCAGCACGCCCCAGGGTCACCAGGGTTTTCAAATCGGTAGAGAAACCGGTCGCCGGACGAGCACGACCAAAGTCGGCACCGATGTCGTCATAACGGCCGCCTTGGGCGATGGACTGGCCCACGCCCGGGACGAACACGGCAAAGACGACACCCGTGTGGTAGTGATAACCGCGCAACTCACCCAGGTCGAAATACAGCGGCAACTCGGGGAAACGCACCGACAGACGCTCGGCAATCGCCAGCAAGTCGTCCAGCGCCGCCAACACAGGCGCCGGCGCGTGAGCCAGGCGTTCACGGGCAGCGGCCAATACCTCACGTCCGCCGCACAGGCCCACCAGCGCCCGCAGCATGTCCGACAGATCGGCCGGCAGGCCCTCGGTCAGGCTGATGACTTCGTCGATGGCCTTGCGTTGCAGGGCATCGAACAGCTGCTGCTCCACTTCGCCGGACAAACCGGCCGCTCGGGCCAGGCCGCGATAGATGCCGACATGGCCCAGGTCCATGTGGACATCTGGCACGTCAGCCAGTTGCAGCATGGCCAACATCAGGCTGATGACTTCTACGTCGCTGCTCGGGCTGGCGTCGCCATACAACTCGGCGCCCAGCTGGATCGGGCTGCGCGAAGACGACAAGGCACGCGGCTGGGCATGCAGCACACTGCCGGCGTAGCACAGGCGGCTCGGACCTTCACGGCGCAGGGTGTGGGCGTCGATGCGCGCCACTTGCGGCGTGATGTCGGCACGAAAGCCCATCTGCCGGCCCGACTGCGGGTCGATAACCTTGAAGGTGCGCAGGTCCAGGTCCTGGCCCGCACCGGTGAGCAGGGATTCCAGGTACTCGATATGCGGGGTAACGACGAACTCGTAACCCCAGCTCTGGAACAGATCCAACACCTGCCGACGCGCTACTTCAATTCGCGCAGCTTCCGGTGGCAGTACTTCTTCGATGCCATCTGGCAGCAGCCAGCGGTCTACCGTTGCCATTACGCCATTCCCCTATGGTCCGGGCGGCCAGCCCTCGGGCAAGCCTTGAGTGAAGCAGAAAATACTTGGCCCACGCGCAAAACACGCGCATGAGCGCCGTGACGAATGGCGTCATGCCGTTCACCTACGAGCGATTGAATCATTGTGGCGAGGGAGCTTGCCCCGCTGGGCTGCGAAGCGGCCCCATTGCTGTGAGCGCTTCGCACTCATGCGGGAGCAAGCTCCCTCGCCACGGTTTCTATCCAACGCCTTAAATGAGCAGCACTCCAGCCTCGCCCAGCACTTTCCTCGAAAAACCTGTCGAGTCGTTCAACCCGACGCCTGCAACCAAAACCACAATCAAACGTGCAGACGCAAAAAAGCCGGGAATTTCCCGGCTGCCGCATCATACACACGTTTTCCCAAAGGATCACCCCGCCCGACGCTTTAGCCGCCGGGCGGAGTGCCTCAGGTCAACGTCGCATCAAGGCTTGGCCTTTTCCAGATAACGGAAGAAGTCACTGCTTGGGTCCAGGACCATGACGTCGGATTTGTTTGCAAAACTTTCACGGTAAGCGCGCAGGCTACGGTAGAAACCGTAGAACTCCTGATCCTGGCCATAGGCCTTGGAATAGATCGCAGCGGCCTGGGCATCACCATCACCACGGACCTCTTCCGATTCCCGATAGGCTTCGGCCAGCAGTACGCGGCGTTGGCGATCGGCGTCGGCACGGATGCCTTCGGCCAGCTCGTTACCCTTGGCGCGGTGCTCGCGAGCCTCACGCTCACGCTCGGTGCTCATGCGCTCGAACACGCTGCGGTTCACTTCCTTCGGCAGGTCGATGGCCTTGACCCGGACATCGACCACTTCGATACCCAGCTCTTTTTCCGCCATCGTGTTCAGCGAACGCGTGATATCGGCCATGAGCGCATCACGCTCACCGGACACCACTTCATGCAGCGTGCGCTTACCGAACTGGTCACGCAGGCCCGATTCCAGACGGCGGGACAGACGCTCGTCGGCGATCTGCTTCAGGCCCGAGGTCGCGGTGTAGAAGCGCTCGGCATCCTTCACCCGCCACTTGGCATAGGCATCCACCATCACGGCTTTCTTTTCCAACGTCAGGAAGCGTTGCGTCGGCGCATCCAGCGTCATCAGGCGGGCGTCGAACTTGCGCACCTTGTTGACGTACGGCACTTTCACATGCAGCCCTGGCTGGACATCAGCCTGGACCACGCGACCGAATTGCAGCAACACCGCACGCTCGGTCTGAGCCACGATGTAGAAGCAGTTCCAGGCAGCGATCGCCACGACGACACCGACAATAAGGGCGATCAGCGATTTATTGCTCATCAGCGACTCTCCCTGGTACGTGCTTGCTGTTGCTGCAGATCCGCCGCACGGGCGTTGCTTTCATTGCTGGTGGCTGCCGCGCCGGTCGACGGTGCGCTGGTGTTGCGACCGCTCTCGACCATCTTGTCCAGCGGCAAGTACAGCAGATTGCTCTGGCCGTTCTTGTTCCCGGTCACGAGGACCTTGCTGGTGTTGCTGAAGACTTCCTGCATGGTGTCCAGGTACAGACGCTCACGGGTGACTTCTGGAGCCTTGCGATACTCGGCTACCAGCTTGGTGAAGCGATCAGCCTCACCCTTGGCGCGGGAGACCACTTCATCGCGATAACCGTTGGCATCTTCGATGATGCGCTGGGCCTGACCACGAGCTTCCGGCACGACGCCGTTGGCATAGGTTTCGGCCTGGTTGCGCGAACGCTGCTCGTCTTCACGGGCACGGATCACGTCGTCGAAGGCTTCCTGGACCTCACGCGGGGCTGCCGCGCTCTGGACGTTGACCTGGGTGACGGTGATACCGGTGCGATAGGTATCGAGGAACCGCTGCAGGCGCTCCTTGATTTCGCTGGCCATCAACTCACGACCTTCGGTCAGCACCTGGTCCATGGCGGTGGAACCCACCACATGGCGCAAGGCACTTTCGGTCGCATGCTGCAGGCTGATTTCCGGCTGGTCGACGTTCAGTACGAAGTCCTGCAGGTTGGTAATCTTGTATTGCACGGTCAGCGGCACTTCGACGATGTTCTCGTCTTCGGTCAGCATCTGGCCCTGCTTGGTGTACGCACGCTCACGCGTGACGTTCTCCATATACTTCTGGTCGATCGGCGGGAAATAGATATTCAGGCCCGGTCCAACCGTCTCGTAGTACTTGCCGAAGCGCAGCACCACGGCCTGCTCCTGCTCGTCCACGACATAGACCGCGCTGTACAGCCAGACAGCCGCCAGCACGACCAGACCGATGCCGAGCAGGCCGAAACCGCCGCCCTTGCCCGGACGACTGCCGCCATCGTCACCGCGTTTTTTACCACCACCGAACAAACCGTTCAGGCTTTCCTGCAGCTTTCGGAAGGCCTCGTCGAGATCCGGCGGCCCCTTGCGGTCGCCGTTGTTACGACGCTTGCCACCCCAAGGATCCTGATTATTCGAGTTGCCACCCGGCTCATTCCAAGCCATAGCGCTCTCCATCTGATAAAGCAAAGACGCACCCACGGCGCGCCGACCAATGCTACAGAATGCCTGACACAGCTTTCTCAGGCTTTTATTGCAAAGTGTGTTGCTCGATGAATTCCATCGGTTGCAGCCCTTCGCGGCTGACCAGCCGATTGAGCTCCGCCCGAGGCAGGCGAACAGCCAGCAGGCAGACGCCTTCGTCGTCGTGTTCTTCTTTTTGCACGGCCCCCAGCTCAAAGAACTGGGCTCGCAGCCGGGCGAAACGTTGCGGCAACTTCAGGGTGCCAACAAACAGATCGTTGCCCAACAGCTCCGCCACTGCCTGTTTGAGCAGGTCCAGGCCGGTGCCATCACGGGCCGACAGCCAGACCCGTTGCGGCTTGCCGTCGGCATCGCGCTGGATCTGCGGCTCCACGCCTTCGAGCAAATCGAGTTTGTTGTATACCTCCAGGATCGGCAAGTCCTGAGCCCCGATCTCGCCCAGCACCACCATCACCTGCTCGATCTGCAGCATCCGGTCCGGTTCGGCGGCATCGATCACATGCAGCAGCAGGTCGGAGTTGCTCGACTCTTCGAGCGTAGCCCGGAAAGCCTCGACCAGTTTATGCGGCAGGTGACGGATGAAGCCCACGGTGTCGGCCAGCACGATCGGCCCGAGGTCGTCCAGGTCGAGCCGACGCAGGGTCGGGTCGAGCGTGGCGAACAACTGGTCAGCAGCATAGACGTCGGATTGGGTGACGTTATTGAACAGGGTCGATTTGCCGGCGTTGGTATAACCCACCAGTGAAACCGTCGGGATGTCCGCGCGCTTGCGGCCGCGCCGCGACTGCTCGCGCTGGCTGCGGACCTTTTCCAGGCGCCCCTTGATCTGGCGCAAGCGAACCCGAAGCAGTCGCCGGTCGGTTTCCAACTGGGTTTCACCCGGGCCGCGCAGGCCGATACCGCCCTTCTGCCGCTCAAGGTGAGTCCAGCCGCGAACCAGCCGCGTACTCATGTGCTCAAGCTGGGCCAGTTCGACCTGGAGCTTGCCTTCATGGGTGCGGGCGCGCTGGGCGAAAATATCGAGAATCAGCCCCGTTCGGTCGATCACGCGACACTCGAAGACACGTTCGAGGTTACGTTCCTGACTGGGTGTGAGGATGTGATTGAAAATCACCAGATCGACCTGTTCGGCCTTGACCAGGTCGCGCAACTCCTCGACCTTGCCACTGCCGATCAGGAACTTTGCGGTTGGCCGATGACGCGGCACGTTGAAAAACGCGACGGTCTCGGCGCCGGCCGAAAGTGCCAATTCCTGAAACTCCTGCGGATCTTCGCGCGCCTCAGGGTCCTGTCCATCCAAGTGAACGAGAATGGCCCGTTCACCACCACCGTGGCGCTCAAAGAACAAAGGAGGCTCCTATCAGGCGTTACCCGGTTCAGCGTCACCGCCTTCGGATTCGGTTGCGCTAGGCAGACGAATTGGACGAACTGGCACGACTGTCGAGATCGCGTGTTTGTAGACCATTTGGCTGACGGTGTTTTTCAGAAGGATGACGAACTGGTCGAAAGACTCGATCGTGCCTTGCAGTTTGATCCCGTTGACCAGATAGATGGACACCCCAACTTTCTCTTTACGTAAAGTGTTCAAGTAAGGGTCTTGTAGCGAATGCCCTTTTGACATGTGCCGCACTCCTTTAAGGATCAATAATAAAAATCGGAATCAGATGGCTTGGGCCGTCACACCCCCAAGGATAGACGGCAATTGCAAGGACTCAGCTCAATATGGAGATGGTCCCGAGGTATTTCAAGGCGCGTGGCAGATTGTCGCAATCGAGACTGTCGAGCCAATGCAAGTCAGTCCAGCTGCGCAGCCAGGTGAACTGGCGTTTCGCCAATTGGCGCGTGGCAATGATCCCACGCTCCTGCATCTCGGCTGACGTCAGCTTGCCGTCCAGGTAATCCCAGACTTGTCGATAACCTACCGCACGTATAGACGGCAATCCGGCATGCAGGTCACTTCGCTCACGCAGGGCTACGACCTCGTCTATGAACCCCTGTTCCAACATTAATGTGAATCTTTGTTCAATTCGCCGATGCAGCACTTGCCGGTTCGCCGGAGCGATGGCCAGATTCGCGACAGTATAGGGCAATTGTTGCAGTCCCGAAGCGGCTGCTTCAGTACTTTGCGCAGATTGTCGCTGGCGCAGGGCCGTCATGCTCTGGCCGCTGACCCGATAAACCTCCAGGGCCCGACTGAGGCGCTGCGGGTCATTGGGGTGAATACGCGCCGCCGATTCCGGGTCGATGACCGCCAATTGCTCGTGCAGGGCTTGCCAGCCAAGGCGCGCGGCCTCTTCTTCAATCTGCGCGCGCACCTCGGGATCGGCTGCCGGCATGTCCGCCAACCCATCGACCAAGGCCTTGTAATACAGCATTGTGCCACCCACCAGCAGCGGAATCTTGCCCCGCGAGGTGATCTCGGCCATGGCCTGGAGCGCGTCACGACGGAAATCAGCCGCCGAATAAGCCTCGGCCGGGTCGAGGATGTCGATCAGGCGATGGGGAAACTCGGCCAGCAGTTCCTTCGACGGCTTGGCGGTGCCGATGTCCATGCCCCGGTAGACCAGGGCCGAATCGACACTGATCAACTCGCAGGGCAGGACTTTGGTCAACTCGATGGCCAGGTCGGTCTTGCCGGCGGCGGTCGGCCCCATCAGGAAAATCGCGGGTGGCAACTGGCTCATCAACGACCGCGCAGGAACAGTTTGTCCAGGTCGTCCAGGCCCAATTGGGTCCAGGTCGGCCGGCCATGGTTGCATTGACCGCTGCGCTCGGTGTTTTCCATGTCCCGCAGCAGGCCGTTCATTTCCGGCAGGGCCAGGCGCCGGTTGGCGCGGATCGCGCCGTGGCAGGCCATGGTACCGAGCAGTTCGTTCAGGTGCGCCTGGATGCGGTCGCTGGTGCCATATTCCATCAAGTCAGCCAGTACGTCGCTAACCAGGCGATTGGCCTCGGCCTGCTTCAACAACGCCGGGATCTGACGGATCGCCAGGGTTTCGGGCCCCAGACGCTGCAATTCGAAGCCCAGGCGCTGGAACCAGGCCACATGTTCTTCGGCGCAATCGGCTTCGCGCTGGCTGACGGCCAGGGACTCGGGCACCAACAGTGGCTGGCCGCTCAGGCCTTCGCTGGCCATGGCGATTTTCAGCCGCTCGTACATGATCCGCTCATGGGCGGCGTGCATGTCCACCAGGACCAGGCCCTGGGCATTTTCCGAGAGGATATAAATGCCTTTGAGTTGCGCCAGGGCATAGCCCAGCGGCGGGATATCGCCTTGGCCGTCGGGCATCGCCGCCGCTCCAGCTTCCGGCAAGGGTTTGAAGAACTCGCGATAGGCCGCCTGGGCCTCGGCTGTCGGCACGCTGGATTGCGGACGCGGAGTGTATTGGTATTGATAGCCGCTGCCGGTACCGCTCCCGGCCGTGTTGTAGCTCGGCTGAGGCTGGGGCTGCTCCAGCAGTGCGTTGGCCGCCAGGCGCATTTCGCCCTGAGGCCCGAATTCGCCAGCTTCCAACCCCGTTGGCCGGACCATGCCGCCCACCGCCGCCGGAGCCGCCAGTTGATCTTCCGGGCGCACATCGCCCAACGCACGGTGCAAGGTGCCGTAGAGGAAATCGTGGACCATGCGCCCGTCACGGAAACGTACTTCGTGCTTGGTCGGGTGTACGTTGACGTCGACCACGGCCGGATCGACTTCGAAAAACAGCACGAAGGTCGGATGCCGGCCATTGAACAGCACATCGCGATACGCCTGGCGCACCGCGTGGGCCACCAATTTGTCGCGCACCGCCCGGCCGTTCACGTAGAAGTACTGCAAGTCCGCCTGACTGCGGGAAAAGGTTGGCAAGCCGACCCACCCCCACAGGCGCAAGCCATTGCGCTCCACCTCGATGGGCAATGCCTGCTCCAGGAAACCTGCGCCGCACACCGCGCCGACACGTCGGGCGCGGGCCGCATCATCGTGGGCCTCGTGCAGGCTGAGGATGGTCTTGCCGTTGTGGCGCAAATGGAACGCCACATCAAAGCGCGCCAAGGCCAGACGCTTGATGACTTCTTGCAGATGATCGAATTCAGTCTTCTCGGCCTTGAGGAACTTGCGCCGGGCCGGGGTGTTGAAGAACAAGTCGCGCACTTCCACCGAAGTGCCCACCGGATGGGCCGCGGGCTGCACGCGGGAGGCCATGTCCCGCCCCTCGGTCTCGACCTGCCAGGCCTGCTCGGCATCGCGGGTGCGGGAGGTAAGGGTCAGGCGCGACACCGAACTGATGGATGCCAGCGCCTCGCCCCGAAATCCCAGGCTCATGACCCGCTCAAGATCCTCCAGGTCGCGAATCTTGCTAGTGGCGTGCCGCGCCAGGGCCAGCGGCAGGTCGTCAGAGGAAATCCCGCCACCGTCATCGCGCACCCGCAGCAGCTTGACGCCGCCCTGTTCGACATCCACATCGATGCGCCTGGCCCCGGAGTCGAGGCTGTTTTCCAGCAATTCCTTGATGACCGACGCCGGACGCTCGACCACTTCGCCAGCAGCGATCTGGTTCGCCAGCCGGGGGCTGAGCAGTTCAATACGGGCGTTGCTGCCGATCACTTCGTCACTCATCGCTGGACCGCCACTTCGTTGCCGGGAATGGTCAGGGTCTGACCAATCTTGAGCTCGTCGCTTTTGAGATTGTTGGCACTGCGCAAGGTGGCGGGCGACACCTGATAGCGCACGGCGATCATCGCCAGGGTTTCGCCGGGGCTGACCCGATGGTCCCGCGGGCCTTGGGCAATCTTGCCCGAGTCGCGCAACCAGGCGATGTAGGTGCCTGGCGGTGGGTTCTGCTGGAAGAACTGCCGCACGCCGCTGCTGATGGAACGGGCCAGCGCCTGCTGGTGGTTGGCGGACGACAGCTTGGAGGCTTCGTTGGCGTTGGAGATAAACCCGGTCTCCACCAGGATCGACGGGATGTCCGGCGACTTGAGCACCATGAATCCAGCCTGCTCGACGCGCTGCTTGTGCAGCGGCGTGACCCGACCGATGTTGCTCAGGACTTTCTGGCCGACGTTCAGGCTGGAGGTCAGCGAGGCGGTCATCGACAAATCGAGCAACACACCGGCGAGCATCCGGTCCTTGTCGTCGAGGCTGACGTTGCCGGCACCGCCGATCAGGTCGGAACGGTTTTCGCTGTCGGCCAGCCAACGGGCAGTCTCGGACGTGGCACCGCGGTCGGACAGGGCAAACACCGAGGCCCCGAACGCTGCCGCCGAAGGCGCGGCGTCGGCGTGGATGGAGACGAACAGGTCGGCACCTTTCTTGCGGGCGATCTCGGTACGCCCACGCAAGGGAATGAAGTAGTCGCCGGTACGGGTCAGTTCGGCGCGGAAGCCTTTCATGCCGTTGACCTGGCGTTGCAATTCGCGGGCGATGGACAGCACCACGTCTTTTTCCCGCTGCCCGCGCGAGCCTGAGGCGCCTGGGTCTTCGCCGCCGTGACCGGCGTCGATCACCACGATGATGTCGCGCTTGCCAGCCGGGGCCGGTGGCAGCTTGAGCGCAGGTTCGGTCGGGGTCACTGGCACCGCTGGCACCGTGGCAACATTGGTCGGCGGCGGCGGTGGCGCCGCATCGGCCGGGTTGTCGAACAGGTCCACCACCAGCCGGTTGCCGTATTGGGCATTCGGGGCCAGGGTGAAGCTTTTCGGGGTCACGGCTTTTTTCAGGTCGATGACCACCCGCAGGTCGGTCGGCGTACGCTGGGCCGAACGCATCGCGGTAATCGGCGTGTTGGCGGTCGCCACGTTCAATGGCGCGCCCAGGGACGCGCCGTTGATGTCAATCACCAGGCGATCCGGGGCGGTCAGGGTGAATACGCTGTGCTGCACCGGGCCCGTCAGGTCGAACACCAGCCGTGTGTTGTCCGGCGCCCGCCAGAGGCGAACGCTGTTGACCTTTGTCTCGGCCACAGCATCGACGGCCAGTGCCGTAAGCAACAGTCCTACGACAGCAACCACCGCGCGAAAGCGCATACCAAACCCCATCATCAATTAGTTTTCCAATGCCAAAGCGGCACACCACGACTCGCCACGCGAGCCTTGCGGCGTCAGTTTCAGCGAACGCCCGCCGTTCTGCGCGCCAATGGTAATGGTCAGGTCGGGCTTTGGCAAAAAGCCTGCACCCTTCTGGGGCCATTCGATCAGGCACAAGGCGTCATCTTCGAAATAATCGCGAATACCGAGGAATTCCAGCTCCTCCGGATCCACCAGTCGATACAGGTCGAAATGGAAGGCGCGAATGTCGCCGATCTCGTAGGGCTCGACCAGGGTGAACGTAGGGCTCTTGACGGAGCCGACGTGCCCGAGACCGCGAATGATGCCACGGGACAGGGTGGTTTTCCCCGCGCCGAGGTCGCCTTCGAGAAAAATCAGGCCGTGACCGGCGGTGATCTGCGCGATGCGGGCACCAAATTGTGTCATGGCTTGTTCGTCCGCCACGTACAGGGTTACTTCAGACACGGTGAATGTTCCTCCAACAACTGACGAATGGCCGGAATCAGATCGGTGGCTGCCACCCCCCGACCCGAACGACCGGCCTGGGCACCGGCATTGGCATGCAGCCAGACCGCCAGGCACGCGGCCTCGAACCCCTCCATGCCCTGGGCCAGCAAGGCGCCGACCACGCCGGCCAGCACATCCCCCAGGCCTGCTGTGGCCATGGCCGGATGGCCCTGGCTGCAAACCGCCAGGCGACCGTCCGGGCTGGCAATCAGGCTGCCAGCGCCCTTGAGGATAACCGTGGCGGTGTATTTCTGGCTCAATGCATGGGCTGCCGCTGGACGGTCGGCCTGCACCTGGGCCGTGGATAACGCCAACAATCGGGCCGCCTCGCCTGGGTGCGGGGTGATGACGCACTGTTCAGGCAGGCGGACATCGCCGCTGCAGAGCAGGTTCAGCGCATCGGCATCCCATACTTGCGGCAGCGGCGCATTGGCCGCCGCCGACAACAGGCTGCGCCCCCATGCGGCCTGGCCCAAGCCCGGCCCGACCACCAGCACGCTGGCCTGCTGGAGCAAGCCCATCAATTGGTTCGCCGAATGGGTGCCTTGCACCATCACTTCCGGCAAACGCGTCAGCGCGGCGGATACGTGCTCGCTGCGGGTCGCCATCGAAACCATCCCCGCACCGCAGCGCAGGGCGCTTTCGGCGCTCATCTGGATGGCGCCGCCAAAGCCCCGGTCGCCACCGATCAACAGCACGTGACCGAACTTGCCTTTGTGGGACGTGGCGGCACGAGGTGTCAGACGTGGCAGATTATGGGGTGAGAGCAATCGGGCACTGGCCGGTGCCGCGTCAACAATATCTGGATCGGCGTGCAGGTCGTTGAACACCAGTTCGCCGACCCGGTCCGCCGCTTCGCCGGTAAACAGGCCCAGCTTCAAGCCAATAAAGGTCACGGTGAGATCGGCCACCACCGCCGTGCCCAGCACCCGGCCGGTATCGGCGCACAAGCCCGAGGGGATATCCACCGCCGCGACCGGCAGACCGCTGACGTTGATCGTATCGATAGCCCGCACATAAGGCTCGCGCACCTCGCCACTCAAGCCCGTCCCGAGCAGCGCATCCAGCAACACGCCGCGCAACTCTGCCTCATCCGACCACGGCTCCATCGGCACGCCCACCGCCACCGCTTCGGCGTGGGCATTGGCGGCGTCGCCCTGCAAGCGCCGGGGCTCGCCCACCGTCAGCACCCGCACCGACCAGCCAGCGCGCCGGGCCAGGGTCGCGACCAGATAGCCATCGCCGGCGTTGTTGCCATGCCCGGCCAGCACCGTCAGCTCGTGGGCATCAGGCCAGCGCCGGACAATCGCTCGCCAGGTGGCGCGGGCGGCGCGTTGCATCAATTCGAAACCGGCGGTGCCGGCCGCGATCAGTTGTGCGTCGAGGGCCCGGACCTGCGCGGCGCTGTACAGCGCGTCGGGAAAATCATCTTTAGTGTGCGGCATGCGTCTTCGGGCTCCGATGTCTGGCAGAATTATACGCATCTCAGCTCTGGTTTCTCTCGCCTCATGCCTGCCATTCCCACAGACCTCCCCGCCCTCGCCCAATCCATCAAGGAGTGGGGCCGCGAGCTGGGCTTCCAGCAGGTCGGCATCAGCGGCCTGGACCTTGCCGAGCATGAGCAACACCTGCAACGCTGGCTCGATGCCGGGTACCACGGCGAAATGGACTACATGGGCGCCCACGGCAGCAAACGCTCGCACCCCGAGGAACTGGTGCCGGGTACGCTACGGGTGGTTTCCCTGCGCATGGACTACCTGCCGGGCGACACGCACATGGCGCAGATGCTCGGCCAACCGGAGAAAGCCTACGTCTCGCGTTATGCATTGGGCCGCGATTACCACAAATTGATCCGTAAACGTGTGCAGCAACTGGCAGAAAAAATTCAGGCGGTGATCGGCCCCTTCGGTTATCGCGCCTTCGTCGACAGTGCTCCAGTCCTGGAAAAAGCCATCGCCGAACAGGCCGGCCTGGGCTGGATCGGTAAAAACACCTTGGTGTTGAACCGCAAGGCCGGAAGCTATTTCTTCCTGAGCGAGCTGTTTGTCGACCTGCCGCTGCCGGTGGACCCGCCCCATGCCAGCGAACATTGCGGGAAATGCACCGCGTGCCTGGACATCTGCCCTACGAATGCCTTCGTCGGGCCCTACGTGCTCGATGCCCGCCGCTGCATTTCCTACCTGACCATCGAGCTGAAAAGCGCCATCCCCGAGGAACTGCGGCCGTTGATCGGCAACCGGGTGTTCGGCTGCGATGACTGCCAGATCGTCTGTCCCTGGAACCGCTTCGCCCGGCCGTCCGGGGAAAGCGACTTCAAGCCGCGGCACAACCTGGACAATGCCGGGCTGGCCGAGTTGTTCATGTGGGACGAGGCAACGTTCCTGAGCAGCACCGAAGGCTCGCCGCTGCGCCGCGCCGGGTACGAGCGCTGGCTGCGCAACCTGGCAGTGGGCCTGGGTAATGCGCCGTCAACGATTCCCGTGCTGCAAGCGCTGCAGGCGCGACGCGACTACCCGTCGGAGTTGGTGCGCGAGCATGTGGAGTGGGCGTTGCGGCAACATGCCGAGCGTCAAACCTCGTCGTTGTAGACGAACTTCGGCATTTCCCAGTGAAAACGAATCGCCAGGAGCCGCAGCAGGAAACCACCGAACAAGGTAATGAGGATCGCCTGTTCACTCGGCAGTTGCAGGAAGACGCACAGCAGATAGCACCACGCCGCGGCAAATGAAACGCTGGCATAGAGCTCGCGACGGAAGATCAGCGGAATATCGTTGCAGAAAATGTCCCGCAAAATACCGCCGAACACCCCAGTGATCACTCCGCTGACCGACGCCACCAGCATGCCATGGCCCATTTCCAGGGCCGTCATGCAGCCGATCAGGGTGAACGCCACCAGCCCCGCGGCGTCGAGCACCAGGAACAATGAACGCAGGTGGCGCATCCAGCGCGCCAGGAACACCGTCAGCATCGCCGCCGCCGTGGTCAGCACCAGGTATTCCGGGTGTTTGACCCAGGTGAGCGGGTAATGACCGAGCAGCACGTCACGCACCGAACCGCCACCCAGCGCCGTGACACAGGCGATCAGCACCACGCCGAACCAGTCCATGCCGCGGCGCCCGGCAGACAAGGCGCCGGTCATGGCTTCGGCGGTGATGGCGATCAGATAAAGCATCAGCAACATGGTGGCGGTCCTTGCAGGAAGGCGCGCAGTCTAGCCATTTCGGGCAGGCACCAAAAGAGGGCAAGGCAACGACTTCCACCTAAACATGCCGCCTCTGGTCCAAACCGATCCCTGTGGCGAGGGAGCTTGCTCCCGCTCGGCTGCGCAGCAGTCGCAAACCGGACAATGCGGTCTACCTGAAGGACGGTTGGGGCCTGCTGCGCAGGCCAGCGGGAGCAAGCTCCCTCGCCACAAAAGCAATCTCGCCGGTCGCCGGGTGCCGGTTAGAACTTGATGAAATGCTTGCGGTAATGCTGCAACTCGGCGATGGACTCGCGGATGTCGTCCAGGGCCAAGTGGCTGCCGCCCTTCTGGAAGCTGTCACGCACTTCTGGAGCCCAACGGGCGGCCAGTTCCTTGAGGGTGGAGACGTCCAGGTTGCGGTAGTGGAAATAGCTTTCCAGGGATTTCATGTGGGTATAAAGGAAGCGACGGTCCTGGCAGATGCTGTTGCCGCAGATCGGCGACTTGCCCTTGGGCACCCACTGCTCCAGGAAGGCGATGGTCTGGGCTTCGGCCTCAGCCATGCTGATCTTGCTCTCGCGTACCCGCTGGGTCAGGCCCGAGCCGCCGTGCTGGCGGGTGTTCCATTCATCCATGCCGGCCAGGATCTCGTCGCTGTGGTGGATCGCGATCACCGGGCCTTCGGCCAGGGTGTTGAGGTCGCTGTCGGTGACGATGGTGGCCATTTCGATGATGACGTCGGTGTCCGGGTTCAGACCGGTCATTTCCAGGTCGATCCAGATCAGGTTCTGCGGGTTTTGCATAGGGAAGCTCCTCGGCGTAGCCACGCAGTTTAGCTTAGGCCGGCCCTTGGGCGTGCTAAACTCGCCGCCGTTTTACCCTATTCGCTGCATTTCTTCATACGGAACACCCATGGCCAAACGCCAACTCAATCGTCGTCAGAACTGGCGCATCGAAAAGATCCAGGGCGAGCGCGCCGCCCGCGCCGCCAAACGCGAGTCCAGTGCTGTCGAAGCCTTGGAAGGTGGCGACCTGGGCCCGGAACAGACCGGCCTGGTGATCGCCCACTTCGGTGTGCAGGTCGAGGTCGAGGCCCGGGAAGGCGAGCTGGCCGGCCAAGTGTTCCGTTGTCACTTGCGCGCCAACCTGCCGGCCCTGGTCACGGGCGACCAAGTCGTCTGGCGTGCCGGCAACCAGGGCATCGGTGTGATCGTGGCGCAATTGCCACGCCACACCGAGCTGTGCCGTCCGGACAGCCGTGGTCAGCTCAAGCCGGTAGCGGCCAACGTCGACATGATCGTCATTGTATTCGCGCCCTTGCCCGAGCCCCACGCCAACCTGATCGACCGTTATCTGGTGGCCGCCGAACACGCCGGCATCCGCCCGTTGTTGCTGCTCAACAAATTCGACCTGATCGACGAGCACAACGCCCCGGCGCTGAACGCCCTGCTGTCGGTCTATCGGGATTTGGGTTATCCGGTGCTGGAAGTCTCGGCCCATCACGGCAACGGCATGGAGCAATTGCAACAACAACTGGACGGGCGCATCAGTGTGTTCGTCGGCCAGTCTGGCGTGGGCAAGTCATCGCTGGTCAACAGCCTGCTGCCAGACGTCGAGACTCGCGTCGGGCCGCTGTCCGAGCTGTCCGGCCAGGGCACCCACACCACCACCACCGCGCGGTTGTTCCACTTCCCCGGCGGCGGTGAATTGATCGACTCGCCGGGCATACGTGAATTCGGCCTGGGCCACGTCAGCCGGGCCGATGTCGAGGCCGGGTTCATCGAATTCAATGACCTGATCGGCACCTGCCGCTTCCGCGACTGCAAGCACGACCGCGAACCTGGTTGCGCGCTGCTCAAGGCGCTGGAAGAAGGTCGCGTGCATCAGCAACGGATGAATAGCTACCGCTCGATCATCGCCAGCTTGCCGGATAGCAGTTACTGACCCGGAATGTGAGCCGGACACCATTGTGGCGAGGGAGCTTGCTCCCGCTGGGCTGCGAAGCAGCCCCAAAACCCGCCAAATGCGGAGCATCAGACACACCATTTACGACTGCTTCGCAGCCGAGCGGGAGCAAGCTCCCTCGCCACAAAGGCAAGCACGCCTCAGGTGAACAGCGCCTCATAAAAAAGCCGACAATGATGTCGGCTTTTTTATGGATCACTGCGCCGGCGGCTCGGCCGGTTTCGGCGCAGCGTCGTCGAACAGGTTCAGACGCTCGCGCAGCTCATGGGCCGGCACGGGTTGCTGGTCCGCCGGCAAGGCGTTCGGATCAGCCGCCGCGCCAGGCGTCGTCGGTGCTTCACCCGGTGCGCCCTGCCCTTGGGCCGGATCCAGCGGCGGATCGTCGGTTTGCGAACCCTCGATGGCTTGCTGGGCCTTCTTGGTCAACACCACGATATCGATACGTCGGTTGACCGGGTTGAACGGGTCCTTGCGATCGAACAACGCCGAGGACGCATAACCGACCACCCGCGCCACCTGCTCGTCCGGATAACTGCCGGCCACCAAGGCGCGACGGGCCGCGTTGGCGCGGTTGGCGGAAAGCTCCCAGTTACCGAAGTCTCCTTTGCCAACGTAGGGCTTGGCATCGGTATGACCGCTGATGCTGATTTTGTTCGGCACCGCTTTGATGGTGTCGGCCATGGCCAGCAAAATGTCTTCGAAATAAGGCTTCAGGCGCGCGCTGCCGGAATCGAACATCGGCCGGTTCTCGGCGTCCATGATCTGGATGCGCAAGCCGTTCGGCGTGATTTCGAACAGGATCTGGTCCTTGAATTTCTGCAGTTGCGGGTTCTCTTCGACCTTGTTCTGCAACTCTTGCAGCAACAATTCCAGGCGTTCGCGCTCGATCTGCTCGGCCATCCCTTCGACCTGCTCGGAGTCCACCGTCACCTTGTCAGGCTGGGGCTGGGACTTGACCTCGGGGTTGAGTGTGTTTTCCGGGGCCAGGGTCGGTGAACCACCCAGGTCGATGATGTAGGGCGTGCCGCTTTCGGAAAAGCCGACCGGGTCCTTGAAGTAACCGGCGATGGCGATCTTCTGTTCTGGGGTCGCCGTGGACAGCAACCACAGCACCAGAAAGAACGCCATCATCGCCGTTGCGAAGTCGGCGAAGGCAATTTTCCAAGCACCGCCATGGTGCCCGCCGGCGATGCGCTTGACGCGCTTGACGATGATCGGCTGGTTATTTTCCATGATTTAGCGACCGCGAACCGCTTGTTCCAGCTCGGCGAAGCTTGGACGGTGCGCCGGGTACAGGACCTTGCGACCGAACTCCACCGCCAACGATGGCGGCATGCCCGAGGCCGAAGCCACCAGGGACGCCTTGATGGCTTCATAGACGTTGAGCTCTTCCTTGGCATCATGGGCCAGGGAATGGGCCAGCGGACCGAAGAAACCGTACGCGGCCAAAATACCGAAGAAGGTACCCACCAGTGCCGCACCCACGTGCAGGCCGATGGATTTCTGGTCGCCATCGCCCAGGGACGCCATGGTCACCACAATCCCCAATACCGCCGCGACGATACCGAAGCCAGGCATACCGTCGGCGATGCCGTTGACCGCGTGGGAGGGGTGCTCCAGGTCTTCCTTGAGGCTGTACAGCTCCATGTCGAACAGGCCTTCGAGCTCATGGGGCGCCATGTTGCCGGACGACATGATGCGCAGGTAATCGCAGATGAACGCCGTCATGCGGGCGTCCTTGAGCACAGCCGGGTACTTGGCGAAAATCGGGCTGGCGGCGGCGTCTTCGATGTCGCCTTCGATCGCCATCATGCCTTCGCGGCGGCTCTTGTTGAGGATCTCGTAGATCAGCCCCAGCACCTCGAGGTAGAAGGTGTGGCTAAAGCGCGAACTGAACATGCCCAGGGATTTCTTGAGCACGTGCATCGTCATATAGCCAGGGTTGGCCTGCAGAAATGCACCGAGGGCGGCGCCACCGATGATCAACACCTCGAAGGGTTGGACCAGGGCCGCAATCTTGCCATGGGAGAGCACGTATCCGCCGAGTACGCTCGCGAACACGACAATGATGCCGATAATTTTAGCCATAGATAGAAAGTACTTATTTAAGTCGGGTTCAAGGTCATATTCGGAAGCTGAAAAATCTCTTCTTCTACTTATCGGCAAAACTGCGCCAGACTATAGTCAGTTCCGGCGAAAAGCCAATTTTGCCCCGTTCCGGGCGTAGATACCCTTTGCGATGATCACGTCCAACCATGGCTAACGAAACGAAGGTTCCAACTCCACGACCGACCACCCTCGAAGGCTGGGTCAAGCTGCTCGATGGCGTGCACCTGCCGGTGCCCCAGGCCAGCCATGACCTGGTCTGCAAAGCCATTGCCGACAGTCGCCGCTCGTTACGTGACATCGCCGAATTGATGCAGGACAGCCCCGCCCTGGCCCTGAGCGTCATCCGCGAGGCCAACTATCACACCCATGGCAGCCTTGCGGAACCTGCGGAAAATCTCGAAGTGGCCATCAACCGCCTCGGCCTCAAGCGTACCGAAGAACTGCTCGCTCGCTTGCCGTCGTTGCCAGGGCACGAAATCCCCATCGCCTTGCGCCAGCTGCAATTGATCAGCCAACACGCCACGCAACAGGCCAATGGCTTTTTTGCCAGCCGCCTGGCGCGGCTGTGGCAGGACATTCACTGGGGCAGCCTGCTGTTTCTCTCGCCGCTCTGGCCATTGGCCTTGACTCACCCGCGATTGCTGGGGGAGTGGGAATTGCGGGTCGTCCACAAACGCGAACCCGCGCGCAAGGTAGAGCGCGAATTGTTCGGCGTCAGCCTGCTGAAAATCTGCCTGGCGCTGGTGGAAGCCTGGCGCTTGCCGATCTGGGTGATACAAGGTTATCGCCTGCTGCTCAATGAACGCCGCGAGCTGGTGCAGGTTCTGCGCATCGCCCGGGACAGCGAGCACCCGCTGCGCCAGCAGAATCGCCTGGACGACGACCCAACCCTGCGGCGCTGGCTCAATCAACCGGCCAATACCGTGTTGCTGGCCAACGGCCTGGCACTTTCAGCGCAACAGGCCTGGGACGGCCCCCACAGTGCCCGCTGGCAATACCTCACCAGTTTGTACCTGCAGATGCCGATGGATGAGGTCCAGCAACAGCTGCACCAACAAGCCGTCACCAGCGCCCGTCATGACGCCATGCCAGACCTCTGGCATCCGGCCGTGGCGTTGCTCTGGCCCTGGGGCTGCCGTCGCATCCACCCCGGTTTGCTAGCGCCCCCACCACCCAGCGCCGAGGACCTGAGCCAGTGGCGCAAGCAATGCTCCGCGCTGCTGGTGGAACCGAGCCCCTTCAGCAATGCCATGCACCTGACCACCTCGGCACGGGACGTGTTGGTGGCCTGTGGCATGCGCCGGGTGATGATCCTGATGGCGGACCGCAACCAGACCAGTGTGCGCGTACACCAGACCGCCGGCCTGCCCAAAGAAGCCGCGGCCATGAGCTTTTCCATCAGCCAGAGCAAAATAGTGCAACGATTGCTGGCTCAGCAGGCCCAGGTTCGCCTGAACCCGGACAACAATGTGCAGTTTTCGGCGCTGCTGCCACCGGGCCTGCGCAGCCTGTTCCGTGGGGAGCACCTGCTGCTGCGCTCTCTGACCTGCAATGGCCGGGTGATCATGCTGGTGGTGGTGGACCAGGGCGGCGGGCCGTTCTCGGACGTGACCGTACAAGCCTTCGGCAAAACCGTGCAATGCATCGAAAGGGCCCTGCATACCTTTACCAACCGCGGCCGCTGAACTTGCTACAATCTTTTCCCTTTGCGCCCCTGGAGACCTCACATGCCTGACTTCTCTGGCTTGCCGTTGGTGATCGAGCCGAACGAGCTGCTGCCGCGCCTCGACACCCGCGAACTGATTCTGGTGGACCTGACCAGCGCCGCCCGCTACAGCACCGGCCATATCCCTGGCGCACGCTTCGTCGACCCCAAGCGTACCCAGCTGGGTCAACCGCCGGCGCCAGGCCTGCTGCCGGCCAAAGCCGACCTCGAAGCCCTGTTCGGCGAGCTCGGGCACAACCCGGACGCGGTCTACGTGGTCTATGACGATGAAGGCGGCGGCTGGGCCGGGCGGTTTATCTGGTTGCTGGACGTGATCGGTCACTCCAACTATCACTACCTCGACGGCGGCTTGCTGTCGTGGCTGGACGAAGGCCTGCCGGTGTCCGTCGACGTGCCTGCGCCCGTCGCAGGCCCGGTCAGCCTGACACTGCACGAAGCGCCCACCGCCACCCGTGAGTACCTGCAAAGCCGTCTCGGTGCTGCCGACCTGGCGATCTGGGACGCTCGCGGCCCGCTGGAGTATTCCGGCGAAAAAGTCGTCGCAGCCCGAGGCGGGCACATTCCCGGCGCGGTCAATTTCGAATGGACAGCCGGCATGGACCAAGCGCGCAACCTGCGCATTCGCAAGGACATGCCGCAAATTCTCGAACAATTGGGCATCACGCCCGACAAGGAAATCATCACCCACTGCCAGACTCACCACCGCTCCGGCTTCACCTACCTGGTGGCCAAGGCGCTCGGTTATCCACGGGTCAAAGGCTATGCCGGTTCCTGGGGCGAATGGGGCAACCACCCCGACACACCCATCGAGCTTTGAAGGTTCTTAAGGACAATTAATGAAAAACCGTTTGTTCATCCTCACTCAGTACCTGCTGCCCCACCACCTGTTGTCACGGCTGGCCGGCTGCATTGCCGAATGCCGCGTGCGCTGGTTCAAGAACGCCTTCACCGCTTGGTTTGCCAAGCGCTACCAAGTGGACATGTCCCAGGCACTGGTGGAAGACCTGACTGCCTACGAGCACTTCAACGCCTTCTTCACCCGCGCCCTGAAAGACGGTGCACGCCCGCTGGACGACACCCCAGGTGCGATCCTCAGCCCCGCCGACGGTGCCGTCAGCCAGCTCGGCCCGATCGAGCACGGCCGGGTCTTCCAGGCCAAGGGCCACAGCTTCAGCGTGCTGGAACTGCTGGGCGGTGATGCGGCCAACGCGGCGCCGTTCATGGGCGGCGATTTCGCCACCATCTACCTGTCCCCCAAGGACTACCACCGCGTGCACATGCCACTGGCCGGCACCCTGCGGGAGATGGTCTACATCCCTGGGCGGATTTTCTCGGTCAACCAGACCACCGCCGAAAACGTTCCGGAGCTGTTCGCCCGCAACGAGCGCGTGGCGTGCATTTTCGACACCGAACGTGGGCCGATGGCCGTGGTGCTGGTGGGCGCGATGATCGTGGCCTCCATCGAAACCGTCTGGGCCGGGCTGGTGACGCCGCCCAAGCGCCAGCTGAAAACCTTCCGTTACGACGAAGCCGCCCGCGCGCCGATTCATCTGGAAAAAGGCGCCGAACTGGGCCGCTTCAAGCTGGGTTCGACGGCCATCGTGCTGTTCGGGCCGGACCAGGTGAAATGGGCCGAAGGCCTGGTGGCCGGATCGCCAGTGCAGATGGGCCAGGGCCTGGCGCTGCCCAAAGGCTGAGTAAAGATCACATGTGGGAGCGAGCTTGCTCGCGATAGCGATATAACAGTCACCTCAATGGCGACTGTCCTGGCCTCATCGCGAGCAAGCTCGCTCCCACAGGGCATCCAGCATAGATAGCACACCTCCTTCGGCTACAACTGCTAGAGTTGGAAACATCACGTTTATTTCCCGCCGGAGCCCGTACACGGCATGAATGAGACCAGCCCTCTCCAGCTATTGCGCGTCCTGACCCCGACACAATCACGTCTGTCGTTCTGCGATGCTACGCCACGGGACCTCAAGCGCTGGATCGCCAACCTGCCCAAGGCCAACATCGGCGAAACAGCCCGCCTTTTGTACCAAGCCCTTGGCGAACTCAACCAACTGCTCACGCCCAGCGACAATCGCTTGCAACTGCTCGAGCTGCTGCGGCCCGAGGTGTATTACGTCTGCAAGCACCTGGAGCGGCACTTCCTGCAACAGGCCATTGTGCTGGATGAGCGCTCGCGCAAGATCGTCAACCTGTGCCAGGCACTGCAAACCCAGCTGGCGATGGGCTACAAACAGGTCGTGGCGCGTATCGCGTCGAAATACACCAAGGACCGAGCCCGCCTGCTGAGCACCGCGCTACAACGGGCGATGCATGCCCTCAATGGTCCGCTGCTGCGTGCCAGTCAGCTATACAGCCCCGCGCCTGAAGGGCTGTGGCTCGATTTGCATCAGTTGCATCGGATCGCCTGCCTGCACCGGTTGCAGCACCTGAGCGTGAGTGACGAACTGGCCAGCCAGGTTCATCAACTGACCCCCGAACAGACCTATGTCGTTGCCCTGTTGCTGGGAGCGTCACGCAGCAATCAACTGCGCCAGAGCCAAATCGGGCGGCTGACCGAAGTGCTCGAAGCCTGGAGCCAGTGGGTCAAGCTGGATCCCGCCAGCAGCACTGCCAGCCTGTTCGCGGTCGCTCCGCAACTGGATGTCGGGCCACGCTACCGCTCCAAGTTCCGAGCCGAACAACAGCCAACCTTGCAGGGCTTCGACCCACAGCCCCTGGTGCGCGCAATCGCCACGCACCTGGAAGAACCTGCCGAGCAAAGCCTGCCGGTACCGGGCGGCATGAGCGTCGATACCTTGCATCACCTGCAAGCCGCCTGGGGCGAAGCAGCGGAACGCAGTTTCCAGCGCACCGAGGGCAATGGCACGCTGACACTGTGCGTGGGCATGAGTGCGCTGCACTATTACCTCGGCGGCGAGCGCTCTTTCAACGAAATACTGAATAGCCCCACCACCCGCAAGGCCCGCTTCGAAGCCTCATCAAGCAAGACAAACGACACCTGGGGCCAGGCCTTCGACGCCGCCCCCGCCGGCGACAGCGACCTGCTGCCCTATGAAGAAATCGAGTACCCGGTCAACCCGAGCGATGATGACGGCAGCCACTCCGACAACCAGCATCACTTCCCCACCTACGACCTGCCGATCATCAACCACAGCCCCGGCGGCTACTGCCTCGGCTGGCCCAAGGAAGTACCGGAACAGCTGCAAGCGGGAGAAATGATCGGCATTCGGGACAGCAGCGACCAAGCCTGGAGCGTTGCCGTGGTGCGTTGGATCCGACAAGTGCGCAACGGCGCCATGCAAATGGGCATCGAACTGGTCGCCCCCCATGCCCAACCTTGCGGGCTGCAACTGGTCCGGGAAAACGAGCACGGTCACTACCTGCGCGGGCTGTTGCTGCCAGAGATCAGTGCCATTGACCTGCCCCCGACCATGATCGCCCCCCGCCTGCCTTTCCAGGAGGGCCAGCGGGTGTTGATCAATACCAACGGCCAGGAACGCCGCGCCGGCTTGGACCGCCGGGTGACCAGCACCCACAGTTTCAACCAGTTTTCCTATCACTCGGAAGACTCAACCGAAACCGGGGATAGCGGCGACCAGGAAGGGAATTTTGATTCGTTGTGGAAATCGCTTTGAACAGCCAACACACAACCCTTTGTGGTGAGGGGATTTATCCCCGCTGGGCTGCGAAGCAGCCCCAATACAGTCAACTTCAGCCAGCCTGACACAACGAGGCGTTAGGTTTTTGGGGGCTGCTGCGCAGCCCAGCGGGGATAAATCCCCTCGCCACAGATGAATGCCTCCAAAAGATTGCGGCAGACTCGAATCAGAGCTGCCCATCCCGATCCCTGAAGCCCAACAGGTACAACACCCCATCCAGCCCCAGGGTTGAAATCGCCTGCCTGGCCGACTGCTTGACCAGCGGCTTGGCGCGGAACGCCACGCCCAGGCCCGCTATCGCCAGCATCGGCAAGTCGTTGGCACCGTCACCCACAGCGATGGTCTGCTCCAGGCGCAGGCCTTCTTTTTCAGCCAGTTCACGCAGCAGGTCCGCCTTGCGCTGGGCATCGACGATCGGCTCGACGGCCACGCCGGTCACTTTGCCATCCACCACTTCCAGTTCGTTGGCGAACACGTAGTCGATGCCGAGCTTGGCCTGCAACTGCTTGGCGAAGTAGGTGAAGCCGCCGGACAGGATGGCGGTCTTGTAGCCCAGGCGCTTGAGTTCGGCGAACAGCGTCTCTGCGCCTTCGGTCAGGCGCAAGGAAGCGCCAATGGAATCCAGCACGCTGACGTCCAGGCCCTTGAGCAGCGCCAGGCGCTCCTTGAAGCTGGCGCGAAAGTCCAATTCGCCAGCCATGGCCCGCTCGGTAATGGCTGAGACCTTGTCGCCCACGCCGGCCGCCTTGGCCAGTTCGTCGATGACTTCAGCTTCGATCAGCGTCGAGTCCATGTCGAACACCGCCAGGCGGCGGTTGCGGCGGAACAGCGAATCTTCCTGGAAGGCGATGTCGACGTTCAGTTCCTGGGCCACGCTCAGGAACTCGGCACGCAACGCCTGGGGGTCGGCTGGCTCGCCGCGCACCGAAAACTCGATGCAGCCCTTGCCTTTGTCGTCCGGGGTATCCAGCGGCATGCGCCCGGACAGTCGGTCGATGTGATCGATGTTCAGGTCATATTTGGCGGTGATCGAACTGACGCGCTGCAATTGCTCGGCGGTAACCTTGCGGGTCAACAAAGTGACGATGTGGCGTTTCTTGCCCTGGCCGGCCACCCAATGCCGGTAATCGTCCTCGGACACCGGGGTGAAGCGCACCTGCTGGTCGAGCTTGTAGGCGGTGAACAGGATGTCCTTGAGCACCGACTTGCCTTGTTCGGCGTCCGGGATTTCAACCAGGATGCCGAACGACAGTGTGTCGTGGATCACCGCCTGACCGATGTCGAGAATGTTCACACCACCCTGGGCCAGAACGCCGGTAATGGCCGCAGTCAGACCCGGACGGTCGCTGCCAGTGATGTTTATCAGGACGATTTCGCGCAAGGCGCACCCCCGCAGGTGGAAAAAAACCGCATTCTACCCACATTCAGTGACCATCGGGCACCGCCAGTGCTTTGCCGGTCATGGGGCTGTCGCTATACTGCGCGTCAATTTCACGGACAAAGAGCCGAGCTCAGTGAACCGGCCCACGCCAGTCAAAACCGACAACTTCTTCCTGCTGATCTTCCGTGCACTGCGCCACCGTCGTGTGCCGATTGCATTGCGCATTGCCAGCCATAACGTGATCCTGGTCGCCCTGGCCCTGGTCATCTATGCCTGCGTGATGGGTTTGCAATTCAAGCAGGCGATGCACGAGCAGGCCGACGCCCTGGGTGAAAGCCTGACCACCCAGACCGCCACGTCCGCCACCGAGCTGCTGGTGTCCAACGACATCCTCAGCCTCAACGTGCTGCTCAACAACCTGACCAAGAACAAGCTGGTGGCCCACGCCGCCATCTACAGCGTGGACAACCGCATCCTCGCCGAGGCCGGCCAGCGTCCCAAGCCCGGCCTGCTGGGCGAGTCCGGCGGCATGTACCAGAGCAAGATCACCTTCCAGGACGTGACCGCCGGGCAACTGCGCATCAGCCTGGACATGGACCAGTTCCAGCAGCCGATGACCATCAGCCTGCAAAGCATGGGCATCCTCAGCGCGATCCTGCTGGCGCTGGCTTTGGCCCTGAGCCTGCGCCTGGGCCGGCACATCTCCACGCCGCTGTTGCAATTGCGCGTCTGGCTGCGGGACATCGACGAACACACGCCGGCCACCCAGCGCCAGGACGAAATCGGCGACCTGGCCCGGCAACTGCACGCCAGCTTCGCGCCGGAGCCTGAGCCCGTGCCGGAACCTGAAGACATCGACTACATGGACGACGAGGCCGAGCCGGGCTTCGAAGTGCGTAACCTGCGCGACCCGGGTTTCGACGAAAGCCCGCCGATGCCGACCTCCAAACCGGCGCCACGCCACGTGGTACGCACGGTAGAGGACGAGGAAGACGACGACGCCTTCGCCGAGCTGCGTGACGAGTCGGTCGATGGGGCGCCCCGGTCGGTCGTCAAGCCTGTGGCTTCGAACCTGCCCCAACACAGTGCCGTACTGGCCGTGCAACTGGGCGCCCAGGACCAACTGCGCCGCCTGCCCCAGGCACGCCTGAAGGAATTGCTCGAGCGCTACCGCGACTGCCTCGACCAGGCCGCATCGCTCTATCAGGGCGAACTGCACACCCTGAACGATGGCAGCACGCTGATGCTGTTTCACACCGAAGACAGCGGTGACGACTACCTGACCAACGCCATTTGCTGCGGTGAGTTGCTGCGCGCCTTGGGCCACCAGTTGCAGATCGAAGTCGCCGACAGCGGCATCACCCTGCAACTGCAATTGGGCCTGACCCTGGGCGATGGCTTGTTTGGCCTGAGCCAGATCGACCTGCTGCTGACCGAAACCGCCCAGGACGCCCTGGCACTGTCGCAACACAGCCGCAACCTGCTGCTGGTGGAGCGCAAGATCAACGATGACGCCCTGATCCGCCAGCGCGCCCGTATCCGCCCCATCGCCAGCCCCGAAGGCGCGTGCTGCGTGGAACGCTTGATGGAGCCTTATCCATCGATGCTGGAGCGGCAGTTGGCGCGGATGCATGAACGCCAGGCCTGACGCTCAGGACGTGAAATGACGAAGCCCGCAGATGAGTGATGGTCTGCGGGCTTTTTTGTTGCCTTCAGCGTCGCCATCGCGAGCAAGCTCCCACAGTGGATCTCTGCAAAACCTGTGGCGAGGGAGCTTGCTCCCGCTGGGCCGCGAAGCGGCCCCAAAACTATTCCAAACCACTGAACGCGAGCCTGAAGAAAGTGGTTGTCTGTGGGCTTTTTGGTGCCTTCAGCGCCGCCATCGCGAGCAGGCTCGCTCCCACAGGGAGATGTCTGCAAGCCTCAGACCCAGTGTGTGCGAGCTTGCTCGCGATAGGGCCGGCCCAGGCCCCAGGGATCCAACCGGCAGAAACGACAAAGCCCGCATCAATGCGGGCTTTGTCGTATATCCGGTCCAACCGTCAGAACCTGAACACTTCCATGTCCGTACGAATCGGCAAGGCCATGGGGATCTTGTCCTTGTCCTTTTCTACCGGCTTGGCCGGGGCAGGAGCGGCCTTGCGTGGGACTTCTGCAATAGGTGGCTGGTTGGCCAGGGGCTTGAGCGACACGGACAGCTGTTCGGCCAGGCGTTGCAGGAGCACGCCCTGGGCCTGGACCTGTGCCGCGGTGCTGCCGGCATGTTGCTCTTGCAGATGAACGATGCGGTTTTCACGCACCTTGCCACGACGGTCGATCAATCGCCATTGGGCATCGAGCACAGCCGGCTGGGCTTTACCCGAGTCCAGGCGGGTAATCGACAGCAGCACCTGTACATCCGGGGTGAAGCCTTGGGTCGCGGGTGCCAGCACCACACGCTGGCTGTCCAGATGCCCGGCGACCTGGCGCAGCAGCAACTGATCGATGTCAGAAGACAGGCTGCCAGCCCAACGACCGTCAGTGGCGGCCTGCAGGCTACCGTCCGGTTGGCGTTGCAATAAGGTTTCACGTTGCAGGTAGTCGGCGATCAGGACCGGCCCCAGCAATACTGCCATGCCTGTGCTTTGCGCAGGCTGGGCCGGGGTTCCGCTGTCCAGTTGGTACAGCGACACCGGCTGGTTCATGCTGCAGCCCGCCAGGCCAAGCAGGCCGGCGAGCCACAAAATAGGGAGGCGCAGAGCAGTCATCGTTCCGTCCAGGTGGCAGCCACAAGGCTTACCACAATGAAAAAATACTCGGTCATTATGAAGAACGCTCGGCCACGCCGGCGCTTGAAAGGGCCTATCATCCGTGAATATGCGCGCCGACTCCAGCGCGAAAGTATCGATCTGCGGCATTTAATCGCAGACCGAGCCCTCTAGTACGCCTAATTGAGGTTTTCGACGAGCAGCGCATCGACTCGCTGAAATCCCCTTGGAAGCTTGTTGCCCCGCCGACCACGTTCACCCTTGTAATGCTCAAGATCGTCAGCCTTCAACGAAAGCGTGCGCTTGCCTGCCTGTAGCACAAGCGTGGCGCCTTCCGGCAACACTGCAATATCCGTGACATATTCCTCACGGCTGGCGACCCGTTCGCCGGAAATACCAATAATCTTGTTGCCCTTGCCTTTCCCCAGCTGCGGCAGGTCGCTGATCTTGAACACCAGCAACCGGCCTTCGGTAGTGACCGACGCCAGCCAGTTGCTCTCCCGATCGGCCACCGGCCGTGGCGCAATCACCTTGGCGTTGTTCGGCAGGCTCAACAACGCCTTGCCCGCCTTGTTCTTGGCTTGCAGATCCTCGCCCTTAACCACGAACCCGTAACCCGCGTCCGATGCAATTACGTACAGTCCTTCATCATCAGGCATCAGCACGCATTCAAAAGTTGCACCCGGCGGTGGCGTTAAACGACCGGTCAGCGGTTCGCCCTGACCACGAGCCGACGGCAGGGTGTGGGCTGGCACCGAATAGCTGCGCCCGGTGGAGTCGACGAATACCGCAAACTGGTTGGAACGCCCGGCCGCCAAGGCCTTGAAGCCGTCCCCGGCCTTGTAGGAAAGCCCCGTCGCGTCAATATCATGACCTTTGGCGGAGCGCACCCAACCTTTTTCTGACAGCACGACGGTCACTTTCTCGTTCGGCAGAAGATCGTGCTCGCTCAGCGCCTTGGCTTCGGCACGCTCGACGATTGGTGAGCGACGGTCGTCGCCGTAGGTTTCGGCGTCCTTGAGCAGTTCGGTGCGTACCAGCTTCTTGAGCTTGGCTTCGCTGCCCAGCAGGGCTTGCAGCTTGGCCTGCTCCTTGAGCAACTCATCCTGCTCGGCGCGCAGCTTCATCTCTTCCAACCGCGCCAACTGCCGCAGACGAGTGTCGAGAATGTAGTCGGCCTGGATTTCGCTCAGGGCAAAACGCTCGATCAGGCTGGCCTTGGGGTGCTCCTCGGTGCGGATAATGTGGATCACTTCATCCAGGTTGAGGTAGGCAATCAGCAAACCGTCCAACAGGTGCAGGCGACGCTCGACCTTGTCCAGGCGGAATTGCAGGCGCCGGCGCACGGTCTTGACCCGGAATTCCAGCCACTCCACCAGCAATGCCCGCAGGTTTTTCAACTGCGGCTTGCCGTCCAGGCCGATGATGTTGATGTTGACCCGGTAGCTGGACTCCAGGTCGGTGCTGGCGAACAAGTGCTGCATCAGCGCGTCGTGATCGACTCGACTGTTGACCGGAATGATCACGATGCGGCACGGGTTTTCGTGGTCGGATTCGTCGCGCAAGTCAGCCACTTGCGGCGCTTTCGACGGTTTTGCCTGCATCATCGCGGCAATCTGTTCCAAGACCTTGGCCCCGGAGACCTGATGCGGCAGCGCCGTGACAATGATGTCGCCGTCTTCAACGTGATACACGGCGCGCATGCGCACCGAACCACGGCCGGTCTCGTAGATTTTCAGCAGGTCGGCGCGCGGGGTGATGATTTCCGCTTCGGTCGGGTAGTCCGGGCCCTGGATGTGCTCGCAGAGCTGTTCCACCGTGGCTTTCGGCTCGTCCAGCAGACGCACGCACGCCGTGGCCACTTCCCGCAGGTTGTGGGGTGGCACGTCGGTGGCCATGCCCACGGCGATGCCGGTGGTGCCATTGAGGAGAATATTCGGCAAACGTGCTGGCAGAACCAGGGGTTCGTCGAGGGTGCCGTCGAAATTCGGCCCCCAGTCCGCGGTGCCCTGGCCCAGCTCGCTGAGCAGCACTTCGGAATAACGCGACAACCGCGCCTCGGTGTAACGCATGGCCGCGAAAGACTTGGGATCGTCCGGCGCACCCCAGTTGCCCTGCCCATCCACCAGGGTGTAGCGATAGCTGAATGGCTGGGCCATCAGCACCATGGCTTCATAGCAGGCCGAGTCGCCGTGGGGGTGGAACTTACCGAGCACGTCACCGACGGTACGCGCCGATTTCTTGTGCTTGGAATCAGCATCCAGCCCCAGCTCACTCATGGCATAGATGATCCGCCGCTGAACCGGCTTCAAACCATCGCCGATGTGCGGCAAGGCACGGTCCATGATCACGTACATGGAGTAATTGAGGTAGGCATTTTCGGTGAAGTCAGCCAGCGATCGGCGTTCTACGCCGTCTAAGCTGTCTGCAAGAATGTCGCTCATGCGGGCCTCATCAGTTCGTTGTCTGGCGCAGCAGCATGGTGCCGTCGCGCTGGGTAAATTCAAGTTTGTTCAGGGCGCTCATACCCAGTAGCACTTGCGTGCCACCCAGGCCTGGCGCCACCAGGGCACGGACATCGCGCAAGACGATGTCACCCAATTGCAGCCGGTCGATGCGGGTGCGATAGCCCTCGCTCAAACCGTTGGCGGTACTCAACGTCACGCCGAAACCTTTTTCCAGCTTGAGGCGCTCGGCCAACTCCACCGGAATCGCCACGTCGGTGGCGCCCGTGTCGAGCATGAAATCCACCGGTTGGCCGTTGATCTGGCCGCTGGCGACGAAATGCCCCTGCCTATTGCCGACCAACTTCACCTCGATAAACCCTTCGCCTCTTTGCGAATACACCTGGGCATTGGGATTTTGCTGGCGCTGTTCCCATTGGGCAAAAAATCGCGTTGCCAGGAACAGCGCCGCGCACCAGGCCAATATCATCAACACCCGGCCAGCACGCTTGCCCGGCGGCTGACTCATGGCGAGGCGCCCCAGCCACCGTCCGGCGCGGCGAAGCGCCAGATGATCGGCCGCGTTTCGCCGTCGGCGCGGGCACCGTCATTGTTGTCCAAGCCGACCCAGGCGCCCTCGGCGTCCACGACCAGCGCTTCGGCCAGCCCATGCTCCTGGGAATAACGCCGACTGTCCTGCAACGCCTCGGCAGCGAACGACCAGCACCGCTCCACCTGGGCGGTCTGCTGGTCACGCCGACAGATCTGAAAGGCGTTGCGTTCCAGGGTAAACAGCTTGCCATTGAACAATGACAGATCAGCGAAGTCCCGCGAAACCGCCTTGGCCTTGGGGAATTGCGCCGGTTGCATCTCCAGCCCCGCTTCGCTCAGCAGCACGCAATTACCATCGCAGTCCCACACCGTCTGTTGGCGCCTGATCTGCAACAGGCCGCGACGTTCGCGCTCCGCCGCCAGCCACAACTGATCACCCGCCGGGTTGATCGCCAGGCCTTCGAACAAGGCGTTGAAATGCAGCAACATGCCACTGCCCCGGGCCTGACGGATCAACGTCGGGGCGATTTTCAACCAGGAGGCGTCTCCCGACGGCGACACTTGCAACACCGCGGCATGAGACTCGCTGACCACATAACGATTGCCAGCACTGTCGCAACTGATGCCTTCGAAATCCAGCTCACCACCACGCAGGAACGACGCCGCCCAGGTCCGGGAACGCAAACCCCAGGGCAAACCGCTGTCGGGCACCTCAGGCACGTCGATCTGCACCGCGGCTGCCGGCCAGACCCGCGCATCGGAAGGTGTAAGGCGGTAGATCCGATCATCGTCGCGATCAGAGACCGTCCACATTTCGTTGCCGCACCAGGCCAGCCCGGACAGATTGCCGCCGCGCATGCCATCGACGGCGTGCTCAGACAGCAACTTCAGTTCCGGCGCCGGTCCAGCGACAACCACCCCCGCCCACAGCCACAACGCCAGGGCGAAACCGTTGCGCATCAGGCCAACACCTCGGCCAGGTCCCCTTTGGATTCGAGCCAGGACTTGCGGTCGCCGGCGCGTTTCTTCGCCAGCAGCATGTCCATCATTTCCGACGTCGCTTCGAAATCATCCAGGGTCAGTTGCACCAGACGACGGGTGTTCGGGTCCATGGTGGTTTCGCGCAGTTGCGGCGGGTTCATCTCGCCCAGGCCTTTGAATCGAGTGACCTGTGGCTTGCCGCGCTTCTTCTCGGCCACCAGACGGTCGAGGATGCCGTCACGCTCGGCCTCGTCGAGGGCGTAGTAGATCTCCTTGCCCAGGTCGATCCGGTACAGCGGCGGCATCGCCACATAGACGTGACCGGCGTCCACCAGCGGGCGGAAATGCTGGACGAACAAGGCGCAGAGCAACGTGGCGATGTGCAGGCCGTCGGAGTCGGCGTCGGCGAGGATGCAGATCTTGCCGTAGCGCAGCTGGCTCATGTCCTCGGCGCCCGGATCGACGCCGATGGCGACGGCGATGTTATGCACTTCCTGACTGGCCAGCACTTCGCTGCCGTCCACTTCCCAGGTGTTGAGGATCTTGCCCCGTAGCGGCAGGATCGCCTGGAACTCCTTGTCCCGCGCCTGCTTGGCCGAACCACCGGCAGAGTCACCTTCGACCAGGAACAGCTCGGAACGCATCGGGTCCTGCCCGGCGCAATCGGCGAGCTTGCCCGGCAAGGCCGGCCCCTGGGTGATGCGCTTGCGCTCGACCTTCTTGCTGGCCTTGAGACGACGACCGGCGTTGTTGATTGCCAGCTCCGCCAGGGCCAGGCCGGTTTCCGGGTTGGCGTTGAGCCACAGGCTGAACGCATCCTTGACCACCCCGGAAACAAACGCCGCCGCCTCACGGGACGACAGGCGTTCCTTGGTCTGGCCGGAGAATTGCGGCTCCTGCATCTTCATCGACAACACGAAGGCGATGCGTTCCCAGACGTCTTCCGGCGCCAGCTTCACGCCACGGGGCAGCAGGTTGCGGAACTCGCAGAACTCGCGCATGGCATCGAGCAAGCCCTGGCGCAAGCCGTTGACGTGGGTGCCGCCCTGGGCCGTAGGGATCAGGTTGACGTAGCTTTCCTGGACGCTTTCGCCGCCTTCGGGCAGCCACAACAAAGCCCAGTCCACCGCTTCCTTGTTACCGGCCAGACTGCCGCAGAATGGCTCGTCGGGCAGGCGTTCGAAACCGCTGACCGCGTCCACCAGGTAAGAGCGCAGACCGTCTTCGTAATGCCATTCGACTTTCTCGCCGGTGGCCTTGTCCTCGAAACTGACCAGAAGCCCCGGGCACAACACGGCCTTGGCCTTGAGCACGTGCTTGAGGCGGCTGACAGAAAACTTCGGTGAATCGAAATACTTCGGGTCCGGCGCGAAATACACGCTGGTGCCGGTGTTGCGCTTGCCGACGGTGCCAACCACTTCCAGCTCGGTGGCCTTGTAGCCATCGGCGAAGGTCATCTGGTATTCGTTGCCGTCACGCTTGACCCGCACCCGTACCTGGGTCGACAAGGCGTTGACCACGGAAATACCCACCCCGTGCAAACCGCCGGAGAATTGGTAGTTCTTGTTGGAAAACTTGCCGCCGGCGTGGAGCTTGGTCAGGATCAGCTCGACGCCCGACACGCCTTCTTCAGGGTGAATATCCACCGGCATGCCGCGGCCGTCGTCGCTGACCTCCAGCGAGTGATCGGCGTGCAGGATGACCTGCACCGAACGAGCGTGCCCGGCCAAGGCTTCGTCGACACTGTTGTCGATGACTTCCTGGGCGAGGTGGTTCGGCCGACTGGTGTCGGTGTACATGCCGGGGCGCTTGCGCACCGGGTCGAGGCCCGAGAGGACTTCGATGGCGTCTGCGTTATAAGAGCTAGCGCTGGGAGTGGCCATGGGGTCTCGTCGTCAGTGTTCAGTGAAAAAGGGGCGATGGCTCACAACGACGTGAAGTCGATCGCCTGGTACAAATCGGCGCCAATGCCGGCAAAACTCAACAGCGCCGGCAACTGCTGGGCAAACCCTTGGAAACTGTGGTCGCCACCGGCCTGGATACGCAAGGCACAGGCGCGGTAATACTGCTGGGCGTGGCGATAATCCAGCGTTTCGTCCCCGGTTTGCAACCACACCTGAAACCGCTGCGGATCCTGGGGCGCCGGCACGTCCAGTTCGGCCAGGGCCGTGACGTGGTCGTGGGTCAATTCCCAGGTTTCGTCGGTGTACAAATTCTTCTGCGTGCCCAGGTAACCGTCAAACATCCGATGCGGGCTGACGGCAGGGTTGATCAGCAGCGCCTTGAGGCCGTGGCGTTCGGCCAAGTGAGTCGCATAGTAGCCGCCGAGCGAGCTGCCGACCAGCAGCGGTCGGCCCAGTTGTGCAATCGCCTGTTCCAGCTGACCGATGGCTTGGCGGGGGTGGTGGTGCAGGGCTGGGACTTGTAGGCGGTCGCTCAGGCCCAATTGCGCCATTACTTTGATCAGCTGACTGGCTTTGGTCGACGCAGGGGCGCTGTTGAAGCCGTGGATATAAAGGATAGAACCCGACATTGCCGACTCCCTGGGTGTGGGGCAAAGGCCGGAGTTTACAGGGAGTTTGTGGGGGTTTGGGGGTGAACTGTGCATCCAAGACAACACAAAACCCTGTGGCAAGGGGATTTATCCCCGCTGGGGCGCGAAGCGGCCCCCTTCAGCTGGATTGGGTACATATCCATTTCTGCGGTAACGGCCACTTAGGGTTCCGCCCTGACGGCGGGTCACTTTCGAAAAGCGCGAAAGTAACCAAAGCGCTTCTGCCCCACCACTCGGCACCTCGCCTAGGCTCGGTGTGCCCTCACTCCGGCATTGCTCCGTGGGCCCGCTGCGAAGGGCCATCCATGGCCCAGCGCAGCTATCCCGGCATCCATGCCGGGATGCCCACTCCACAATGCCTGCGTTCGGCCAGCGTGGTTAACGGGGCGCCGAGATCAACGTCCTCCGCGAGGCGGCCTGAGAGCCGACCTGGCTTAGGGTAATCGCGTTTCTCCAGTGGAAGCTTGCTCGCTTTTGCGCGCGGTGCGGTCAGGGTTGTGTATTGACGTTGTCCAGCATCCGATTCGCCAACAAGGCGCCCAGCTCGATCAGTTGCTGAATGCCAAGGGCAACATGGCGTCGCGAGCCTTTCAGGTCGAAGGCAAGGTCGCTGACCATGGCATCGGCTGAGGCCAGGGTTTCGCTGAGGTTGGCCAGTAGGCTTTCGGTGTCGACGCCGTCCACGACGGTGAACAGTTGACCTGAGGGCTTTTTCTTTTTGGCTTGAGGTTTGGGGTCGAGATAGTGGTCGATAACGCGCTTGGCGGCTTCATCAAGTATCGGGGGAATCTGGCTGGCTTCGGGAGAAATGGAATCGTTTTTTGTTGGCCCAGAGTTATCTTCAGACATGTTGGCGCTCCATTAGGATTGAAATAAAGCTCCTTTTTTTTTCAGGTTTCCAGGCCTGGCCGCTGAATTTTCAGCGACAGGAAAAGGTTAGCGACAGCCCTTCCCACCCGGCAACCGCCAGGGCTCGTCGGAAAAATCTGCTTGAACCAGGAAGGGCGTCCGACCATTCCCACAACCCCTGGTCGGCTGTCAGGCCGCCATCGCGAGCAAGCTCGCTCCCACACAGTTTTTTGGTCGTTTATAAGATCAGTGTCCACCGCCGATCCCTGTGGGAGCCGAGCTTGCTCGCGATAGCGGTGGGTCTGCTTGCATCAATGCTGAATGTACCGCCGCCTTCGCGAGCAGGCTCGCTCCCACGGGGGAAACGCGGTCCCCATCAAGAACCAGGCCGGCTATAAGGCCGCCTCGCGGCGGACGTTGATCTCGGCGCCCCGTTAACCACGATGGCCGAACGTAGGCATTGTGGAGTGGGCATCCCGGCATGGATGCCGGGATAGCCGCGCTGGGCCATGGATGGCCCTTCGCGGCGGGCCCACGGAGCAATGCCGGAGTGAGGGCATGCCGAGCCCTAGCGAGGCACCAAGTGGTGGGGCAAAAGCGTTTTGCTTACTTTTGCGCTTCTCAAAAGTGAGACGCCGTAAGGGCGGAACCTTAAGTGGCCGTTACCGCAGAAATGGATATGTACTCAATCAAACCTCAGTAACCGTCGGACTCATAGTCCGGGGTAAAAGCAAACCCAACCACCCGCTCAACCCCCGTCTCCAACCGCCCATCCGGCCAAAGCCGCAACCACCGATACCCCGGCGCCTGCGAGCCCACCGCAAAATCCTCACTCCCCGGCTCAAACTGAATACAAGTCGAAGGCGAAGCCAACAAACGAACCCCCTCGCGCACCCGGTCAACCTCCTGATGCACATGCCCCCACAGAACAGCGCGCACCTGGGGAAACCGATCCAACACCGCAAACAACGCCTCAGGATTACGCAACCCGATAGGCTCCATCCACACACACCCAATCGACACCGGATGATGATGCAGACACACCAGATGATGCCGCTCCGGCGCCTCACTCAACGCATTGGCCAACAGAATCAACTGCTCCTCAGCCAAAAACCCCGGCACCGAACCCGGCACGGCGGAATCCAACAGAGTGACGCGCCAGTTGCCAATATCCACCACCGGTTCGAGCAGCGTGCTCTTGACCGCCGCTTCAAGCATGACCTGCGGCTCATCATGGTTACCCGGAATCCAGCGCGCCGGCGCATCGATTCGCCCGCTCATCTGCCGAAACGCCTGATAGGACTCCAGCGTTCCGTCCTGGGACAAATCCCCCGTGGCCAGCATCAAATCGATCTTCGGCTGCTGCTCGAGCACCAGGTCAACGACCGCCCGCAGGCTGTCGCGGGTATTCATGCCCAGCAACGAACCGTCGGCCTCGGCAAACAGGTGACTGTCGGACAGCTGGACCAGCAACGCCGCATCAGCGGTGGTCAGGATGGATACGTTCGGCAAATCGCTCTCTCCCAGGCGCACTCACGCCGTTGGATGACGCCGCAATTATGCTGGGGAAGATCGAAAGGGGAAACCCGCGAACCGGAACCGGTTCACAACCAGTGTCCAGTATTTGAACGACAACTACCGAACGACTTCGAACTCGTGGCCCAGCGCCAGGCAATGACTCAGCCATTCACCCAGGAACAGGTTCAACTGGGCCTTTTCGTCCGGCTGGTGCATTGACGCATTGGGATAAGGATAGATGCCGCGAAAGCGTCGCGCATGTTCGGCACTGACGACTTCGGCCATGCGCGCATCATGATAGACCTGGACTTCCAGCTGCGGCACCGGTAGCCAGGGCAGGCTGTGCTCCTGGCGCACCTGCAAGGTCGTGGTGTACGGGCAGGTCTGCAGCACTTCGAGGGCCAGCACGCCGAGCATCTGGTCGCCGTGGGTCACGGCGATACGCCGCGGCGCCGGGTCGTTGCGCATGTCCGGCAACAAGCGCATCAGGCGGGCGTAGTTGGCCTCGCAGGCGGCCTGCAACCCCACCAGATCGACGCGATAGCGATCGCGCAGCTTGTTCAGGACCATAACCCCCTCACTTCCTCGCGGTTCAAGGCCAGCCATTGCAGGGCGATGATGCTCGGTGCATTGCAGATTTGTCCGTCGCGCACAGCTTGCAGGGCATCTTCGAAAGACCAGACCTTGACGCGGATATCTTCCGCCTCTTCCTCCAGGCCATGCAGCCCGCCCGCCCCCGTGCTGTCGCAACGCCCCAGGTACAAATGGACGAATTCATCGCTGCCGCCCGGGGATGGAAAATACTTGGTCATCGGCCAAAGCGCAGCGAAGGCAAGCCCAGCTTCCTCCTGCGCTTCACGATGAGCAACTTCTTCCGGTTGTTCGTCCTTGTCGATCAGGCCGGCCACCAACTCCACCAGCCAAGGGTTGGCGACCTTGTCCATGGCGCCGACGCGAAACTGCTCGATCAACACCACTTCATCGCGCTGCGGGTCGTAGGGCAACACGCACACCGCGTCATGGCGCACGAACAATTCACGGCTGATTTCGCGGCTCATGCCACCGGCAAACAATTCGTGACGCAAGTGCACACGATCGAGTTTGTAGAAACCCTGGAAGCAGCTCTCGCGCTTGACAATGTCCACGGTGCTCGGTGCGGCGTTGGCGAAATCGGTCATGACAATCCTCGTGTGCAATGGATCAATACGAGGTTCCAACCTCGGCTTCGCGCCATCCTAACGCGCCCGTACCCTTTGATGCAGCCCCTTTCCACTCATCGGGATGGACGGCAGAAGGTGAAAGAACTCTAATGAGCTTAGTGGCGAACTGATTGTCCTGCTGGCAGTCGAAGCGGGTAACTTTTCGCCTTTCCCTGTTCCATGAAGGACGCCCATGTCGCTTTTCAAAACTGCCTCCGTGGCCGCCATTGCCCTGACCCTGGGCGCTTGCCAAAGCCTGTTCCAACCCAATTACCGCGCACCGCTGGAAACCACCCGCGATGCGTCGGAGCAACTGCAACAAGGATGCGCCAGTGCCGACTGCCCGTTGGTGAACATCGATACCCTGCACTTTCCCACCGAGCCGGCCCTGGACGGCATCGTCGAAAAACGCCTGCTGCAAATGACCCGCACCACCCCGGACGCCCCGGTTGCACCGACGCTTGCCGCCTATCGCGAGCAGTTCCTGCGCAGCGCCGCGCCCCGCAACAGCAGCTATTTGCAGGCCAAGGTACGTGAGCAACATGACGGCCTGGTGATCATCGAACTGTCCAGCTACCTGGACACCGGCGGCGCCCACGGCACGCCGGGCCGCGGCTTCATCAACTATTCGCGCCAGCAACACAAGGTTCTGACGCTGTCGGACATGCTGCTGCCGGGCCAGGAGGAAGCCTTCTGGAAAGCCGCCCAGGTCGCCCACAACAGTTGGCTGATCAGCACCAAGCTGGATCAGGAACCCGAGTTCCTGAAACAGTGGTCCTTCCAGAAAACCCCACACGTGGCGCTGACCTACGGCGGGGTGATCCTCAAGTACGAAGTGAGCACCATCGCCCCGTACGCCCTGGGCCACATCGAATTGAAGATCGCTTACCCACGCCTCAATGGCATCCTCAAGCCCGAGCTGTTCCCCGGCCGTAGCTGAAAGCCCGGCCCAGCAACAGTTGCAGCAACCCTGCCAGAATCAGCGAAGGCAGGGTTGCGCCGATGTCTGGATGGAAGTTGGCCAGCAAGTGATAAGTGCTCACCCCACCCAACCAGGCCAACAGGGCCGGCCAGCGCAATGCGGCTGATACCACTTGGCTGCTGCGCTTGCGCAGGATGAAGTGATCCACCAGCACCACGCCGAACAGCGGTGCGAACACCGAGCCGATCAGCAACAGGAAGTTCTGGTACTGCGCCAACGGCGCGAAGCAGGCGATCAAGGTACAGAGCACGCCAATCGCCAAGGCCAGGTGCTCGACCTTCAGCCCCGACAACATGCCGCTAGACACTGCCGCCGAGTGGATGTCGGCGAAGGCGTTTTCCGACTCATCCAGCAGAATCAGCAGCAACGGAATGCCCAGCCCGGCGCCAGCCAAGGCCAATAGCAACGCGTTGACTTCACCGCTCGGCGCGAACGCCAAGGTGTAGGCCACGCCCAGGCTCATCAGCCAGAAGTTACCGATGAAGAATCCCACGGCAGTACCGCCGAAGACATTCCTGGCACGTTTGCCGAAGCGCGAGTAGTCGGCGATCAGCGGCAGCCAGGACAACGGCATCGCAATGGCGATATCAAACCCCACCGCCAACGGCATCGAGCCATCGCCTGCCTGGGCCCACAACGCCGCCAGGTCAGCCTTGGCGAACAGGTTCCAGGTCAACCAGATGCACGCCGCCAGCAGCAGCCAAATGCCCCACTTGCGCAGGACTTTACGCACGAACGTCAGCGGCCCGCTGACCGCAAGCAGGGTCGCCAGGGCGCCGAAGAACAGCGTCCACAGCAGTGGGTTGGAGCCCAGGCTGCCTTCGCTGAAGGCTCGGGCACCGAGCAGGCTGGCGGCATCACGCATGACGATGATTTCGAACGAGCCCCAGCCGATCAACTGCAGCAGGTTCAACACCGCCGGCACGCTCGCGCCCTTGCCGCCGAGGCTGAGCTTGAGGGCCGCCATGGCCGACAGGCCGGTGTCGCTGCCGATCACGCCGACGGCCGCCAGCAACAGGACGCCCACCAACGTGCCGAGGAAAATCGCCAGCAACGAACCGCTCAGGCCCAGGCCCGGCGCGAGCAAGGCGCCGACCTGCAAGACCATCAGGCCGATGCCCAGGGAGAACCACAGGGAAAACAGATCGCGGGCGCCGAAGACACGTTTGTCCAGGGGGACCGCGGTGTCTGGGGAGTAGGTGCTGGGTTGGATGTTCACAGAGATTCTCAAGGGAGATTATTGTTTTGGGTCGCAGATCCCCCCTTGTGGCGAGGGAGCTTGCTCCCGCTGGTCTGCGAAGCAGACCCAATACCAAACGCCGCGTCCTGTCAGTCAGAATCGCGGTGCAGGTTTTGCGGCTGCTTCGCAGCCGAGCGGGAGCAAGCTCCCTCGCCACACAGGGTGAGCGGTGCTTTTGCAAGCACCGCCCGGATCACACTTTCTTGTAAAGCTGGCTTCCTTCCTGCTTGAACCGCTCGGCCTGTTCCGCCAAGCCCTGGGCAACGTCCACGTCCACCGCCTCGATGCGTTGGTTGGCCGCGTACTCGCGCACTTCCTGGGTGATTTTCATCGAGCAGAATTTCGGCCCGCACATCGAGCAGAAATGCGCCACCTTGGCCGAGTCCTTCGGCAGGGTTTCGTCGTGGTACGAACGGGCGGTATCCGGGTCCAGGCCGAGGTTGAACTGGTCTTCCCAACGGAACTCGAAGCGCGCCTTGCTCAAGGCGTTGTCACGGATCTGCGCGCCCGGGTGACCCTTGGCAAGGTCGGCTGCGTGGGCGGCGATCTTGTAGGTGATGATCCCCGTCTTCACGTCATCCTTGTTCGGCAGGCCCAGGTGTTCCTTCGGCGTGACGTAGCAGAGCATGGCGCAACCGAACCAACCGATCATCGCCGCACCGATGCCGGAGGTGATGTGGTCGTAGCCCGGCGCGATGTCGGTGGTCAGTGGGCCGAGGGTGTAGAACGGCGCCTCGTCGCAGCACTCGAGCTGCTTGTCCATGTTCTCTTTGATCAACTGCATCGGCACGTGGCCGGGGCCTTCGATCATGCATTGCACGTCGTGCTTCCAGGCAATCTTGGTCAGCTCGCCGAGGGTTTCCAGCTCACCGAACTGCGCTTCGTCGTTGGCGTCGGCAATCGAGCCCGGACGCAGGCCATCGCCCAGCGAGAAGCTGACGTCGTAGGCCTTCATGATTTCGCAGATGTCTTCGAAGTGGGTGTAGAGGAAGTTCTCTTTGTGGTGCGCCAGGCACCACTTGGCCATGATCGAACCACCACGGCTGACGATACCGGTGACGCGCTTGGCGGTCATCGGCACATAGCGCAGCAACACGCCGGCGTGGATGGTGAAGTAGTCGACGCCCTGCTCGGCCTGTTCGATCAGCGTGTCGCGGAACAGCTCCCAGGTCAGGTCTTCGGCCACGCCGCCGACTTTTTCCAGGGCCTGGTAGATCGGCACGGTACCGATCGGCACGGGCGAGTTGCGGATGATCCACTCGCGGGTTTCATGGATGTGCTTGCCGGTGGACAGGTCCATGACCGTGTCCGAACCCCAGCGGATGCCCCAGGTCAGCTTCGCCACTTCTTCTTCGATGGACGAACCCAGCGCGCTGTTGCCGATGTTGCCGTTGATCTTCACCAGGAAGTTACGGCCGATGATCATCGGTTCCAGTTCGGTGTGGTTGATGTTGGCCGGGATGATCGCGCGGCCACGGGCGATTTCATCGCGGACGAATTCCGGGGTGATGACTTTCGGCACGCTGGCACCGAAGCTGTGGCCGGCGTGTTGCTGGTCCAGCAGGCCGGCGGCGCGGGCGACTTCCAGCTTCATGTTTTCGCGGATGGCGACGTATTCCATCTCGGCGGTGATGATGCCTTTGCGCGCGTAGTGCATCTGGCTGACGTTGGCACCCGGCTTGGCGCGACGCGGGTTGTTCACGTGGGCGAAACGCAGTTTGGTCAGCTCGGGATCAGCCAGGCGTTCCTGGCCGAAGTTGGAGCTCAGGCCGGCAAGACGCTCGGTGTCGCCACGGGCTTCGATCCACGAAGAGCGCACGTCGGCCAGGCCTTTGCGCACGTCGATGATCACGTTCGGGTCGGTGTAGGGGCCCGAGGTGTCGTACACCACGACCGGCGCGTTGATTTCGCCGCCGAAGTCGGTGGGGGTCACGTCAAGGCTGATTTCGCGCATGGGCACGCGGATATCCGGGCGGCTGCCCTGGACATAGATTTTTTGCGAGCGGGTAAAGGGCTGGACCGATTGCTCATCGACCTTGGCCGAATCGCTGAGGTTGGTCGCGTTTTTTGATTTTGTCGTCATCACGGGCTCTCCAGACACACATCCAGGCAGTGGATTTTTGTCGGAGCGAACCTGTAACGAATGGACGCGTCCCTGCACGAAAGTGCGGACGCTGTGCTTGCTGCTCGAGCATGTTCGAAAATCGAAAGTCGATGGTCGAACAACATCCCGGACGAAGCACAAGAGGACTCGCCGGGTGACGAGAAATCTTGTTCCCTACGCAGGCGCTAACCTGATCAGGTTCAACGGGATCCGAAATTATTCGATCTCAGCCTCATAGCAAGGCACCCCGACAAGAACCCGGCCAGTCTAGACACAACCACGAGAGAACGCCATCGCCAGGGCAAAAGGCGTGATGAATGGCGCATATACAGGATTGTTGCGGCGCGCAGGCGCAACTACACTCGCTACGCCGCGCCTCTTGTGCGCAATCATCTGAGAAGTAGGGAACGCCTCATGCTGCGCAAACTCTCACTGGCCCTTGCCGTGTCTTGTGCGTCCAATGGAATGGCCTGGGCTGCCGAAGCACCCTTGACCACCAGAACCGATCTGGTGAGCGTGTATCAGGAAGCGGTGGACAACAACGCCGACCTGGCCGCGGCTCGCGCCCAGTACGGCGCCCAGAAGGAAGTGGTGCCCCAGGCGCGTGCCGGGTTGCTGCCGAACCTTTCGGCCGGTGCCGACCTGAACAACACCCGTACCGAGCTCGACCAGCCGGCGATGACCGCCACCCGCAGTTCCACGGTTTACCAGGCCACGCTGTCCCAGCCGATTTTCCGTGCCGATCGCTGGTTCCAGTTACAGGCTGCCAAGTCAGTTGACGAGCAAGCGTCGCTGCAACTGTCGGCCACTGAACAGAACATGATCCTGCAGAGCGCCGAGAGCTATTTCAACGTGCTGCGCAGCCAGGACAACCTGGCCTCGACCAAGGCCGAGGAAGCGGCATTCAAGCGTCAACTCGACCAGTCCAACGAGCGCTTCGACGTGGGCCTGTCGGACAAGACCGACGTGCTGCAATCCCAGGCCAGCTACGACACCGCCCGCGCCAATCGGATCCTCGCCCAGCGCCAGGTCGACGACGCCTTTGAAGCCTTGATCACGTTGACCAACCGCCAGTACAACTCGCTCCAAGGTATCGTCCACACCTTGCCAATCCTGCCGCCGGCACCAAACGATGCCAAGGCCTGGGTAGATACGGCAGCCAAGCAGAACCTGAATTTACTGGCCAGCAACTACGCCGTGACCGCCGCCGAGGATACGCTGCGCCAGCGCAAGGCCGGTCATGCGCCGACCCTCGATGCGATAGCCCAGTACAGAAAAGGTGACAACGACGGCCTCGGTTTCACCAACCCGAACCCGACCGGACAGCGCTACGGCGGCGATGCCGAGCAACGCACCATCGGTTTGCAGCTGAGTATCCCGCTCTACAGCGGCGGGCTGACCAGCTCCCAGGTGCGCGAGTCCTACTCGCAACTCACCCAGACCGAGCAGCAACGCGAAGCCCTGCGCCGGCAGGTGGTGGAAAACACCCGTAACCTGCACCGTGCAGTGAACACCGACGTGGAGCAGGTCCAGGCCCGGCGCCAGTCGATCATCTCCAACCAGAGCGCGGTGGAAGCCACGGAAATCGGCTACCAGGTGGGCACCCGCAACATCGTCGACGTGCTCGACGCCCAGCGTCAGTTGTACACCTCGGTGCGCAACTACAACAACGCCCGCTACGACTACATTCTCGACAACCTGCGCCTCAAGCAGGCGGCTGGGACGTTGAGCCCGGCGGACCTGCAAGACCTGTCGCGCTATCTCAAGCCCGACTACAACCCGGACCGCGACTTCCTGCCGCCGGACCTGGCCCAGGCAGCGGCGCAGCAGTTGCGCTCGCGGCCAGCGCAGTAACGTAGAGAGATAGTGTGTGGCAATAAGCTTTTGTGGTGAGGGGATTTATCCCCGCTGGGCTGCGCAGCAGCCCTAAAACCTGACAGCGCGGTGTGTCAGTCGTTTGAGAATGGGGTGCTTCGCACCCCAACGGGGATAAATCCCCTCGCCACAAAAGCGTGCTCCGAGTTCAAAAAAGGTGGGCTGCTCGTGATCAGTCGAGCAACCGCCCCAACCCCGCCAGCAACCGCTGCAACGCCCCCTGGTTGCTGCGCATCACCTTCAACCCCGCCTCGGCCATGCGCTGGGCATCGCGGGGCAGTTCGAACAGGCGCTGCACCGCCAGGGCCAGGCTTTCGGCATCTTCCACTTCCGCCAGCGCACCGGCGGCGCGCAGTTGCGCGGCGATTTCGAGGAAGTTGAACAGGTGCGGCCCGCTGAGTACCGGTTTTGCCAGCGCCGCCGGTTCGAGCAGATTGTGCCCGCCGTTGGGCACCAGGCTGCCACCCACAAACGCACTGTCGGCCAATGCGTAGAGAAACAGCAGCTCACCCATGGTGTCGCCCAGCAGCACCGAGGCCTGGGCAGTGACGGGTTGCGCACTGGAACGCCGGACCGTGGCGAAGCCTTCGCTTTCGCACAGCTGGTGCACGGCATCAAATCGCTCGGGATGACGTGGCACCAGGATCAGCAACGCATTGGGGTAGCTGTCGAGCAACCGACGGTGGGCAGCCAGCACCACTTCGTCCTCGCCTTCATGGGTACTGGCGGCGATCCACACCGGACGCTCCGTGGCTTGCCACTGGCGGCGCAAGGCGCTGGCGTTTTCCAGCAGTTGCGGGTCGATGGTCAGGTCGAACTTGATCGAGCCGGTGACCTCGACGGTTTCTACCCGGGCGCCCAACTGACGGAAACGCTCGGCTTCGGCGTCGGTCTGGACGGCGAACAGGCTCATCTCGGCGAGCATCGGCCGGGTAAGCTTGGGAAAGCGTGCATAACCCCGGGCCGAACGCTCCGACAACCGCGCATTGGCCAGGGCCACGGGAATGCCGCGCCTGGCGCATTGGTGAATATGATTGGGCCACAGCTCGGTTTCCATGATCACCGCCAGGGACGGCCGGACCCGGTCGAGAAAACGCTTGGCGGCGCAGGGCAAGTCGTAAGGCAAATAGCAATGCTGGATGCGCGGCTCGTTGGCGAACAACGCCCGGATCCGCTCCGAACCGGTGGGCGTCATGCAGGTGACGGTGATCGGCAACTGTGGATAACGTTGCAGCAAGGCGCGGATCATGGGCGCGGCGGCGATGCTCTCACCCACCGACACCGCGTGGACCCAGATGCCCCCCGGCAGCATGACCGGCAGCCCCCAGGAGAACCGCTCGCCAATGCGCCGGGCATAAGCCGGCGCCTTGCGGGCCCGCAACCACAGCCGAATCGCTACCAGTGGCAGCCCCAGGTAAAACAATGCGCTATAGAGAGTTCTGTTCATGGCGGCGGAGTTTATCGGTTTTTCAGCCAATCGCCTGCAACTGCACGGCAAAACGTTCCGCCAGCCAACGCGCGGCCGGGCCCAGGGGTTCATCGCGGCGCCAGACCAGTTCCACCACCAGGGCCGGCGGGGTCCATTCGCTGCTGAGCTCGACCATGTCGCCCAGGTAGGCCGGGTATTGCACCACATGCCGAGGCAACCAGGCCCAGCCCAGGCCGCTCCTCAGCCATTCGGCCAACACATAGAAACTGTCGGCTCGCCAGACCTGCGGGCTGGCCTGTTCACTGCCGGGATAGACGCTGGACTGGGTGGCCATCAACAACTGGCGGTGCCGAGCCATTTCCCGACAGGTCACATAATCATGGTTCGCCAGTGGGTGGCCCCTGCCGCACACCGTCACCATCTCGACGCTGCCCAGCACCCGGCGCTCCAAGGCCTCGGGGATCTGGTCGTGATAGAACAGCAAGCCGAGGTCGGCGCGCCGCTCCACCAGTTTGCGCGCCACGTCGCCCTGGGCGGCGCTGGCCAATTGCACTTCGAGGGTAGGAAATTGCTCGGCCAGGGCCGCCAGGCTGTCGATGACCGGTTGATAGGGCATGGCTTCGTCCTGGGCCAGGCGCAGCGACGCTTCCTGCCCGCGCATCAGGGCCAGGGCCCGGCCATTGAGACGCTCGCACTGACGCAGCACTTCCCTGGCCTCTTCGAGCAAGGCTGCGCCAGCGTCGGTGAGCCTGGGCTGACGGCCGCTGCTGCGCTCGAACAGGTTCACGCCCAAATCCGTCTCCAGCAACGCAATCGCACTGCTGATGGCCGATTGGGCTTTGCGCTGATCCCGGGCCACGGCGGAAAACGAACGCTTCTCGGCGACCCCGACGAACAGCCGCAATTGCTCCAGGTTCCACTGAACGTTCATGGCTCAACCTATCTTGATTACAGATAGGTAATGACTTTACCGCATCTGACCTATCTCTAGAATGGCCCCATCGAAAGACGCAACCGTCGAAGAGGAACCGCCTATGAACGCCTACTACTACCTGGCCATCGCCATCTGCGCCGAAGTGATCGCCACCGTTTCGATGAAAGCGATCAAGGGCCTGAGCACACCCCTGCCTTTGCTGCTGGTCATCGTCGGCTACGCCACCGCGTTCTGGATGCTGACGCTGGTGGTGCGCACCGTACCGGTGGGCGTGGCCTATGCGGTCTGGGCCGGGCTGGGGATCGTCATGGTCAGTGTCGCGGCGTTGTTCATCTATGGGCAGAAACTGGACGTGCCGGCGATGCTGGGGATGGCGTTGATCGTGCTGGGGGTGGTGGTGATCCAGCTGTTTTCCAAGACGGCCGGGCACTGAAAACACACTGATCATTTGAGCTGGAACACCTCTGTGGCGAGGGAGCTTGCTCCCGCTTGGGTGCGAAGCGCCCATAAAAATGGGGTTGCTGCGCAACCCAGCGGGAGCAAGCTCCCTCGCCACAAAAGCTTTCCCTGCACGCTGCCGATGTTGATCGTCAACAAATTCCCTCTGCACCGAGTCTGTATACTGCGCCCTCGTCTTGAACACTGAGGTCGCTCATGCCATCCGTTATTTCCACCGACATTCTGATTGTCGGCGCAGGCGTCGCCGGCCTCTGGCTGAATGCACGCCTGCGGCGCCAGGGTTTTTCGACCGTGCTGGTGGAAAGCGCCAGCCTCGGCGGCGGGCAGAGTGTCAAATCCCAGGGCATCATCCATGGCGGCGCCAAGTACGCCTTGCATGGCGCCCTGACCGGTGCCTCGGAAGCCATTGCCGACATGCCGCGTCGCTGGCGCGAAGCCCTGAAAGGTGAAGGTGAGCTGGACCTGTCCGGCGTGCGCATGCTGTCCGACGCCCATTACCTCTGGTCCCCCGGCACCCTGGCCGGCAACCTCACCAGTTTCTTTGCCAGCAAGGCCGTGCGCGGGCGGGTCGACCAGGTCAAGGGCGACCAGTTGCCGCCGGCCCTGCAAGACAAACGCTTCAAGGGCAAGGTCTATCGCCTGGCCGAGCTGGTGGTGGACGTGCCGAGCGTGATCGCACGCCTGGCGGAACTGGCCGGCGACAGCTTGCTGGCCGGGCAACACATCGAACCGCTGCGCGAAGGTGGCGAGCTGATCGGACTCAAGGTCGATGGCCGCGAGATTCGCGCGCAACGCATTGTCCTCAGCGCCGGGGGCGGCACCGCCGACCTGCTCGACGCCTTGGGCCTGGACCAGCCAGCCATGCAGCGCCGACCGTTGCACATGGTCCTGGTCAAGGGGCCCAGCCTCAAGCCGCTCTACGCCCATTGCCTGGGCGGCGGCCCGAAGCCGCGCGTCACCGTGACCACTCATCCGGCGGCCGATGGCCAATGGGTCTGGTACGTGGGTGGCGATCTGGCCGAAGGCGATGGCGTGACCCGCGAGCCTGCCGCACAGATCGCCGCCGCCCAGAAAGAACTCGGCCAGTTGTTGCCTTGGATTGACCTGAGCACTGCGCAATGGGCCACGCTGCGGGTGGACCGCGCCGAACCGTTGCAGTCGGGCCTGACCCGCCCGGACAACGCCTTCCTCGCCGAGCAGGATCGCCTGCTGGTGGGCTGGCCGACCAAACTGGCCCTGGCCCCGGACTTCGCCGATCGGGTGGTCGATGCCTTGCAGCGCGATGGCATCCAGCCAAGCCACCCGGCCCCACTGCCGGACCTGCCGAAGCCGCCGATGGGCGTCCCTGCCTGGGAGCAACTGCTGCCATGAGCCAACCGACCCTGCATGACCTCTATCGCCCCCTGGGCCATGACGGCCCGCGGGTCTCCCCCCTGGGCCTGGGGACCGTCAAGCTTGGTCGCGACCAAGGCGTCAAATACCCCAACGGCTTTCAGATCCCCGATGACGACGAAGCACGCAGGTTGCTCAAACTGGCGCGCGACCTGGGTATCAACCTGATCGACACCGCGCCGGCCTATGGCCTGAGCGAAGAACGCCTCGGCCCGCTGCTGCGCGGCCAACGCCAGGACTGGGTGATCGTCAGCAAGGTCGGCGAAGAATTCAGCGACGGCCAGTCACGCCATGACTTCAGCGCCGCCCATACCCGATTTTCGGTGGAGCGCAGCCTCAAGCGCCTGGAAACCGATTATATCGACCTGGTGCTCGTGCACTCCGACGGCAACGACCTGGCGATCCTCAACGACAGCGAGGTCTACCCGACCCTGGCGGCGCTCAAGCGCGAGGGCAAGATCGGCGGCTTCGGTTTTTCCGGCAAGACCGTCGACGGTGGCTTGAAAGCCTTGGAGCAAGGCGATTGTGCGATGGTCACCTACAATCTGAACGAACGAAACGAAAAGGCTGTCATTGACTACGCCAGCGAACACGGCAAAGCGATCCTGGTGAAAAAGGCCCTGGCCAGCGGCCACGTTTGCCTGAGCCCCGGGGTAGACCCGGTTCGCGCCAGCTTCGAACTGTTGTTTGAGCATCCTGGGGTCGCCAGTGCTATTGTCGGCACCATCAATCCGCTGCACCTCGCCCACAACGTCGCGACCGTAGCCAAGGTCCTGCGTAAAAACTGACGCCGCCCTACGCGGCCTTAAGGAAGGAGCCGACATGCCGCGTACGCTCATCAGAAAGAATCCCAGCAACTTCAAGACCCTGCCCCTGTTCGTCGAAGCGACACCCGAAGGCCTGACTTACCAGAGCGTCGGCATGCCGCTGAATTTCGCCCAGACCTTGCAGCGCCGCCGCCCGGTAGCCGTGGCCGATACCGAACGCTTTTCCTTGGAGTTGGCAAACCTGGGCGTTTCTGTGCGCCTGACCCTGCATTGGCAGAACCGCGACTATTGGGTACTGGTGCGCCAGCGCCGGCAGGATCGCGGCGATGTGGTGCTCAAGCTGATTTCCGGCTACGTCCCAGCCCACGAGTTGAACCTGCCACTGCTTACCGCCATCAGCGAAATTGCCGAAGAATGCCTGCTGGAAACCCCGGAAGGCTGGCTTGGCGGGCGTTTCAACGACACCTGGCTGCCGGCCCCCTACGCCACGGCCCTGCATTACCGCGAAGCCTTGCCGTTTCGGCTGACACCCCTCTCGGGCTCCGCCCGCCCGGTGCGCAGCGCCAACCTGCAACTGATCGAGCGACCACGGGCCTACGTGCATCTGCCGACGGCATCGCTGCAATTGATCTATGACTTGCGCCTGGATGTGCCCAAGGAAGCCAAGTCCCTGAGCCTGTTTCACGTCGATGAGCGTTTGGAGGGCGACCAGTTGGTGGCGCGCCTGGACCGCAAGCGACCTGATCTCTACTTGATGCCGCTACAGGACGGCCAACCCATGCCCGAGCTGTACACCTTGAAAAAGGACCAGCTATACCCGGCCAGCACGCGTGGGCTGTACCTGGCGGAGAGCTTTGCCAAGCAGGACGGCTGGCTGGTGCGAGACGAGCGGATTCGCTGGAAGGACTGGCTGCGCCAACAAGGGCTGACGCCACCGGGCAAGGAGTCAGGCCTGACTCGACTCAAGGGCAAGGCCCGGCAATTGCTCAAGAAGATCGTGCCGCGCAAGGTAGTTCGTTAAGACAAAGAACAACTAGTCGAACCTAACCTGTGGCGAGGGGATTTATCCCCGCTGGGCTGCGCAGCAGCCCCCAAAGCCTGACAACGCGGTATGTCAGATAGCTTTGAATGGGGGCGCTTCGCACCCCAACGGGGATAAATCCCCTCGCCACAAAGTCTTTTCGTCGCCAATTGAATCGCCAAACTCAGTTGTTGCGGATCTTCTCCACAATCGCCGTCGTCGAGCTGTTTTCCACCAGCCCCAACACCTTCACTGTGCCGCCGTAGGCGGTGACAATGTCCGCGCCCACAACCTGGTCGATCCCGTAGTCACCGCCCTTGACCAGCACGTCCGGCTTGACTTCGCGCAGCAGGTTTTCCGGCGTGCCCTCGCTGAAACTGATCACCCAATCCACCGCGCCCAGGCCGGCCAGGACCGCCATGCGTCGGTCGACGCTGTTGATCGGCCGCCCCGGCCCTTTGAGGCGGCTGACGGAGGCGTCGTCATTGACCGCGACGATCAGACGATCACCTTGGGCCCTGGCCTGCTCGAGGTAGGTCACGTGGCCTGCGTGCAGGATGTCGAAGCAACCGTTGGTGAAAACGATTCTTTCGTTGTGGGCACGGGCGTCGTCAACGGCCAGCAACAGTTGCTCCAGGCCCAGCACACCGCGCTCGGAGCCTTCCTCGCGCTGGATGGCGCGGCGCAGTTCCGGGGCGCTGATCGCCGCCGTACCCAGTTTTCCAACAACGATGCCGGCCGCCAGGTTCGCCAGGGCTACCGCATGGGGCAGTTCTTCCCCTGCGGCGATGGCGGCGGCCAGGGTGGAGATCACGGTGTCGCCGGCCCCCGTCACGTCGAACACTTCACGGGCACGGGCCGGCAGGTGCAACGCCGGGTGATCGGGGCGCAGCAGGGTCATGCCATGCTCGCCACGGGTCACCAGCAAGGCGCCGAGATCGAGGTCTTGCATCAGCTGGGCGCCTTTGCTCACCAGTTCGTGCTCATCGACACAACCGCCAACGATGGTTTCGAATTCGCTGAGATTCGGCGTGATCAGACTGGCGCCACGGTAGATGGAAAAATCCTTGCCCTTGGGATCGGCCAGGACCGGAATGCCACGGGCACGCGCGGCCTGGATCAGCGCCTGGTGGTTTTTCAACGCGCCTTTGCCGTAGTCCGACAACACCAGGACCTTGACGCCTTCGAGCAGGCTGTCGACCTCGGCACCAAGGGCCAGGGGGTCGGTGGCGAACGGCTCTTCGAAATCGATGCGCAACAGTTGCTGGTGACGACTCATGACCCGCAGCTTGACGATGGTCGGCTGGTGCGCAACACGCTGGAATATCGCACGTACGCCCGCGCCCTTGAGGCTGTTGGTCAAGCTGTCGGCAGCCTCGTCGTCGCCGGTCACGCCCACCAGGGAAGCCGGCGCGCCGAGGGCGGCGATGTTCAAGGCAACGTTGGCGGCACCACCGGGACGATCCTCGATATGCTCGACCTTGACCACCGGTACCGGCGCCTCAGGGGAAATTCGTGAGGTACCGCCATGCCAGTAGCGGTCGAGCATGACATCGCCGACCACCAATACAGGGGCTTGATCGAATCGCGGCATGGACAACTTCATGGAGCATCCCACATACAAAATGAACAGGGCGGGGATATTAGCACAGGGTTGGCGCAAGGCTCTTCTATGGCGGTGACGGGATGCGTTAGTCGTGCAATAGCGCCCACAGCCGGTCGCAGGCCTGGCCCAGCTCCAGCTTGTCGGTGTCGATTTCGCAAGCGGGTGTCAGCGGCACTTCGTATGGACTGTCGAGCCCGGTGAAATTCTTGAGCCTACCCGCGCGCGCCTCCCGATACAGTCCTTTTGGATCTCGTTTGGCACACACGTCAAAAGGCGTGCTCACATAGACTTCGAGAAAAGTGTCCGGGGCGAACAATTGCCGTGCGGCCTCACGGTCAGCCCGAAACGGGGAAATGGCCGCGACAATGACGATCAGTCCAGCATCGACCATCAATCGCGCCACCTCACCGATTCGTCGGATGTTTTCCTTGCGCGCCTCGGGACTCATGCCCAAGTCACTGCATAACCCCTGGCGCAGGTTGTCCCCGTCAAGGAGGCAGGTGTGGAGGCCTAGCTCGTGCAAGCGTACTTCCAACGCATTGGCCAATGTTGACTTTCCCGCGCCGGACAAACCGGTCAGCCAAATACATCGCGGTCGCTGGGATTTGATCGCCGCCCGGGCCTGCGCTGAGACTGTCAACGCAGAAGGCCCGATAGCCGGCCGTGATGTCGATATCTTTGTCGTCCTGTCCATAACCGAGTCTCTCCCTGAAATCGAAATCCTGGGGGTTTACCGGCCTCCGCGCTGCATCGCGCGCATACCGACTTATTGCCCAGAGCAAAGCATAGGCTGAACACCGCATGTCGACGGTTCGCTAATCATCCTTTGGCGACACATCCAGTGGGCGCGTCCAGAAAAGCTCATGTCGACGAACCGCCTTGCGGAAAAACTCATCCTCCCCGGTACGAGGCCAGCGACGCCCGGCCAACAACCGCTGGATCATTCGCCGCAGCTGTCTTTTGAAGGGTGGACGACCCTGCAAATCGTGCTGCATGCCTAAGGCCATCGCCTTGTCCATACGGGTTGGTGCATCCAGCAGCGGACTCCATAGGCCATCGGCCGGCAACGGCTCGATGGCTGGCGGCAAGGCGATACCATAGCCTGCCGGACCCATTGGCCAACGGTCGTTATCGTGCAGGTGGTTGGCATACAGCAGCAGGGTACGTGGGCGCCAGGTACTGAGTTCAATTGCCTCCATCAAGGCGCGAGTAGCGGCAACATGGTCGCTGTGAGGATCCAGTTCGGGATGAGGTGTCACTACCGCGTCCGGTCGGTGATGCTCAAGCAGTCCTACCAGATCGGCCACCAGGTTGCGCCAACTGGGCTGGCCGTCAACGTCACCGGGCAGACTCAGGGCGTTGAACCGGCGCACGTCCCGAGTATCACTATCGCCCGACTCCAGAGAGCCGAAGCTTCGCTCCGGTTGTTGCGCCATTGCCCCTAACTGAAGGCAGTAGTAGCCCAATTGCACACACTGCTGCTGCCCCACCCCGCCCCACAGCGGTACCGCCAGGCTGTCCCAGCTACGCAGGCGGCCCTTCAGACGAGCGGCTTGAGCCATGTCCAGGCCCATATCGCGATAGTTATCGGCTTCGATTTCACCCTGGGTGAGCGTGACAATGGCCACATCGCTCGCCCGACTATAGAGACCAAAAGCCGCGAGTTCGGCATCATCGGCATGAGGAGCAATGATAAGCAAACGTTGCTGGCCAAAGTCCGGGTTGCTCAGGACATGAAGGGTCGCCTGTGACGCCAGGCTGCAAAAACGGCCGTGCACTCTCAGGGCGCCGCTTGCCAGTAGCGAATCCTGTCCGGACAGATTGAGGAAACGTTCCCCCGCGGCACCACGCTCCAGATCCTGGCGATCGTCACCGATCCATACCTGAGGATCGAAAAAACGCCCCAACCAATGGCTTTTGACCCGCACTTGCAGAATCAGGGTCTGCCCCGCGCTGAACGCGCCCGCCACCTGCAAGAGGCCATCGTTCAAAATGGCAGAAAACTGCAGCGTGCCTGCAGGGAAGTCATAACGATAGTCGTCGTCCGGAGCATAGAACAGATGATCGCAAAACCAGGCCTCGTGGGCGACCCAGCCCAACAGCAGGAAAAGCGGCGACGCCCACCACGACACAAAAAAACCCAGTGCCGACGCCACCAGCAACATGCCAATCAGTATCAGGCGTTTGCGTTGACGATGGCGTTTGAGCAATTGCTGTTTGCGTCCGCTCATGGCTGTTTACCCTCGCTCAAACCTGATAGACCGGAACCCGGTGACACCAGCGATCCTTGTATTCGCGATCGGCACGGCCGAACGAATAACGCAGCGGCTTGCCCAGGGCGCGGGCCTGCTCCCAAGCGGTTTGGGTATTGACGAAACTGAGCACGCTGCCAGGACTGAACTCGCGACTCTGCGGGTCGACGCCGCCGTTGATGTATTCAAGGCTGGTCCACTTGGGTGCCTCGACCCGGTACAGGATCTGAATAGCCACCGGCTCGTCGTTCAGGTAAATCAAGGACCCGGTCATGAACTCTCGCATCAGGCCGAACACGTCAGCCAGATGTTTTTTGCCCGGGGCTTCGAAGTTCCAGCGGCGTTGGAACAGGTCTGCATAGATGGCCGCCTGTTCGCTGGCGCTCAGCTCCAGCATAGGCCGGATACTGCCACCCGCATCCTCCAACAAACGCTGCTCGCGACGTTGGTTGTAACGAAACTTCTTACTGTATTCCTCGGGTTCACGGGCCAGCGCCAAACCTTCAGGCTGCTCAACAAGGCCGGTCATGTTCCGGGCATTGAGCTCGGACACATAGCGCATGCGATGTCGTACACGAATCCGAGCGTCTTCGGCAACCGGCAGGATGACCTCGGCATTGCCAAGATCGAGCATGCCACGCTTGCCTTCACGCTTGAGCACATCCTTGGATAAGGCCACATGACGTCCCCAGGTCGGGATCGCAGCACACAATTGCCCGTCAACGAACCACCCCAGGTAACGCACCGGAATACCTACAAGCCCGGCCAGGCGCTCGACCACATTGGGATGAGTTGCCACACTGCCGCCAAACTGTTGCCAGGCCTGGGCGTAAGCCACAGCATCAATGGGGGTCCAACCACTTTCTCGCCAAGACCGCCAGTAACTCAAAATCAAACGAAGGACTCCTTCGCTGCCTCTTCGGCACCTTCGACGAAATCTTTCTCGTGCAACCGGGCATAGAAGCCATTGAGTGCCAGCAACTCGGCATGAGTACCGCGCTCGACGATGCGCCCCTTGTCCATCAACAGGATCAAGTCGGCCTTCTCGATAGTCGACAAGCGGTGAGCAATCACCAGCGTGGTGCGCCCTTTTATCACTTGATCCAAAGCTGCCTGGATGTGGCGCTCGGACTCGGTATCAAGGGCCGAGGTCGCCTCATCCAGAATCAACAACGGTGCGTTCTTGAGCAGCGCACGGGCTATCGCCAGACGCTGACGCTGCCCTCCGGAAAGCAGGACGCCGTTTTCGCCCACCAGCGTGTCGTACCCCTGAGGCATCTGTTCGATGAACTCGGCGGCGTAGGCATCTTCGGCCGCCTTGCGCACAGATTCGAACGGCGCATCGGCAAGGTCACCATAAGCGATGTTATTAGTGACGCTGTCGTTGAACAGAGTGACCTGCTGGGTCACGAGGGCAATGTGGCGCCGCAGGTTGGTAAGCTTGTATTGCTCGACGTCCACACCATCGAGCAGGATCTGGCCCTGGTCATGGTGATAGAAACGCGGGATCAGGTTGGCCAAGGTCGACTTTCCGCTGCCCGAACGCCCCACCAGAGCAATCATCTGACCTTCTTCGGCCGTAAAGGAAATGTCATCGAGCACGATCTTCTCGGTACCCGGATACTGAAAGCTCAGGTTACGCACTTCCAGACGCCCGTTGACACGAGCCATCTCCTTGGTCCCCGTATCGACTTCCGGTTCCTCGTCGAGCTGCTCGAAAATGCTATCTGCTGCGGCCAACCCTTTCTGGATGGTGGCGCTGACTTCCGACAACTGACGGATGGGCTTGGGTAACAAACCGGCGGCGGTGATATAAGCAACCAATTCGCCGGCAGAAGCGTCGCCGCGAAGGTAAAGCACCAGGTACATCAACACGGCCATGCCGATGTAGATCACCAACTGCAACATCGGCGTATAGATCGACTGGGTCCGGGTCATACCCAGGCTGCGGTTCATGTTATCGGCACTGGCCTTGTGAAACCGTTCGATTTCGTAACTTTCACCGCCAAAGCTGCGAACCACACGGTAGCCCTGGATCGTCTCCGAGGCCACGTGGGTCACATCGCCCATCGCCACCTGGATTTTCTTGCTCTGTTTACGAAATTTCTTGCTCGCGCTACTCACCAGAATGGCAATAACCGGCAGAATCGCCAGCAATACCAGCGTCATCTTCCAGTTGCTGTACAGCAAATAACCGAACAGGAACACCACCGTCAGGCCCTCACGGATCACCACCTTGATCGCATCGGTGGCGGCACCGGTGACCATGGTCACGTTATAGGTAATACGGGATATCAGATGGCCGGAGTTATGGTTGTCAAAGTAACGGTTGGGCAGGGTCAGGAGGTTGTCGAAGAGGGCGCAACGCAGGTCGTGGACAACGCCACGGGCAACCTTGGCCAGGTAGTAATTGCCCAGGAATGAGCCTATGCCTTGGTAGACGGCAATGAGCACGATCAGCAACGGCACGCCGAGTACCAGCGAAACGCCCATGAACTGAGTGTCATTGGGCTTCTGCAACGCGTCGAGGAAATGCTTGAGCATGTCTGCCAGCATCGGCTGGCTGGATGCGAACAGCACGAAACCGATAATACTGATGGCGAAAGCACCCCAGTACGGGAGCACGTATTTCAGCAACCGCAGGTAAATCGTCATGCTCGACTGCTGGTCGGAATTGGCCATTCGGTGCGCCTCGGACGTTTGAAAAAAGAGACAAGATGTAGATTGTAACAGCGAACGAATTACAACACCGGCGCAGTCAGGACTGAACGACTGGGCAGCACAGCGATAGCAATTCGCTTTCGCGTCATAAGCATCAGGAAACAGAAACGCTCTGGGTGGAGCGTTCGGTTTCAGCGCTCCCCCGAGCGGCCAACACAATACTCAAAGCAATCGGCAGCCAAGTGATCAACCAATCGGCGTTCGGTTTGAGCCAGAGACCGATGCCATCGGTCAGCAACGACGCTCCGGAAAAAACCCAGAGTGCCAGCAACACTTGACCCAGCGGCTGGGCTCGCGAAATCCAGCCGCGCCAGCCAGCCGCCAGCCACAGCCAGCCGAACAACAGCAGGCCAGGCACCCCGAGACGCACTCCGGTATCCAGAAAGAGGTTATGGGGATGCTTGAAGGACCTCGCTATTTCAGGGACCGGAATCAGGTACTCATTGAATCCCAACCCCGTTACCCAGTGGTCCAGAATCAACTGAATACCACCTCGCCATAGCTCGGGACGGTAAGAGACGCCACGCTGCAATAGAATCTCGGGTTTGAATAGAGCAATGCACGCCACTCCCAACGCCCCCAGAAGGATCAGGCCGCTTCCCAGGCGTGACGGTCGCGCTACGGCCATAACGAAAAAACAGACGACCAAGCCGATCCAAACACCACGCGTTTGGCTGAAGCCCAGAAACAGCGCATATCCGATCGCTGGGATCAGCAGCAACGCCATCACAACAGGAGGGAAGCGCCTGGTTCGCAGTGTGAACGCGCCCATGATTGCCAAGGCGCCCACCGCGTGCGCCGCCATGATCGCGGTGTTCCATAAGCCGATGGCGATCACCCGGGAGTGCAAAGACCGCGCGGATAGACCATAAAAATACACCCAAGAAGCGGCCGCAAAAACACCACCGATAATCGATGCGTACAACAACATGGACTCTAGCCGCCATTGGCGGTTCTGTGCCGCCAGCAACACGCCTGTCAGGGTCAAGGCTACATAGAATGTCACCTTGACCTTGCCGAACACGTTATCGCCCCCCTCGACCGCCAATACCAGGAACGTCCAGGCAACGAACAAGAGGAAAAAAATGCACTCCGGCTGTTTGAGTAACAGGCGAAAATCCCGATGAACCAGCGCCAGCAAGGCGGGCAGCCAGAGCAGCACAATCAACATCTGGTGATAAAGTTTGTTGCTCGGCAGTACCCACGGGCCACATAACAAAATGAGGAGCCCGATGGATGCCCACACCGCCAGGACATCCTTGCTAATAAACCTTTTCATTTCTGACAGCACTTAACTTTTCCCCAGCATTCGATCGGCAACTCGTTGCAACTGAGCTTTATCTGCGTTCTTCCAGCCCCCCTTAATGCAATAGTGCTCGCTAAGGTAGTGCAGGAAGTTACGTCTTAATTGCTCGTCAAGCGGCCATCGCGGGAATGCACGCGCCAATTCCACCGCCTGTTCAGCGGTGTCGGCATGCATCACCAGCCCCTCTATGTTGAAAAACGCTTGGCCCAAGGTAAGCACGGGCCTGCCCAGGAGCAGGCTTTCCAGGCCAACCGTCGAATTGATCGTCATCACAAAAAGACTGGACTCAATCAATTGCTGGGTAGAGTTGCCGTTGGCGAACAGCACACGATCACCGGTACGCTCATGCAGTTCTGGATACGTCTCTCGACTGGACGGATGCTCCTTGAACACCACTGTCAGCCCCGTCTCTTTAGCCAGTCGTTCGCCCAAGGCAAACATCTCGCGCATGTTGCTGATCCAGGGAGAAAACAGCCGAACCTGGCTATCTCGGTCATCTTGAAACGGAACAAAGACGAACTGCTGCGGCAGCGCAATGGGTGCCGGGCCAGTGGTACGAGGCGGACGGGGGATCAGCACTGGTGCGGCCTGGTTTTCAGGCACGAGGTAAGGATAGTTGAGGTAAAAATCGGCCTCACGCGGAACCGCATTCAGGTAATTCACGCCCTTGGGGTCCACCGTCGTGGTATCGGGCAACAGGCCATTCTCGAAAAAGAACGTCTTGCAACTCGACGGGGCCAGCGCCGTCAGCAATCGGCAATAGCGATGGGAACCATTCCAGAATACCAATGCATCAGGACGCTCACGATTGAGCAAAGCCTGGGCCCGCAGTGCCATCCCAAAAAGTTCAAGACGTAGCAATAGGCGGTAAAGCCGACCATTGCTCTTGTTCTTGACGCGACGCTCCTCGCATTTCTCTTCGATCAAGCTCTCCCAGTCGATGCGAGAAAGGATCCTGGATATCTGGAGCGCCCCGAACCAAGGCATCTGTGAAGGGGTAACTACTTTGCCTTGTAGTTCTGTTTCGTTGAGCAACCGATTGAAATAAAGGCCTTGATGAGCGGCCAAGGAAATGAACAGCATTGTCGTCATGGAGTGTCCAGAAGATAGGCAGCACCTACACGCCAGCCGACGCATGGCGAATAGCAACATGGATCAGAACCAACACTCTGTGACAGAGTCCAGGCGACCCCATGGACAGCGCCGGGATCCTTTGAAATGTGGCGCGACTATACCACAGCTGTTTTTGCAGCATGCACACTGCGGTAACATAGCCTGCGGCTCATCCATCGGGCCAGTTTTTGGAGCACTGATGCAAACGCTCGACCATGCACGTTATCTCAGCCTGCGCGAAGGTGCCGAGGTTCTCGAAGCCGATGGTAAAGGGGATAAAGTCCTGCGCCTGACTGATGGCTCGATACTCAAGCTGTTTCGTCGCAAACGCCTGCTGACCTCCGCGCTCTGGGCTCCTTACGCCAAGCGCTTCGCCGATAACTGCCGAACGCTGCGCGAACGCGGCATCGAGTGCCCGGAAATTCTCCAGGTTTATCGCATCCCCAGCATCAAGTGCGATGCCGTCCATTACACTCCACTGCCTGGCTACACCCTGCGTCAACTGCTGAACGTGGATACTAATGAGGATCTTCAGGCGCGATTGGGAGAGTTCGTTGCACGGTTGCATCAGAACGGCATCTACTTTCGCTCCGCGCACCTGGGCAACGTCGTATTGACGCCGCAAAACACGTTGGGACTGATCGACATTGCTGATCTGCGCACCTACCGCAAGCCGCTTCGCAAAGGCCTGCGCCTGCGCAATTTCAAGCATATGTTGCGCTATCGGCAGGAGCGCGATTGGCTACTCAAGGACAACCAGTTCCTGGAGCACTACATGACCCACCAACACCTGTGCAATGAACTGGAAGTGAGGCTGGCGCTCAACGCTTAAGCCATCTACCCCCGAGGTCAACCGACTGCAGGCAGCCTGAAGGTCTCGAAGTCCCGCACAGGCTCTACGTCGTGCAACAGGTTATCGACTAGTTGAACGGTTTTCGCCAATCCCTGAGAACCGTACACCAAGTGATAATCGGCGAAATGGCGGGCTCGGGCCACATGCCCCTGGTAGTCGCACTCAAGCGCCTGCAACTGACGGGACAATTCAGGTTCATCACGAACTTGAGGTCCAAAAAAAAGCGAATGGGAAAAAATGTCCTGATCACTGCCCGCGTTCACATGGATCACCGGCCGGCCCGCCAACCCTGCCTCGATACCGGCATTGGACATGATATTGATCACAACGCTGGCCTGGGCCAGCGCCTGGGCCAGCGAGCACGTGATATCCAGCAGTTCTACGTTGGCCAATCGCTCGGCAGCAGCGCTCCAGAATTGCGCCTTGCTACGCGGGTGACGCTTGAACAGTACGCGATAGTGCGGATTGCGTTCGGCCCAATCGCACAATAGCTGATAGGTGTTCTGGTAGCCCGAGTCTTTCTCCCGATCAGGACCAACCCCCAAAACCAACACCGTTCGGAGCGCCGGGTCGGCGACAGGCAGATCATAGGTTTCATCGACCAGGTAGGACCCGACCAGCACGACTGTCGACTCCCCAAACCGCAAGGTTCGCTCTTGCAAGGCAACGAGCGAACTGCGCCCAAAGACGCCGTAGAAATCAAAGTCGTTCATCGCCAGCCGCCGAGAAGACTCCAGCGTCGCGGCGTGGGCCAGATGCAGCAGTCGAGCGCCACGCTCAGCCAATGCCAGGCGCAGAAATGGCGCATGGAGACTTCCGTTGCGCTCGTTGATCAACACCTTGGGCTGATAGGTCATCACTAACCACTGGGCATGGGCCGCGTATACCAGATATCGCAGCGGTACAGACTGCGCAGGTGCCACAAGCATTCGCTGCGCGCAAGCATCTGACGGCGAGCGTAAAGCGGCTTCCTTCAGATGGTGTCCGCGCTCGCGCAGGGCCTCGATCAAAATATTCTTGCGCTGCAATGCCATGGACTTGGGGGCCGAATGCAGCAACAGCACCTCACAGTGCATGGGGTCGACCGAACCACTCAAGCACGCTTTGGCGCGTATCCCGACAGCAACATCGACGAGCACATCACGAACCAGGCGCAGCAGGCTGCCAAAGCGACCATGACGCTCGCGTAGCAACTTCCAACGATAACGATCCAGCTCCCGTGCCTTTTGCGCCCAGCATCCATCAACCTGGAGCACTCCTTCGCCGGACAACGGCGCACTCATTTGAACAACAACCGAATGGCCTTGCGGGTATAGGGCCAACGCGTGAGAGAACGAATATCGGTGCGCACAGCTTGAACATAAAAAGCCCTGGCGTTGACATAGTCGCCAGCGGTGTAGCAATCACGGAACAACGACAGGCAGCGCTGAGCCATGAAAGCCTGGCGCAAGTCCTGCAGTTCAGGTAAGCGCGCAGGGGAAAACACCTCGTCAACCATCCCAATGCCCGCCGCCAGGCTTTGCTTGAGGTCGTGCCGCATACTGTCATCATGCTTATAGATCAACGCCAGCGGCTGATCGAGAACGCTGCACGGGAAACGCGCCAACACCTGGGCAAACACCGGGATATCTTCGACGTTACGCAAGTGCTCGGGGTAATTGCCCGGCGCAAACACATCGCGATGCATCACGCAGGCACCGTTGGACAGCGTCACCGTCTTGTCCAGCAAGTAGCCACGCACACGTTCGCGCGGTGTGGCAGGCAAGGGTTTTACGCGATGCTGGACCCGACGGCCATCGGCAAACACCGACCAGTGCCCACCAATGATAAAACGGCTCTCGGGATGACTGGCGATATGTTGGGCCACCGCAGCCAGCGCGCCTGGAGCCATCTCATCATCGGCATCCAGGAAGATTATGTATGGCCCTCGTGCCTCCTCGATCCCGCGATTACGAACCGAAGATAGACCACCATTGGGTTTACGCAGAACTCGAAAGCAATTCGCATGTTCAGCCTGGAGCTGTTCCAGCACTTGTGGCGTCGCGTCAGTTGAACCGTCATCGATCACCAGCAGTTCAGCTGGAGCATCTCCCAGCTGCGCCACAACAGAGTTCACCGCACGCGGCAATGTCTTGGCGTAGTTATAAGCAGGGATGACAACGCTGATCAACGTCTCAGTCATAAGCGTCCACGCCATCTTTGACCACCAGGATGTCTTCCATGATCAGGTACTGCAGGTCGGAACCGAAGAACATGTTCAGCGCGTCGGTGGGCGAGCAGATCATCGGTTCGCCACGACGGTTGAGCGAAGTGTTCAGCGACACGCCGTTGCCGGTCAGGACTTCCAGGGCCTTCATCATGTCGTAGTAGCGCGGGTTGTATTCGCGCTTGAGCACCTGGGCCCGAGACGTGCCGTCTTCATGGACGACTTCCGGCACGCGGGTTTTCCATTCTTCGGCCACTTCGAAGGTGAACGTCATGAACGGCGCCGGGTGGTCGACCTTGATCATCTGCGGCGCAACGGTGTCGAGCATCGACGGGCAGAAAGGCCTCCAGCGCTCGCGGAACTTGATCTGTTCGTTGATGCGATCGGCCACGCCGCTGGCACTTGGGCAACCGATGATCGAACGACCGCCCAAGGCCCGCGGGCCAAACTCCATGCGCCCCTGGAACCAGGCCACCGGGTTGCCGTCGACCATGATCCTGGCGATGCGCTCGGGGGTGTTGTCGATCTTGCGCCACGCAGGCTTGCTCGGATGACGGGCGCATGCAGCGATCACATCTTCGTTGCTGTAGGCCGGGCCGAGGTAGACGTGTTCCATCTTCTCTACGGGTACGCCACGGGCGTGGGACACATAAGCCGCAGCACCCACAGCAGTACCGGCGTCGCCGGAAGCCGGTTGCACGAACAGCTCCTTGACGTCGTCACGGGCGATGATTTTCTGGTTCAACTTGACGTTCAACGCGCAGCCACCCGCGAAGGCCAGCTTGCCGGTTTCCTTGAGCACGTCGCCCAGGTAGTGGTCGATCATCTGGAGCGCGAGCTTCTCGAACAGCGCTTGCATGCTCGCCGCGTAGTGAATGTACGGCTCGTCGGCGATGTCGCCTTCGCGTTTCGGGCCGAGCCATTCGATCAGCTTCGGCGAGAAGTAAAAACCCTTGCCCTTCTCTTTATAGCGACGCAGGCCGATCACGTTGGCGTAGTCGGTGTTGATCACCAGTTCGCCGTTTTCGAACGAGGCCAGACGCGAGAAATCGTACTTGCTGGCATCGCCATAGGGCGCCATGCCCATGACCTTGAACTCGCCGTCGAGCATTTCAAAGCCGAGGAACTCGGTGATCGCGCCGTACAGGCCGCCCAGGGAGTCCGGGTCGAAGAATTCCTTGATCTTGTGGATCTTGCCGTTTTCGCCGTAGCCAAAGAAGGTCGTGGCGTATTCGCCCTTGCCGTCGATGCCCAGGATCGCGGTTTTCTCCTGGAAGCCCGAACAGTGGTAGGCACTGGAGGCGTGAGCCAGGTGATGCTCGACCGGCTCGATCTTGATTTTCTTCGGATCGAAGCCCAGTTGCTCCAGGCACCAGACGATCTTGCGGCGATAGCGCTTGTAGCGACGGTTGCCCATCAGGATCGCGTCGAGGGCCCGGTCCGGGGCGTACCAGTAGCGCTTGGCGTAGTGCCAGCGCGCCTCGCCGAACAGGCTGATCGGGGCGAACGGGATCGCCACTACATCGACGTCGGAAGGCTTGATACCGGCCTGCTCCAGGCAGAACTTCGCCGACTCGTAGGGCATGCGGTTCTTTGCATGTTTATCGCGTACGAAGCGCTCTTCCTCGGCCGCTGCGATCAGCTTGCCGTCAATGTACAACGCAGCGGAAGGATCATGGCTAAGGGCGCCGGACAGGCCAAGAATCGTCAATGCCACAGGGGTCTAGCCTCTTAATGTCTGCATACGGGCGACAAGCGCCGCGAACAATTGATGTGCCGCGAGCCCAGGGCACGGGGCAGCTAAAGGGCGGGATTATAGCTTAAAAGCGGCATTAAGCCTCTAGCGGTGAGTGGGGAGCTTGTGGGTTTTGCCGCTCGGGCGTTCATTGACAGTCCATGGCCACCAACATAGGCTTCACGCAAATGGACTGGGAGATCCCGGTCGGCGTCTAAGCCTCGGTGAGTTTCATCGGGGCTTTTCGCTTTCTGGAGCGCAAATACCCCTCCCCCCAAACCTTCCTCCCCGTAGTGCGGTCAGCATCCCTGTAGCTGAACCACCGCTATCGCGAGCAAGCTCGCTCCCGCATGGTTTGCGGATGCTCACAATGTTTGCAGACGATACAAAAACCTGTGGGAGCGAGCTTGCTCGCGATAGCCGATAGCGGCAGTCCATTTCAAACCCGAATCCGCCCCTTTCTCGGCCTGAAGGTGTACGCGGTCCGTGGCGAGGGAGCTTGCTCCCGCTCGGCTGCGCAGCAGCCGCAAGACCTACCGTCTATTTTTTCCTGGCACACCGCGCTGAATGGTTTTGGGGCTGCTGCGCAGCCCAGCGGGAGCAAGCTCCCTCGCCACGGTGACCGGTTACAAGACAGATGGCGCGGTATCGACGTCCTTCGGCAACCGCCCATCAATCATCCGATACAACGCACTGTCCTGCGGCCAATTACGCATGAACCGCGCGCGATCACGGGCGTAGGCCTGGGCGAAGCTGGCGTGGGTGCGGTGTTGGCACATCGAGTCGAGGTCGATCAACGCCCAGCGGTCTTGCTGCCAGAACAGGTTGTGGCCCTTGAAGTCGCCGTGACTGATGCGTTCGCGGATGAGGTCCGCGAACAAGCGATCCAGCGCCAGCAATTCCGTCTCGGGGGCGTCACCGTTTTGCACATAAGGGCCGAAGCATTCGATGATGTCCGGCCCTGTCAGGTGTTCGGTGACCAGGTAAGCACCGCGACGCAGCCACAGGAAACGCTTTTCCAGCAGAGCCAGGGGCTTGGGCGTGGCGATGCCGAGAAAGGCCAGGCGATGGCCTTCGCGCCAGGAATGCCAGGCGCGACTCGGGCGCCAGAAGCGCTTGAGCCAATGGGCGAAGTTCTTGATGTTGTAGCGCTTGATCACCAAGGTGCGACCGTTCACCTCGACTTTGCCGACACTGGCCGCGCCGCCGGTCTTGAATAGGTGTCCCTGGTCGAGCAATGCATCGGCCTGCTCTAGCACCGGTGTCATGGCCGCTTCTTCATCACGGCGGATCGCCCGCAGGCCAAACGCCCCGCGTTGCACGCTGAACAGGCTGCACTCGCGCCCGACTTTCGCGAGGAAATCCTTCAGGCGCCAGGCTTGCACCTTGTCGATCTGTTTTTGCAGCGCTTCCATGGGCAGCGCGTGTTCGGCGTTGCCTAGCAGGTAATGCACCAACAGCTCTTCATTGAACGGCTGGAGGGCTTTGGGAAGCTGAGCGAAAAACACTCCCAGGTTCTCCAGGACTTTCTGCCGCGACAGCGGTTGACCTGGGGTTTCAGCACGGATGCCGGCGCCGTCGATCAAGTAGAGCTTGCCGTCGTGCCGCAGCAGATTGTCCAGGTGCAAGTCTTCCTGCCATAGGCCTTTGCTGTGCAATTGCGCGATAGCGCCCAGGGCTTCGGCCAATACCGCCGTTTGCTCGTCAGCCAGCAATGGCAGGTGCTCGACCTGTTTCCAGGCATCCCCCAGGCTCTCGGCGCCTTCGAGCAATTGGAACAACAACCAGCCGCCTTCACCCTCTTTCAGGCCATCGGCGAGCAACAGCGGCGTCGTCAACCCTTGCTCCGCCAGCAGGCGCACGCCTTGCAGTTCCCGTTGAAAATGCCGGGCGGCCTTGCTGCCCACCAACAACTTGGCCAGCACCGGCCGGCCGCGCCAGACGCCCGCGCCAACGTAACGCTGCCCCGGCAACACCCGCAACAGCGAAAGCAGCTGCAACTTCGCCGGACCGGCGGCATCGGCCAGCTCCAGGCTCAGGGGCAGGCTGGGACTGCGGCCGGCGTTCTTCAGTTCGGACAAGTGCATCAACGGGCTTCCTTGTGGCTGCGCCGGATGGTCAGGCGGGTCATCCAGTTATCGACCAGCGCTCCGTCGAGCGGCTGGTCCAGATAAACAGACAGCAATTGGCGCACCTCGTCGTGACTCCAGATCGAGGCGCGACGCAGCAACGGCTCCAGGTCCTTGATCCGATCTCGCAGGCCGAACAGCAGTGGCCGGGTCTTTTCCAGATCAATCAATTGCGCCTGGTAACCGCTATCGCTGGCTTGCAGAAAGATGTGTTTTGGATAGAAACAACCGTGCACCTGATGCATGCCGTGCAGACGCCGCGCCAACTGGCCGCAGGCTTTCAAAATGGTGGTGCGTTGCGCCGCCGTCAGGGTCGACCAGCGCCGCAGCAGTGAATCCAGGTCATCCCAGCCGTCCAGGGCTCGGGTCAGCAAGACCGCTCGCACCTCGCCATTCACCTTGCGCTGACCATAGAACACCGCTTGCAGGGCCGGAATCCCCAACTGGCGATATCGGCTGATGTTGCGAAACTCCCGGGAAAAACTCGGCTCGCCAAACGGGTGGGACAAGGTCCGGGTCAGGTAATTGCTCTGGCGCTTGAGGTAATAGCCCTGCCCCTCCAGGTCCAGCCGGAACACACTGCTCCAGCCGTCACCCAAGGTGTTGGGAACGTCCACCGCGTCCAGTTGCCGCGCCCACAAGGCCTCGAAGCTGTCCAGGCCATGACGTTGCAACAACGCCCGGTCTTCAGCGGCCAGAAAATCAGTCATTCACGCCCCTCGAAAAATCTCACCACGTGACGGATGCGTTTCTTGTCGCACGCATTGAGCCGGTCGCGCTGGCGGTATTGCAGGTAGAACCGCAGGCGCTGCGTGGCCGACAAGTGATACTTGGCCACTTTGTCCAGGCACGCCAAATCCTTGGTGATGCGGTACTTGAGCCAGAAGCCGCGCCAGAAGTCGCCGTTCGGGCAGTCGATCAGGAACAGCTTCGCCTGGTCATCGACCAGCAGGTTGCGCCATTTCAGATCATTATGGGTGAAGCGCTGCTCGTGCATGGTCCGTGTGTAACCGGCCAGTTGCCGGCTCACGCCTTCAACCCAGGCGCGGTCGGCCAGCCTCGGATCGCAACGCTCGGCCAGCGCCGAGAGGTCTTCTGTATGCGGCAGTTCGCGGGTGATCATCGCGCCACGGGCATAGGCCGCGCCGTTTCGCTCCAGGCCCCAGGCGACGATTTCGGCGGTAGGGATGCCCCACTTGGCGAAGCGCTTGAGGTTCTGCCATTCGGACTTGACCCGCGGCCTGCCCAGGTAACGGCGCAAGCCCTTGCCCGCCCCGACGTAGCGCTTGACGTAGTAATTCACACCGTTGCGCTGCACCCGGATCACCTCTGACAACGGATCACGGGTCAAACGCTCCCCTTGCAACGCGAAGACCGCCTCGAGGCTGCCGAAATCCTGCGCCAGGTCGGCGTAGGCCGGCTCCAGTGTCCAACCTGACATCAGAGCGCGTCCCCGTATCGCTGCTTGCGGGCATACAGCTTGTTGGCCTTGCCTTCGAGCCAGGCCAGCAGCGACGCCTCTTCAGCGAGGATCCGGCGCAACGGCTGCTGGAAATAGCCCTTGAGAAAACGCAATTTGTCGCGCCGGGTCAGGCCAATGTCCAGCGCCGAGAAATACAGCGCCGCCAGGTCCTTGTTGCGCCAGCGAGCGGTAATGGCTGGACGGGTCTGGGCACGGTGCAGGTCGATCACCGAAAGCTTGAAGTCGGCAGGCGTCACCGGCTTGTCGGTGTGCAGCAGGAAGTGGCAGATATAGCAGTCGCGATGGTTGACCCCGGCGCGGTGCATCATGCCGGTCATGCGCGCCACTTCGGCGATCAGGGCATGCTTGAGTGCCGGTGGCGGCGGCTGCTTGACCCAGTCGATGCTGAAGTCTTCGAGGCTGACGGTCGGCGCCAGCTCTTCGGTGACGATGAACGAGTGCTGGTCCGCCGGATTGCTGCCCTTCTCGCCGTAGGCGACAGCGGTCATGGTCGGCACGCCAGCCTCCTGCAAACGCTGGATAGCCTTCCACTCCTGCCCTGCCCCGAGGACCGGCAGCTTGGCGGTGAACAAGTTCTTGAAGATCTCGCCCCAACCGATGCCACGGTGGATCTTCACGAAAAAGCCGCGACCGTCCACCTCCGTGCGCAAGGTGCGCCGGGCTTCCAGTTCACGATAGACCTCGCCCTTGAGCGCTTCGACTTCGGTGAACGCATCGCGCCCGGCCCAAAGGCTCTTGAACGGTTCGGCCAGCATCAACTTCATTGTGCGTGCTCCGCCAAAATCACATCGGCCGCGTGCTGCGGCATGCTGTAGAGGTCGGCCGTCTCGGCGAAGGCCAGACCGTTGCGGCTCCAGGCCGTCCGGGCATCGGCATCGTTCAACATGCGGCCCAGATACTCGGTGAGCTGGGCTTGTTCGAACGGCTCGTCCAGCACCAGGCCACTGTCGGCCTCGGCGATGTAATGGGCGTACCCACACACCGCGCTGACCAGCACCGGCAATCCGGCCACCAGCGCTTCGAGCAGTACGGTGCCGGTGTTCTCGTTGTACGCCGGATGGATCAACAGGTCGGCACCCAGCAGGAAACGCGGGATGTCGCTGCGCCCCTTGAGGAACCGCACATTATCACCGAGCCCCAGTGCGGCGCTCTGCAGTTGGAATACCTTGGGGTCGTCCTGGCCGATTACAAACAACCGGGTGCGTTTTCTCAATTCGGCGGGCAGCGCGGCCAGGGCCTTGAGGCTGCGATCCACGCCCTTGGTCTTGAACCCGGAACCGATCTGCACCAGCAGCAGGTCGTCATCGGCCAGTTCGAATTCGGCCCGGAACGCCGCGCGGATCTCGTCGGCGTCGGCGGGCCGACGCCGGTCCTGGGCGATGCCCGGCGGCAGCAGGTGAAAGCGCTCAAGCGGTGTGCCGTAGTGCTTGATGAACAGTGGCTGCTGGACTTCGGAAATCATCAGCACGTCGGTCTTGGCATCCTTGGCGAACACCGCCCGCTCGTACTCGGCGAAATGCCGGTAGCGGCCCCAGCGCCGGTACAGCGAATTGCGCAGGTTCTGCGCTTTGTCTTCGAAGCAGCCGTCGGCAGCGTAGTACACGTCCAGGCCGGGCATTTTGTTGAAGCCGATCAAACGGTCCACCGGGCGCTTGGCCAGGTCGGCCTCCATCCACGCACTGAGCTTCTCGTTACGACGATGGTTGAACAGCGCCTTGACCGGCGCGACCAGCACCTCGAAGCCGGGCGGCACGTCACCTTCCCAAATCAGCGTGTAGACGCGGATCTGGTGACCGCGTCGCTGGCACTCCAGGGCGATGCGCATGAAGTCACGCTGCAGGCCACCGAAGGGGAAGTACTTATAAAGGACAAAAGCCAATTGCATCAGCGCGACTCCTCAGCCAATAACGTGCTCAGGTGGCTGGCAACACGCTCGGGGTTCAGACGCGTGAAGCACAGGGGCTGCTCGCGTTTCAGGTCAAACCGCCGGGCATCTTCGGCGGTGGGTGGGTAAGTGCACTGCTTTTGCATGCAAGGCGCACAGGGGAAATCGCTGGCGAGATGGATCTGGCCCTTGCCGTAGGCGCCGGTCAGCACCGGATTGGTCGGGCCAAGCAACGAAATGGTCGGTACGTCCAGGGCCGCAGCCAGATGACCGAGACCGGTGTCCACGGCCACACAGGCCTGGGCACCGGCAAGCACCTTGCCCATGCCGCCGAGGTTCAGCTTCGGCAGCACCAGGGCGTTGCGCAACCCGTTGGCGATGCGTTCGGCCCGGGCCTTTTCGGCGGGGTTGCCCCACGGCAGTTTTACCACCACGCCGAACTGCCCCATGCGCTCGGTGAGCTGGCGCCAGTAAAGTTCGGGCCAATGCTTGGACTCCCAGGTCGTGCCGTGCAGGAACACCACGTAGGGATAGGGGCGTGGCAATTCCACCAATCGATCGACGTTGAGGCCATAGTTACCCAGCGTCTGCGGCAAGTCATACCCCAGCGCCAGGGCAAACAGCTGCCGTACGCGCTCGACCGCATGCTGACCACGGGCCACCGCCAGGCGCCGGGAATAAAAGCGCGCCGCCAGGGGTTCACGCGCCGAATTTTTATCCAGACCGGCCACCGGAGCCTTGACGTAGCGAGTCAGCCAGGCGCTTTTCAGCAGGCCTTGGGCGTCGATGACCAGGTCGTACTTTTCGGCCCGCACGCTCTGCTTGAAGCGTCGCCATTCGCCACTCTTGATGGTTTGCCAGAGGTTCTTGCGCCAGCGACGGATCGCTACCGGAACGACTTTGCCCACGGCCGGGTGCCAGGTGGGGATTTCGGCAAAGCCTTCTTCCACCACCCAATCGAACTTGATGCCGGGAATCGCCCGCGCCGCGTCGGTCAGCGCCGGCAGGGTGTGGACCACATCCCCCAGCGAAGAGGTCTTGATCAGCAATACCCGCAAGTTACCGAACCTCCACGGGTGTGCCCTGCAAACGCTCCAGGGCCTCGTTCACCGACGATGGCATGAGCTGGCGCAGGCAATTGTAATGACCGAAGCGACAGGTGCGGTCGAAGCACGGACTGCACTCGATACCCAGCCGCACGACTTCGACCTGGTCGGCCAACGGTGGCGTAAAGCCCGGCGAGGTGGAACCGTAGACCGCCACCAATGGGCGATTCAGGGCCGCGGCCACGTGCATCAGGCCGGAGTCGTTGGAGACCACCGAATCGGCGCAGGACAACAGGTCGATGGCCTCGGCCAGGGACGTGTCGCCGCTGAGGTTTACCGACTCTTCCCGAAGGCCCGGGATCAGCCGTGAGCGGATGTCCTCGCCCACCGGATGATCTTTTTTCGAGCCGAACAGCCAGACCTGCCAGCCTTCGCGAATCTTCGCCTCGGCAACCTGGGCGTAATGCTCGGCCGGCCAGCGCTTGGACTCACCGAACTCGGCCCCCGGACACAGGGCCAATACCGGTCGGTCCAGGCTCAGGCCGAACTTGGCCAGCGCCGCTTCGCGGGTGAGCGGGTCGATCTGCAGGCTCGGTCGTGGATACGGCTTGGGCAACTCGGTCCCAGGCTCGTAGGCCAAGGCCATGAAGCGCTCGATCATCAGCGGGTAGCGCTCTTTGTCCAGGGTGCGCACGTCGTTGAGCAGGCCGTAGCGAAACTCGCCACGCCAGCCGGTGCGCTTGGGGATGCCCGCGAAAAACGGCACCAGTGCCGATTTCAACGAATTGGGCAACACAATCGCCTGGTCGTACTGACCGGCCAGGGATTTGCCAATGCGCCGACGGGTCGCCAGCTCCAGCACGCCGTGGCCGAGCGGGAAGCTCAAGGCCTTGCGTACCTCGGGCATACGCTCAAGGATCGGCCGGCTCCACTCGGGGGCCAGGACGTCGATTTCGCACTGCGGATGACGCTGTTTCAGGCACTGGAACAGTGTCTGCGCCATCACCATGTCACCGACCCAGCTGGGCCCAACGATCAGAATATTCATGTAGTTTCCAAAAACGCTACGGGGAGGCCTACGCCTCCCCGCCTCGAGAATCACTGTGGCTCAGGTCGCGAAAAAACCGGCAATCTACTGTGGGAGCAGGCTTGCTCGCGAAGAGGCCGGCACATTCAACATCCCAGTTGACTGACACTCCGCTTTCGCGAGCAAGCCCGCTCCCACGTTTTAAGCTTCAGCTCAGCCCCAGCTCCCGCCAGATCCGCAGCACCTGCCGACGCTCCTCCACGAACTGGTCGCCTGCGATCACCCCGGCATCTTTCTGCAAGGCCTGGCGGTGAGCGGCGGAGCGATAGGCTTTGTAGGCTTCGCGCAACAGCGTGGCATCTTCGGCCGACATCAGCCCGACTTCCTGCAACCCGTCCAGAATGCGGATGTTATCGGTGTAGCGCACCAGCGATGGGTGTTCCTCGGACCACGCCAGAGCCGCGTATTGCACCATAAATTCAATATCGACGATACCTCCGGCATCCTGCTTGAGGTCGAAGGGCGCCGTGGCCTCGAAGGCATTTGGCGCGGTTCCGGCGGCGGTGACCTTGCTGCCCAGGTTGTCGCGCATCTTGGCGCGCATTTCGCTGACCTCCTGGCGCAGCGTCGGCAAGTCACGCTTGCGCCCCAGCACCTGGCCGCGGACCTTCTCGAACGCCTGGCCCACGTCCTGGCTGCCCACCAGCACCCGCGCCCGCACCAACGCCTGATGCTCCCAGGTCCAGGCTTCATTCTCCTGGTAACGGGCAAACGCCCCGAGCGAACTGACCAGCAACCCCGACGCCCCGGATGGCCGCAGGCGCATATCCACTTCATACAACTGCCCGGAGTTGGTCTGCGCGGTCAGCAGATGAATGATCCGCTGGCCGAGCCGGGTGAAGAACTGCGCACCATCGATGGGTTTGGGACCGTCGGTTTCCGCGTGCGGATCGCCATCGTGGATGAACACCAGGTCCAGGTCGGAACCATGTCCCAATTCCAGGCCGCCGACTTTCCCATAACCGACAATAATGAAGCCCGGATCGCACAGACTGCCATCGGTGCGCAAAGGCACGCCGTGCTTGGCGGCCGTCTGGCGCCAGGCCAGGGCCAACACTTGTTCGAGAATCGCCTCGGCCAGCCAGGTCAGGTAATCGCTGACTTTCATCAGCGGCAGGCTGCCGGCGATTTCCGAGGCGGCCACCCGCAGGCGGTGCGCCAGCTTGAAATGCCGAAGCGCCTCCATTTGTTGCTCAAGGTCATCCTCAGGGATGCGCGTCAGGCGCTCACGCAACTCTGCCGCCAACTCCGGCGCCAAGGGCGGCTTGAACAGCCGGCCCTCATTGAGCAATTCATCGAGCAGCAAGGGGAAACGGGTGATTTGTTCAGCAATCCACGGGCTCGCCGCGCACAACGTCAGCAAACGGCGCAGGGCGCCAGGGTTTTCCGTCAACAACACCAGGTAGGCCGAGCGGCGGGCTACCGCTTCGACCAAGGGCAGCACCCGCTCCAGCACCAGGTCTGGATCGGCATGTTCCACGGCTTGGGCCAGCAGGCGTGGAATGAAGGCATCCAGACGCTCGCGTCCCAGGCGCTGCATGGCGCGCAGTTGCGGGCTGCCGCGCAGGGCGGCCAAGGCCTTGAGGGCTTTAGGTGCATCGACGAAGCCACCCTCCTCCAACTGACGACACGCCGCCTCTTCATCCTGGCTGTCTTCCCACAACGGCAACCATTCACCGCCCACCACGACTTCGCTCTCGCCACCCGCCTCTTCATCCGGGTCGGCGATGACCTGGCCGAAATGCCAGGCCACACGCCCTCGCCAGTACATCAATTGCTCGTGAAAGGCCGACCAGTCGGCAAAACCCAGCATGAACGCAATGCGCGCCTGGTCCTGCGGGTTGTCCGGCAACATCTGGGTCTGGCGATCGGCGATGGCCTGGATCGCATGTTCGGTATAACGCAGGAATTCATAGCCTTGGCGCAGCTCGTCGATCACCTTGGCCGGCAGATAGCCCTGGCCTTCGAGTGTCCCCAGCACCTTGAGCAGCGGACGCTGCTGCAAGCTCAGGTCGCGGCCGCCATGGATCAGTTGGAACGCCTGGGCAATGAACTCCACCTCACGAATGCCGCCCGAGCCCAGCTTGATGTTGTCGGCCATGCCCTTGCGCCGCACCTCCTGCTGGATCAGCTGCTTCATGGTGCGCAACGCTTCGATGGCGGAAAAATCCAGGTAACGGCGATAGACGAACGGGCGCAGCATGTCGAGCAACTGGGCACCGGCCACCTGGTCGCCCGCCACCACACGCGCCTTGATCATGGCGTAGCGTTCCCAGTCGCGGCCCTGGTCCTGGTAATACTGCTCCAGGGCATTGAAACTCAGCACCAGGGCACCGGCTGAGCCATAGGGGCGCAGGCGCATGTCGACGCGGAACACAAAACCGTCGACGGTCATCGGGTCCAGGGCCTTGATCAGGCGCTGGCCGACACGAATGAAAAACTCCTGGTTATCCAGTGGTCGCTTGACGCCAACGGTTTCGCCGCCCTCGGGGTAGGCGAAGATCAGATCGATGTCCGACGACAGGTTCAGCTCCACGGCACCCAGCTTGCCCATGCCCAGGATGACCATCTGCTGCGGCTCGCCGCTGCGCCGTCCGGTGGGTGTGCCGAATTGCTGGCTGAGGCGCTGGTACAACCATCGATAGGCCTGGTCGATGCAGGTGTCGGCCATGTCCGAGAGGTCGCGGCAGGTCTGGACCAGGTCGGCCTGGCGGGTCAGGTCACGCCAGATGATCCGTACCTGCTGGCGGGTTCGCTGGCGGCGCAGGACGCGGCCCAGTTCTTCTTCAGTCTCGGCGGCCCGCACGGCGGCACCGATCTGCGCGCACATTTCACCGGACGCCAGGCTGCGGTCCAGCTCGCCGCTGCGCACCAGCTCCAGCAGCATTACCGGGTCGCGGAGACTCTGCTCGATGACAAAGTCGCTGGCGGCGGCAATACGGTTGAACGCCTCCCAGCGCTGCGGGGTCCAGGCCGACAGCCCGTGGTCGTCGTCGAGCAAGGCGACCACCGCACGGAACGACTGCTCGGCACGACTGACCAATGACTGGAGAATGGCCGGCACCGTTTCCGATATTGGGACAAGCGAGGGCAGGCTCATGGTCTATCCTTGATCGGCGCGGGAGAGGCTGGATGTAGTGTTTTTTCCAAATACACTACCTGATCGACTGTCGAACAAAGATGATAAATAGCTGAAAATCTGATTTTATTGGCAGCCGGCATCAAGTTTTTACCTGTACGAGTTGGCTAATGACCAACAGTAACGATTATTCTCACAACGAAACGAGGGGCCATAAGCCGCTCATGTGTAGTTTTACTACTCGTCTATACATTCGAAAGGCTGAAACGGTCGACGATTTGTAGTAAAACTACACGCCGCCGAAACAACCTTCGGCAATCCAAGAATTTATATCGTCTGCCCACAAGGCCAGTCGCAAACTCAGGCAACCGATTCTGGTAGCCTTTCCGCCCTGGAGCAAGCCATGCAAGACCTCGATCCCGTCGAAACCCAGGAATGGCTGGACGCCCTGGAATCGGTTCTCGACAAAGAAGGCGAAGACCGTGCTCATTATCTGATGACCCGTATGGGCGAACTCGCAACCCGCAGCGGTTCGCAACTGCCCTATGCCATCACCACGCCGTACCGCAACACGATCCCCGTTACCCACGAAGCACGCATGCCTGGCGACCTGTTCATGGAACGCCGCATTCGCTCGCTGGTACGCTGGAACGCGTTGGCCATGGTCATGCGTACCAACCTGAAAGATTCTGACCTGGGCGGTCACATCTCCAGCTTCGCCTCCAGCGCGACGCTGTATGACATCGGCTTCAACTACTTCTTCCAGGCCCCGACCGACGAACACGGCGGCGACCTGATCTACTTCCAGGGCCACGCATCGCCAGGCGTCTACGCCCGTGCGTTCATGGAAGGCCGCATCTCCGAAGACCAGATGAACAACTTCCGCCAGGAAGTGGACGGCAACGGCCTGTCTTCGTACCCGCACCCTTGGCTGATGCCGGACTTCTGGCAGTTCCCGACCGTTTCCATGGGCCTGGGCCCGATCCAGGCGATCTACCAGGCACGCTTCATGAAGTACCTGGAAGCCCGTGGCTTCATCCAGCCAGGCAAGCAGAAAGTCTGGTGCTTCATGGGTGACGGCGAGTGCGACGAGCCAGAATCCCTGGGCGCGATTTCCCTGGCCGGCCGCGAGAAGCTGGACAACCTGATCTTCGTCATCAACTGCAACCTGCAGCGCCTCGACGGCCCGGTTCGCGGCAACGGCAAGATCATCCAGGAACTCGAAGGCGTGTTCCGTGGCGCCCAGTGGAACGTCAACAAAGTCATCTGGGGCCGTTTCTGGGACCCACTGCTGGCCAAGGACGTCGACGGCATCCTGCAACGTCGCATGGACGAAGTCATCGACGGCGAGTACCAGAACTACAAGGCCAAGGACGGCGCGTTCGTCCGTGAGCACTTCTTCAACACGCCTGAACTCAAGGCGATGGTTGCCGACTTGTCCGACGACGAGATCTGGAAACTCAACCGTGGCGGCCACGACCCGTACAAGGTCTATGCGGCGTACCACGAAGCGGTCAACCACAAGGAACAACCAACCGTCATCCTGGCCAAGACCATCAAGGGTTATGGCACTGGCGCCGGCGAAGCGAAGAACACCGCGCACAACACCAAGAAAGTCGATGTCGACAGCCTGAAGTTGTTCCGCGACCGCTTCGACATTCCGGTCAAGGACAGCGAGCTGGAAAACCTGCCGTTCTTCAAGCCTGAAGAAGGCAGCGCCGAAGCCCGTTACCTGGCCGAGCGCCGTGCCGCACTGGGCGGTTTCGTGCCGCAGCGTCGCGCCAAGAGCTTCAGCGTTCCGACCCCACCACTGGAGACCCTCAAGGCGATCCTGGACGGCTCGGGCGACCGTGAAATTTCCACCACCATGGCCTTCGTGCGGATCCTCGCGCAACTGGTCAAGGACAAGGAAATCGGCCAGCGCATCGTTCCGATCATCCCGGACGAAGCCCGTACCTTCGGTATGGAAGGCATGTTCCGCCAGTTGGGCATCTACTCGTCCGTTGGCCAGCTCTACGAGCCAGTCGATAAAGACCAGGTGATGTTCTACCGCGAAGACAAGAAGGGCCAGATCCTCGAAGAAGGCATCAACGAAGCAGGTGCCATGAGCTCCTTCATCGCCGCCGGTACTTCGTACTCCAGCCACAACCAGCCGATGCTGCCGTTCTACATCTTCTACTCGATGTTCGGCTTCCAGCGTATCGGCGACCTGGCCTGGGCGGCCGGCGACAGCCGTACCCGCGGCTTCCTGATCGGCGGTACCGCAGGCCGGACCACGCTGAACGGTGAAGGCCTGCAGCACGAAGACGGCCATAGCCACATGCTGGCCGGGACCATCCCGAACTGCCGCACCTATGATCCGACCTATGGCTACGAGCTGGCGGTGATCATCCAGGACGGCATGAAGAAGATGACCGAAGAACAACAGGACGTCTTCTACTACATCACCGTAATGAACGAGTCCTACCAGCAGCCAGCCATGCCGGCCGGTGTCGAGGCAGGCATCGTCAAGGGCATGTACCTGCTCGAAGAAGACACCCGCGAAGCGGCGCACCACGTCCAGTTGATGGGCTCGGGCACCATCCTGCGCGAAGTGCGTGAGGCAGCGAAGATCCTGCGTGAAGAGTTCAACGTCGGCGCCGACGTCTGGAGCGTCACCAGCTTCAACGAACTGCGTCGCGACGGCCTGGCCGTAGAGCGCAGCAACCGCCTGCACCCAGGCCAGAAGCCAAAGCTGAGCTACGTCGAAGAATGCCTGAACGGCCGCAAAGGTCCGGTCATCGCGTCTACCGACTACATGAAGCTGTTCGCCGAGCAGATCCGCCAGTGGGTTCCTTCCAAGGAATTCAAAGTGCTGGGCACCGACGGTTTCGGCCGTAGCGACAGCCGCAAGAAGCTGCGTCACTTCTTCGAAGTCGACCGTAAGTTCGTTGTGTTGGCAGCCCTGGAAGCCCTGGCTGACCGTGGCGATATCGAACCTAAAGTGGTGGCCGAAGCCATCGCCAAGTTCGGCATCGATCCAGAAAAACGCAACCCACTGGACTGCTGAGGAGAATTTTCGTGAGCGAACTCATTCGCGTACCTGACATCGGCAGCGGTGAAGGTGAAGTAATTGAACTGTTTGTGAAGGTCGGCGACCGTATCGAAGCCGACCAGAGCATCCTGACACTTGAATCGGACAAGGCCAGCATGGAAGTGCCTGCGCCGAAGGCCGGTGTGATCAAGAGCCTGAAAGTGAAGCTGGGCGATCGCCTGAAAGAAGGCGACGAACTGCTGGAGCTGGAAGTCGAGGGCGCCGCTGCGGCACCTGAAGCGGCAGCGCCTGCAGCGGCCCCGGCGGCGGCTGAAAAGCCCGCCGCGGCACCGGCTGCCGAGGCGGCTCCCGCTCCGGCTGCTGCGCCTGCGGCGGCCACGGTCCAGGACATTCACGTTCCGGACATCGGTTCGTCGGGCAAGGCCAAGATCATCGAAGTGTTGGTCAAGGCCGGCGACACGGTCGAAGCCGACCAGTCGCTGATCACCCTGGAATCCGACAAGGCCAGCATGGAAATCCCGTCGCCGGCCGCCGGTGTGGTGGAAAGCGTCGAGATCAAGCTGGAAGACGAAGTCGGCACCGGTGACCTGATCCTGAAGTTGAAAGTAGCCGGCGCCGCCGCTCCGGCCGCGCCAGCCCAGGCCGCGGCACCCGCTGCCAAGACCGAAGCCGCTCCGGCTCCGGCTGCTGCCGCACCTGCCGCCAAGGCCGAAGCCGCGCCCGCCCCGGCCGCCGCACCAGCCCCAAGCGGTGCCAAGGTGCACGCCGGCCCTGCGGTGCGTCAGCTGGCCCGTGAGTTCGGTGTCGAGCTGTCCGCCGTCGGCCCAAGCGGCCCTCACGGTCGTGTGCTGAAAGAAGACGTGCAAGCCTACGTCAAGGCCATGATGCAGAAGGCCAAGAACGCACCGGCCGAAGGCGCCAGCGGTGGCGCGGGTATCCCGCCGATCCCGGCGGTGGACTTCAGCCGCTTCGGCGAAACCGAAGAAGTGGCCATGACTCGCCTGATGCAGATCGGCGCGTCGAGCCTGCATCGCAGCTGGCTGAACATCCCGCACGTGACTCAGTTCGACCAGGCCGACATCACCGAGCTGGAAGCTTTCCGCGTTGCGCAGAAAGCCGTGGCGGAAAAGGCCGGCGTGAAGCTGACCGTACTGCCCCTGCTGCTCAAGGCCTGTGCGCACCTGCTCAAGGAACTGCCGGACTTCAACGCCTCCCTGGCCCCGAGTGGCAAGGCTGTGATCCGCAAGAAATACGTGCACATCGGCTTTGCCGTCGACACCCCGGAAGGCCTGCTGGTACCGGTCATCCGCAACGTCGACCAGAAGAGCCTCTTGCAGCTGGCTGCCGAAGCCGCTGCCCTGGCCGAAAAAGCCCGGAACAAGAAGCTCACCGCCGACGACATGCAAGGCGCCTGCTTCACCATCTCCAGCCTCGGCCACATTGGCGGCACCGGCTTCACGCCGATCGTCAACGCGCCGGAAGTGGCGATCCTGGGTGTTTCCAAGGCCACCATCCAGCCTGTCTGGGACGGCAAGGCCTTCCAGCCGAAACTGATGCTGCCACTGTCGCTGTCCTACGATCACCGTGTGATCAACGGCGCCGCCGCTGCACGCTTCACCAAGCGTCTGAGCGACCTGCTGGGCGACATCCGCACCATCCTGCTGTAACACCGCACGGCCCTCCCTTGGGGAGGGCCATTCGGAGCACTGTTTTCCGAGCGCCACGCTCGTACCTCAACCCCGCCCGTTTGGCGGGGCTTTTTTTGCCTGGAATTCCAGACAGGCTGCCTGGATGCTGGATGTCCCGGCCTCATCGCGAGCTTGCTCCCACAGGGACAACACAAGTCCTTTGTGGGAGCGAGCTTGCTCGCGATGGCGGAAAATCAGGCAGCGCGGCAACTTTCCTACCTCGCAAGCTTGAAATGACTACACCCCCTGTTAGTCATTACCCACAACTTGCGCCCTCTCCTCGATCAATATTTATCCTGCATCGAGCTTTAGCATCGGAGCCTCAAGGCAACTTGATGTTTGCCCCCACTGCTGAAACTTCGAATGGATTCGAATATGTTCAAACCTACCGTTGGCCCCATTGTCGGCCACACGACAACCGACCACGCCCGGATATTCCTGCGCGGCGATCGCGACAACAACCGGGTATTCGCCGGTATTCGCCATCGGCGCCAAGGCGATACACGCTGGTCGAAAGGGCATTTTGTCCAATTGAAGGCCTACCGCGACATGTCCGATGTCATCGTGCTGAAAGGCCTTCAACCCGATACCGCCTACGAGTACCAGGCCGGCTGGTTCAGCCCCCTGAGCCCGACCCATACCGTGGAAACCGTCCAGGAACTGCCGCTGCAATGGCCCAGGACCACCTACTGCTTACGCACGCCGGCCAGCAAAACCGATGCGCCACGCGCTTATATCGTGGGCTCTTGTCGCTACTTGCGAATCGCCGCCGGCATCCCATTGCTACCTGGGCTTGGCGACCGCACCTTTGCCGGCATCAACCGCCTCGTGGCGCAGGCCAACCCACCGATCAGCGCGGTATTGATGACCGGCGACCAGGTTTATCTGGATGACCTGAATGTCATCGGACCGGACCGAACCTATCAGAACATCCTTTTCAGATACCGATCGGTATTTACCCAGCCGCATATCCGGAAACTGATGTCTGGCACCCCTACCTACATGATCCTTGACGACCATGAGATCGAAGACAACTGGCCCGCCAGGAAAACCGTCAACGACGACATCCTCTACGCAAATGCCATGGGCGCTTATAGGCTTTATCAGGCCAGCCACGGGCCAGCCCATGAACTGTCGAGCGACGGAACATTACACAAGTCGTTAACCCGTTACTGGTACACCTTCTCCCACGGCGATATCCAATGGTTCGTCACCGACAGCCGGACGCAACGCAACCTGTCGGCGAATGACCGGCGCATCCTCGACGAAGAACAGGAACAGTCCCTGCTCCAATGGCTCATCGACAGCCCCGCCAGGGTCAAACTCGTCGTGACCAGCGTCATGTTCTTCCCTGACAGCAAGCACGATGACGGCGACGCCTGGCAGGCCTTCCCGGAACAACGCCTGCGCCTGCTGGAAACCATACGCCGCCATCGGATCAAAAACGTGATTTTCGTCTCGGGCGATGTCCACGGCTCCATGACCAGCCGCCTGCGTCACAGCGAGGATCCTGATTTCGAGGTCAACACCGTCGTTTCCTCACCGTTCTACAACAGTAAATTGCTGCCTTTTGCAAAAGCCTCGGATTTTATTTTCCACAGGCCCATGGCCCGTACCCAAAGCGGCCAGTACCGCTATGAACTGACCAGCAAAGTGGTGAGCCAGGACAACTTCGCCCGCCTGCATGTCACGGCCCAGAGCCTTCAAGTCACCTTCCACGACCGGGACGGCAACCCCTTGCAGACGGTCGACATCCCACTGCAATGATCTTCCATGCCCTCTGATCGGTCGGCGACTGGAGAAATCCTCTCGTCGGCCGATAAAAGGTTTATAGCACTTGGCCTTCATCTCTCTTGTCAGCCAGTGCCGCAATGATGCAACCTTGCGCCAATCCGTAATAACGAGGGCGTCAGCCCGGCGCGATCAGCATTTTCGAAGCGAGTTTCCCCATGAAAAGCCAACCCGATGCCGCCAGCCGTATGGCGGCCGAGGTAGTGACGCAGTTACCGGTGCCCTCGCGGCTCGGTATGCTGCGTTTCGAACGGCTGAATGAAGCAAGCTGGGCGCTGTTGTTCCTCGATCCCAACTGCGAGCGATACTTCGGCCTGCCGGCGGTAGAGCTGTGCTCGCTGGTCAGTGCGCCTTACGCCAGCTTGATGGAGCCCGAAGCACGCTATCAGTTGCACGACGCCATCCAGCAACAATTGGCCCAGGCCGCGCATTACCAGATTCGCTACACGCTCCACACCGCCAAGGGACCGATGAACGTGCTGGAGACGGGTGAGGCCTATAAGCAACACAATCGTCATCTGCTGCGCGGTTACCTGCTGGCAGTGGACAATTTGCTGCATGGCGAACCCTCCGTGCCGGCACTGGACCTGGAAACCCAGAACTCACGCCTGCAGATCGCCCTGGAACTGAACCAGCGCGCCCAGCAAGAACAACTCCAGCACCTGGACCGGGTACGCGCCCAACAGGACTTGATCCTGCTGCTGACCCGTCAACGCTACAGCGCCAACAACTCCCTGCTCGAAGCCGCCGAACTCATCACCCGCAGCGCCTGTGACATCTACCAGATCGACTGCGCCAGCCTCTGGAATCTGGACGATGGCAAACTGGTACCGATTTCCGCCTACAACCGCGCGTCCCAGGCGTACTTCCTGCCCGCGGTGATCGACGCCAACGACTTTCCCGACTACATGGAGGCGCTGCAGACCTGCCGCGCCATTGACGCCCACAATGCAATGCGCGACCCACGCACCCGAGAAATGGCCGAGAACCTGCGCGCCCGCGACGTCAATGCCATTCTCGACGCCAGCGTGCGTATCGACGGCCAGGTGGTGGGCGTGCTGTGCCTGGAGCAAGTAGGCGTCACCCGCGCCTGGCAGTCGGATGAAATCGCCTTTGCCGGCGAGCTCGCGGACCAGTTCGCCCAAGTCATCAACAACCATAACCGACGCACCGCCACCAGCGCCCTGCACTTGTTCCAGCGCGCCGTGGAACAGAGCGCCAACGCGTTCCTGCTGGTCAATTGCGACGGTGTGGTGGAGTACGTCAACCCGAGCTTCACCGCGATCACCCAGTACACTACCGAGGAAGTCCACGGCCAACGCCTCTCGGAACTGCCGGCCCTGGAGAACCTCAGCGAACTGCTGTTCGACGCCCCCTCGGCGCTGGCCCAGAGCAACAGTTGGCAGGGTGAGTTCAAGAGTCGACGCAAGAACCTGGAGCCCTACTGGGGCCAGCTGTCGATTTCCAAGGTCTACGGCGATAACCGCGAGCTGACCCACTACATCGGCATCTACGAAGACATCACCCAGACCAAGCTGGCCCAGCAGCGCATCGAGCGCCTGGCGTACACCGACAACCTGACCAACCTGGGCAACCGTCCGGCGTTCATTCGCAACCTCGATGAACGCTTCGCCCGGGACAGTGATTCGCCCATCAGCCTGCTGCTGGTGGACATCGACAACTTCAAGCGCATCAACGACAGCCTCGGCCACCAAACCGGTGACAAACTGCTGATCAGCCTGGCCCGGCGCCTGCGCAACAGCTTGAGCCCCAGCGGCAGCCTGGCGCGATTTGCCAGTAACGAATTCGCGGTCCTGCTGGACGACACGAGCCTGGAAGCCGGGCAACAGATCGCCAGTCAGTTGCTGATGACCCTCGACAAGCCGATGTTCGTCGATAACCAGTTGATCAGCGTGACCGGCTCCGTGGGCCTGGCCTGCGCGCCGCTGCACGGCCGCGATCCGCAGACCCTGATGCGCAACGCCGGCCTCGCCTTGCACAAGGCCAAGGCCAACGGCAAACACCAGGTCCAAGTGTTCACCGAAGCACTGAATGCCGAGGCCAGCTACAAGCTGTTCGTGGAAAACAACCTGCGTCGCGCCTTGACCCAGAATGAACTGGACGTGTTCTACCAACCCAAGCTGTGCCTGCGCAGCGGCCGTCTGCTGGGCATGGAAGCGTTGCTGCGCTGGAACCATCCGGAAAAGGGCATGATCCGCCCGGACCAGTTCATCAGCGTGGCCGAAGAAACCGGCCTGATCATTCCCATCGGCAAATGGATCGCCCGCCAGGCCTGCCGCATGAGCAAGCAATTGACCGCCGCCGGCCTGGGCAACCTGCAGGTGGCGATCAACCTGTCGCCCAAGCAGTTCTCCGACCCGGACCTGGTCGCCTCTATCGCCAGCATCCTCAAGGAAGAACAACTGCCGGCCCGGTTGCTGGAGCTGGAACTGACCGAAGGCCTGTTGCTGGAAGCCACCGAAGACACCCACTTGCAGCTCGACCAGCTCAAGCGCCTGGGGCTGACCCTGGCCATGGACGACTTCGGCACCGGTTACTCGTCCCTCAGTTACCTGAAGAAATTCCCGATCGACATTATCAAGATCGATCGCAGCTTCATCCACGAAATCCCGGACAACCAGGACGACATGGAAATCACCTCGGCGGTGATCGCCATGGCCCACAACCTGAAACTCAAGGTCGTGGCCGAAGGCATCGAGACCGCCCAACAACTGGCGTTTCTACGGCGCCACCGCTGCGACGTCGGCCAGGGCTACCTGTTCGACCGGCCAATCCCGGGCGCGGAGCTGATCGAAAAGCTCAAGCGCTACCCGCGTGGGCCTCTGGTCTGACAGCTGCGTATAGCTTGCGGCGGCTTTTCTGAGGCACACTGACGGTCTATTTCGCTCAACTCAATCTGACTGAAAGGACTGATAAATGGTCTTGCGCTCGGAAATCCTGGTGAACAAAAACGTGCTCCCTACTCAAGAACAAGCCCTGCCTGGCCGTGAAACCCCGATGACCGTGCCGGAAAAACACTTCGTCCTCGACGCACCGCTGCTGGGGCCGTTTGCCATGGACGTGGATTTCGCGATCTTCGGCCTCGGCTGTTTCTGGGGCGCGGAACGCAAGTTCTGGCAGCGCGAAGGCGTGGTCAGTACCGCGGTGGGTTACGCCGGTGGTTTCACACCGAACCCGACGTACGAAGAAGTCTGCTCGGGCCTTACCGGCCACAGCGAAGTGGTGCTGGTGGTCTACGAGCCGGCGAAAGTCAGCTACGAACAGCTTCTGAAGATGTTCTGGGAACTGCACAACCCGACCCAGGGCATGCGCCAGGGGAACGACATCGGCACCCAGTACCGCTCGGTGATCTATGCCACCACCCCAGCCCAACTGGCGGCGGCCAAACACAGCGAGCAAGTCTTCCAGGCCGAGTTGACCAAGGCCGGCAAAGGCACCATCACCACCGAAATCGAAGAAGCGCCAACGTTCTACTTCGCCGAGGCCTATCACCAGCAGTACCTGGCGAAGAACCCTGAAGGCTATTGCGGGATTGGCGGGACCGGCGTGACCTGCCCGATCTGACTGTCCGGCCCTGAACAGCTTCGCGAGCAAGCCAGCTCCCACAGGTCTGGCGGCGTACACAACTCTTGCGTACGCCTAAGATCCCATGTGGAAACGAGCTTGCTCGCGATAGCGCCCTTCCAGGCGCCAGCAAAACTCAGCTTTCAGCAATCAACCAATCCATCTGCCACCCGCCCTGGGTCTGCCCCAGCTTTTTCGACAGCCACGGCAGCAGTTCACGCAACTCTTGCTCCAGCCCCCACGGCGGGTTGGCAATCGCCAGGCCGGAGCCGTTCAGGCTGTTGGGCGTGGCCAATGGATGCACCAGCAGTTCCACCCGCAACAGCTTCGGCGCGCCCGTGCCGGCCAGGTCCTGGTAGAAGCGGCGCAACATCCGCTGGTCCTTGACCGGGTACCAGATCGCCGCCACCGTCTGGCGCATCCGGCCAATGGCTTCCTTGAGGGAGGCGGCGCAGCGCTGCATCTCGTCCAGCTGTTCGAAGGGCGGATCGATCAGCATCAAGGCACGCTTCTCTGCCACCGGCAGCAGCGCCCGCGGCACATGCCAGCCCTCACCCAGATGGACCGCCACGCGACGGTCGCCTTTCATGTTGTCCTTGAGCAACACGCCGTCTTCAGGGTGTTTCTCGTTGAGCAGCACACGGTCCTGCGAACGGGTCAGGCGCCGCGCCAACTCCGGCGAGCCCGGGTAGTAGCGCAACTGCCCGTCCGGGTTCATCTCGTGCAGCACCTTCATGTAGTCGGCGGTCAGCGGCGGCAGATCGCTCTCGCCCCACAACCGCGCAATGCCTTCCAGATACTCACCGGTACGGTTGGCCTGGTCACCCTGCAAGTCGTACAACCCGATGCCCGCGTGGGTATCGAGGTAGGCGAAGGGCTGCTCCTTGCGCGACATCAAGGCGATGAGGCGGGTCAAGGTCAGGTGTTTGAATACATCGGCGTGATTGCCGGCGTGGAAGGCGTGGCGATAATTCATGGCGGCTCCTGCGAAGGGCGACGAGTTTACCTTGAAGTGCGTCGAACGTCAGGGGTTCGCAGCCCAGCGGACAGGCCATCATCAGCCCAGCTCTCGCAGCAAATAGGCCTGCAATGGCGCCATTTTCGCCTCAGCCACCGCCGATCGCTCAAGAAAGTGGGCAATCTTGCAGCGCAGGACGCTGCCGTCGACCCGCTCGAACACATGGGGATGCTCTTCACCCAGCCAAGTGAGCACGTTGTCCAGCAGACAGTCCGTCGGCCCCTCGGTCGTTGCGGCCAACAGGGTGATGGGCACTTGCCACCAGGGAAAAGCCTGGGCCGGCCGCTGGGCATTTCCCACGACCTCAAGGGATCGGCCATTGATCAGACAACGTTTGATAACCGGCAAGAGTTGCCCGGCCTCCACCTCCGTCGATTGCAGGATCGGCCGCATGAAGCGCCCATCCCAAAAACGCAGGAAGACCGGCTTGCCACCGGGCAACAGTACCTGTGTGAGCCCTCGCAAGTGTTCGACAAGGATTTCTTGACTCACGCACGAAACCGCCAGCCAACCCCAATCGAGGGAATCGGTGGCGGCTATCCAATCAAGAAACCCACTGTCTGCGCTGACCAGCCCTACATAGGGCATGACCGCTTCCCACCCGGCGTACGGCGTGTCGGCCCAGATCGGGCTGGCGACCGAGTTCATCGAGCGCCTCCAGGCCGACAACGCCCCGGCGCTACTGGCATTGCTGAAAATGGCGAATAGTTGCTCGGAGGCCTGCAAGGGGTGCTCCTCAAGCCAGGCGCGAGGAGATTGATCGCTGTTCATGGACGCCTCCGGACATCGACAGGTTTGTGAAAGACCGGCGGCGCCGCACAGGCGCCATTTCTGCAACGCTCGCACTCCTCACAGAACGGCGCCGAACCTTGGAAACTGAGAATCTGCGCAAGGGAAAGCGCAGGTGCCGCCGCAGCGACCCGCTTCTCGGCGCCGCCTGGAGAGCCGAATGCCGCGCTCATGACCGCCATCGGCGCGCCACCGACCTCGATGGGTACGCTGCTGGAAATCCCGCCGGCACCGATGTTGATCCAATGACCGCCAGCCTGAAGGGTCACGCTCGCGCCCCCATCCAAGACTACCTGCTGGCCGGCGCTGACATGAAACTGCTGGCTGGCATTCAGGACCTGGCTGGTGACACGAATATGCCGCTCGCCGCTCACCAGCAGATGATCGTCATGCCGCACTTCTGCCCGGCGTTGACCGTGGGTGAGGCGCTGCTCATCGGCCTTGAGCTCGTGCCGTGCCGTACCGGCGACAACGATGCTGCGCTCGTGATCGACCTGCACCCGCTGGTCATGCAGCACATGCTGGGTCCAGTTGCGCTGGGCCCGCAGGTAGATCTCCTCGGCGCCCTTGCGATCCTCGATGCGCAATTCGTTGTAGCCTCCCCCGCCGGGGCTGCTCTGGCTGCGCAACACGCTTCGGGTCTTGTCCGCAGGCAAGTCCAGTGGCACCGGGTTGGCGCCGTTGGGCAGACAACCGACGACCAACGGCTTGTCCACGTCGCCATCGATGAACCCCACCAGGACTTCCATCCCGACTCGGGGAATCATCACTGCGCCATAGCGATCGTGAGCCCAACCGGAGGCCACGCGCAGCCAGCAGCTGGAATGCTCGTCGCGTTGACCGTCGCGATCCCAGACCAGTTGCACCTTGACCCGTCCGAACTCATCGCAATAGATCTCGCTGTCCACCGGTCCGGTCACCACCGCCAACTGATAGCCCTGGGCACGGGGCTTTTCGTGATGCAAGGGTGGCCGAAAGAACACGTCCCATGGCGTGGCAAGAAAGGTATTTTTGTAGCCCTGGAATTCATCCGGGCCGGCGGCGGTTTCTTCCAGCACCTGCGGTTGGCGGCCATGATGGTCGATCTGCGTCAGGAGCCAGAGATCATTCCACGGCTCTCGGGGATGTTCCTTGATACGCATGAAATGTCCGCTGACCAGGGCGTTTTCATTGCTGCCGCCTTCTGCCACGCAGTGGTCGGCGCCGTGGCGCTCGAGGGCGCATCGGGTCAGATGCTTGCCGTCGTCACGGGCGCAGAAACCACCGGGATAGTGATAGTCCTCGAGCACAGGACGCTGTCGATTGTCGAGTTGGGTTTGCAGTAACGAACCGGGCCTGCGGAAGTCGTAATCGCGCAACGTCACGGCAGTGGTACGGGTCTGGAGCCGCACCGCCAGGCGCTTGATGGCCGGCTCGTTGGCAGCCATGCCGCTGTCCGGCAGGTATAGCGTCGACTCAGGCAGGCGGGGAAACACCGTCTGGTCGTCACCAAACACCAGCAGATGACCGCAAGGGCGGTGCCTGAAGTGATAATGGATACCGACTTCGGCGCAGATCCGCTCGATGAAGGCCAGGTCGCTTTCGCCATACTGCACACAATACTCGCGTTCGGGATATTGGCCGCCAAGCGTGAACTGGCAGGCATCCGCCAGGATCCCGTGCTCCTTCAACACCCGGGCGACGATATCGGGTACGTTCAGGCGCTGGAAAATCCGCTGGTTGATGCGATGGCGCAAGTAGGCCAGGCGGGGCACCAGGCTGATCTGGTAACGGGTCAGGCGTTTGCCCGAATCCCCCTGGGCCACGCTATAGACCTGACCGTGTACGCCACTGTCCCGATCATCGAACCCCAGAAATGCCTGGCGATGCAGGAGCTCTTCCAGCGCCAGGTCAGACCGCTCGCTGACCAGTTCCAGATCAAAGCGATAGGGTTGGCTGATGGCCTCCTGCCCCTTGAACTCAAGCACTTTGAGTTCACTCGGCCCGCTGTCGAGCGTTAGCGTGAAACGTGATGGATTGGCAGGCGCGAACATCCGATGTCCTTTGCTGAGTGGAGGCCAGCGATTCTGCATCAGCCATCGGAAAGTTGATCAGCGCTCAGGAAAAACAGATTTTCCTTACATACACAAAGCTAAAAGCTGCAAAACGTGTGGCGCTTTCCGACAGACAATCCTTGCATCACGCCCTTCAGAAACCGTCGCACGAATGAATCAGCAACTTCTTACAACGCAACAGGACTCTGACTGCAAGTTCGCGTGATAACGTTTTTTACCCGATTACAAAAAAGCAAAGGACGCAACCCATGACCATTCGCTACGCAAAGATTGCAATGATCCTGGCGCTCGCCGCATTCGCCTTCCTGACCGTGTTCAACAACATCACGGACTACAGCTCCAATTTCAATTTCGTCCATCACGTGCTGAGTATGGACACCACCTTCCCCGACAATGCCGCCCGGTATCGTGCGATCGACCAACCCTGGGTGTGGCACGGCGCCTATTGGCTGATCATCCTCGGTGAAGCCATCACGGCAGGGCTGCTGGGCTACGGCGCGCTGCTGCTGTGGCAGGCGCGCAAGGCCGAGGGCGCGGTGTTCGCACGTGCCAAGGGGTGGGCCATCGCCGGCTTGACGGTGGGTTTTTTCGTCTGGTTTTTCGGCTTCATGGTCGTTGGCGGCGAATGGTTTCTGATGTGGCAGTCAGAAATCTGGAATGGCCAGGATGCCGCGTTCAGATTCTACATGGCGATCCTGGGCGTGCTGATCTTCCTCAACCAGGCGGATCCCGACATGGCGTGAGCGCCGTGAGCATCGCGGGCCCACATCACGCCTCCCATAAGTGTCGAAAGTTTCACGTCAACAACATCAAGAACTTCAGGAAACTCACTGATGAAATTTCCCCTGCTCGCCGCTGCGAGCCTGATCACTGCCTTTCATCTTTGCCCCCCCGCGGAGGCCCACTTGATTTGGAATGGAGACGCCGCCAATCCTATCGGTAAAGAAAAAATATTCGCGAATGCCGTGAGTGAATGCCCAGCCCCGTCCAGCATCACCGTGGTAGACGATGATGACCGAGGCAAATCCTGGTTATTCCATAAAGGCGCCGGCGAGCCCCGCTGCGAAGCACGCAATATCAGGACTGGCGCCAATCACACACCCTATCGATTCGAAAAGGAAAGAACCTATTTTATTGGCTGGTCATTCAGGTTGAATGACACCCAGAGCAATCATCATCCATTCCAGTGGAAGTCCTATGAAGCGGGGCATCAACAAAACTATCCGTTCCTGATGAGTGCCAAGGACGGCAACTTGAGGCTTTTCTACTACGGCATGCCAGGCGAGACATCCGGTGTGATCTGGACCCGCCCCATTGAACCGCTGAAGTGGTACTGCCTGGTCTTGGCCATCCATACTTCCAATCAATCAAGCAGCGGTTGGACGGAGTTATGGTTCGAGGGTCAGGCACAGACCTTCAGCAACGGCCAGAAACGCTTTTCCGGAAGAACCTGGGACGGCGCGAACATAGGTGCGAACGAGCCTAAATGGGGCGTTTACAATAAGCATCAGCCAGGCGTCATGGAGGATGTGAAGAACTATATTTCCGGCCTGAAGATCGGCACCACGTACGCCGATGTCGAACAGTCCTGTCATTGAGGGGCTGGATTCGCTCGGTGAGCCACACGTTTTGCCAGTCCCATCCCACCTGACACCCGTAAAAAAGGCCCGCCTCCATTGGAGACGGGCCGTTTTCATGCAAGTCGTCCTGCGAGCCATCAAGGCCTCGCCGAAGGCCTTACTGGTTCAGGCGAAAATCTTTTTCCGCCGCGTCGAAGCGCTGCAGCATACCCGCGGTAGGCGTGCCCATCTTGCTGACGAAGTAGATAGCCAGGCTGGCGAAGATGAAGCCCGGGATGATTTCGTACAGGCCCAGCAACGCGAAATGCTTCCAGACGATCACGGTGATCGCACCCACCAGGATGCCGGCGAGCGCGCCATTGCGGGTCATGTTCTTCCAGATTACCGAGATCAGGACAACCGGGCCGAAGGCAGCACCGAAACCAGCCCAGGCGTAGCTCACCAGACCCAGTACGCGGTTTTCCGGGTTAGCGGCCAGGGCAATGGCGACCAGGGCCACCAGCAGCACCATGGCGCGGCCGACCCAGACCAGTTCCAGCTGGGAAGCGCCCTTGCGCAGGAAGGTCTTGTAGAAGTCTTCGGTCAGGGCACTGGAGCACACCAGCAACTGGCAACTCAGGGTGCTCATCACCGCCGCCAGGATGGCCGACAGCAACACACCGGCAACCCATGGGTTGAACAGGATCTTCGCCAGCTCGATGAACACCCGCTCTGGGTTCTCGGTCACGGGGCCGGCCACGTCAGGGTGCGCCGAGAAGTAAGCGATACCGAAGAAGCCCACAGCCACGGTGCCGCCCAGGCACAGGATCATCCAGGTCATGGAAATGCGACGGGCATTGGCGATCGACTTGACCGAATCCGCCGCCATGAAGCGCGCCAGGATGTGCGGCTGGCCGAAGTAGCCCAGGCCCCAGCCCATCAGCGAGATGATGCCGATGAAGGTGGTGTTTTTCAGCATGTCGAACGACGTAGGATCTTTTGCTTCGATGGCCAGGAACGTGGTGTCCACACCACCGGTAGCCAGCAGCACGATGATCGGCGTGAGGATCAGCGCAAAGATCATCAGGGTGGCTTGTACGGTGTCGGTCCAGCTCACGGCCAGGAAACCACCGACGAAGGTGTAGGCAATGGTTGCTGCAGCACCGGCCCACAGCGCCGTCTCGTAAGACATGCCGAAGGTACTTTCGAACAGACGGGCACCGGCCACGATGCCGGAAGCGCAGTAGATGGTGAAGAACACCAGGATCACCACCGCAGAGATGATCCGCAGCACGCCGCTCTTGTCTTCGAAACGGCTGGAGAAGTAGTCCGGCAGCGTCAGTGCGTCACCGTTGTGCTCGGTCTGAACCCGCAGGCGACCGGCCACGAACAACCAGTTCAGGTAGGCACCGGCGATCAGGCCGATGGCGATCCAACTTTCCGACAGGCCGGACATGTAGATTGCACCGGGCAAACCCATCAACAACCAGCCGCTCATGTCGGAAGCACCTGCAGACAGTGCCGTCACCACGCTGCCCAGGCTACGACCGCCCAGGATGTAATCGGAAAGGTTGTTGGTGGAGCGGTAAGCCATCAGACCGATCAGGACCATGGCTGCGATATAGATCACGAAAGTGATCAAGGTGGGATTACTAACACTCATGAGTTACGCCCTGGCTTTGTTTTTATGTAGCGGTGGCAGTTGAAAGCATCGACAACACAGATGTTGTAGCGACGATTTGCAGTCCCGCGAATTTATGACTGATGTTTCCCCAGGAAAGCCATCAGCCGATGCCCCTCGGCTTTGAACCGGTTGCACCTTGGCCGCGAATGCTATTCAACAAATCAAATAAGGTGCAACCAGTTTCGCTCGAATAAGTTGCACCTGATCGGTTTTATCGCAAGATTCGAGTTTTTTGCTCCCTTTTAGTGCAGTTCCCAGCACTCAGCTAGAAGCTAAAGCACTAAGCCGGTGCAGGATCAGCCGGACGATATTTGCTTCCGGATGAGCTGCCTGTCATTTCGAGAAAAAAAGGGTTGCACCCGGTTGCACCTCAATCATCCCGCAGCTAATCTTGCCGCCAGCTGATGCCACGCGATACGTGGTAAACATGAGGATAAAAATATGGCTACCACCACCCTTGGGGTCAAACTCGATGACCCGACCCGCGAACGCCTCAAGGCGGCCGCAACCTCGATTGATCGCACGCCGCACTGGCTGATCAAGCAGGCAATTTTCAATTACCTGGAAAAACTCGAGGGTGGTGCAACCCTGACCGAGCTGAACGGTTCACCTCGCACCGACAGCGACGATGCTGGCGATGTGCAAATCGACCATGCTCACCAATGCTTCCTCGAATTTGCCGAGAGCATCCTGCCGCAATCGGTCCTGCGCGCCTCCATCACGGCCGCTTACCGTCGCCCAGAGCCGGAAGTGGTGCCGATGCTGATCGAACAGGCCCGCCTGCCGGCACAAATGGCCGAAGCCACCAACAAACTGGCGGCTTCGATTGCTGAAAAACTGCGCAACCAGAAAAGTGCCGGCGGCCGTGCCGGTATCGTTCAGGGTTTGCTGCAGGAATTTTCCCTGTCGTCCCAGGAAGGCGTAGCACTGATGTGCCTGGCCGAGGCGCTGCTGCGCATCCCGGACAAAGGCACCCGTGACGCCCTGATCCGCGACAAGATCAGCACCGGCAACTGGCAGCCACACTTGGGCAACAGCCCGTCGCTGTTCGTCAACGCCGCCACGTGGGGCCTGCTGCTGACTGGCAAGCTGGTCGCTACCCATAACGAAGCAGGCCTGACCTCTTCCCTGAGCCGCATCATCGGCAAGAGCGGCGAGCCGATGATCCGCAAGGGCGTCGACATGGCCATGCGCCTGATGGGCGAGCAGTTCGTCACCGGCGAAACCATCGCCGAGGCCCTGGCCAACGCCAGCAAGTTCGAAACCAAAGGCTTCCGCTATTCCTACGACATGCTGGGTGAAGCCGCACTCACCGAACACGATGCGCAGAAGTACCTGGCCTCGTACGAACAAGCCATCCACTCGATCGGCAAAGCGTCCCACGGTCGTGGGATTTATGAAGGCCCAGGCATTTCCATCAAGCTGTCCGCCCTGCACCCACGTTACAGCCGCGCCCAGTACGAGCGCGTCATGGACGAGCTGTACCCACGCCTGCTGTCGCTGACCCTGCTGGCCAAGCAATACGACATCGGCCTGAACATCGACGCCGAAGAGGCCGACCGCCTCGAGCTGTCGCTGGATCTGCTCGAGCGCCTGTGCTTCGAGCCGCAATTGACCGGCTGGAACGGCATCGGCTTCGTGATCCAGGCCTACCAGAAGCGTTGCCCGTACGTGATCGACTATGTGATCGACCTGGCTCGTCGCAGCCGTCATCGCCTGATGATTCGCCTGGTAAAAGGCGCGTACTGGGACAGCGAAATCAAGCGCGCCCAGGTCGAAGGCCTGGAAGGCTATCCGGTCTATACCCGCAAGGTGTACACCGACGTGTCCTACATCGCCTGCGCCCGCAAACTGCTGTCGGTGCCCGAAGTCATCTACCCACAGTTCGCCACGCACAACGCCCATACCCTGGCAGCCATCTACCACATCGCCGGTCAGAACTATTACCCGGGCCAGTACGAATTCCAGTGCCTGCATGGCATGGGTGAACCCCTGTACGAACAGGTTGTAGGCAAGGTTTCCGAAGGCAAGCTGAACCGTCCGTGCCGTGTGTACGCTCCGGTCGGCACTCACGAAACACTGCTGGCGTACCTGGTACGTCGCCTGCTGGAAAACGGCGCGAACACTTCGTTCGTCAACCGTATCGCCGACCAGTCCATCTCGATTCAGGAGCTGGTGGCCGATCCAGTGGCCAGCATCGAGCAGATGGCGACGCTGGAAGGCGGTTTCGGCCTGCCGCACCCGCGCATCCCACTGCCGCGCGACCTGTATGGCAGCGACCGCGCCAACTCCAGCGGCATCGACCTGGCCAACGAACATCGTTTGGCGTCGCTGTCCTGCGCCCTGCTTGCCACTGCCCATAACGATTGGAAAGCCGTGCCGATGCTCGGCTGCGCCGCCAGCGAAGAAACCCCGGCCCCGGTACTGAACCCGTCCGATCACCGCGACGTGGTGGGCCATGTGCAGGAAGCCACGGTCGCCGATGTCGACAACGCCATCCAGTGCGCCCTCAACGCCGCACCGATCTGGCAAGCCACGCCGCCAGCCGAGCGCGCCGCGATCCTCGAACGTGCCGCCGACCTGATGGAAGGCGAGATCCAGCCGCTGATGGGCCTGCTGGCCCGCGAAGCCGGCAAGACCTTCGCCAACGCCATCGCCGAAGTGCGTGAAGCCGTGGATTTCCTGCGCTACTACGCGGTGCAGGCGCGCAACGATTTCACCAACGATGCCCACCGCCCACTGGGTCCGGTGGTCTGCATCAGCCCGTGGAACTTCCCGCTGGCGATTTTCAGCGGCCAGGTCGCCGCCGCTCTGGCCGCCGGTAACCCGGTATTGGCCAAGCCCGCCGAGCAGACGCCATTGGTGGCTGCCCAGGCGGTGCGCCTGATGCTCGAAGCCGGCATTCCGGAAGGCGTGCTGCAATTGCTGCCGGGGCGCGGCGAAACCGTCGGTGCCCGCCTGGTGGGTGACGAGCGGGTCAAGGGCGTGATGTTCACCGGCTCCACCGAGGTCGCTCGCCTGCTGCAACGTAACATCGCCGGGCGCCTGGACAACCAGGGCCGTCCGATCCCGCTGATCGCCGAAACCGGCGGCCAGAACGCCATGATCGTCGACTCCTCGGCGCTCACCGAACAAGTGGTCATCGACGTGGTGTCGTCGGCCTTCGACAGTGCCGGCCAGCGTTGTTCGGCCCTGCGGGTCCTGTGCTTGCAGGAAGATTCCGCCGACCGCGTCATCGAAATGCTCAAGGGCGCCATGGCCGAATCGCGCCTCGGCAACCCCGAGCGTCTGTCCGTGGACATCGGCCCGGTGATCGACGCCGAAGCCAAGGCTGGCATCGAGAAACACATCCAGGCCATGCGCGATAAAGGTCGCACCGTGTACCAGATGGCAATCGCCGACAGTGACGAGTGCAAGCGCGGCACCTTCGTGATGCCAACCCTGATCGAGCTGGAAAGCTTCGACGAGCTGCAGCGCGAGATCTTCGGTCCGGTGCTGCACGTGGTGCGCTACAAGCGCAAGGAGCTGGACCAGTTGATCAACCAGATCAACGCTTCCGGCTACGGCCTGACCTTGGGCGTGCACACGCGCATCGACGAGACCATCGCCAAGGTCATCGACAATGTCCATGCGGGCAACGTCTACGTGAACCGCAACATTGTCGGCGCTGTGGTCGGCGTGCAGCCGTTTGGCGGCGAAGGCCTGTCGGGCACCGGTCCCAAGGCCGGTGGTCCGCTGTACCTGTACCGCCTGTTGTCGACACGTCCTACCGATGCGATCCAGCAATCCTTCGCCCGTGGTGATGCCCTCACCGCGCCGGACCTGCGTTTGCGCGACGCCATGAGCAAACCGCTGACCGCCCTGCAAGCCTGGGCCGACAGCCAGAAGCTCGCCGAGCTGAGCGCCCTGTGCGTGCAGTTCGCGGCTCAATCGCAAAGCGGTATTACCCGGACTCTGACCGGGCCGACCGGCGAACGCAACAGCTACGCCATCCTGCCCCGCGAGCACGTGTTGTGCCTGGCCGACGTGGAAGGCGACCTGCTGACGCAACTGGCGGCCGTACTGGCCGTGGGCGGCTCGGCCGTGTGGCCGGAAACCGACACCAGCAAGGCCTTGTTCGCCCGCTTGCCGAAAGAGATTCAGGCGCGCATCCAGCGGGTGGCCGACTGGACCAAGGACGAGGTGCTGTTCGACGCAGTCCTGCACCACGGCGATTCGGATCAACTGCGCAGCGTTTGCCAGCAAGTGGCCAAGCGTGCCGGTGCCATCGTCGGGGTCCATGGTTTGTCCCAGGGCGAGACCAGCGTGGCGCTGGAGCGTCTGGTGATCGAGCGAGCCTTGAGCGTCAACACCGCGGCCGCGGGTGGTAACGCCAGCTTGATGACTATCGGCTGAAAGCAGCTGCGAGCGGCAAGCTACAAGCGGCAAGTAAAAGCAGATGCTTTTGCTTCAGCTTGCAGCTTGCAGCTTGTGCTGCTCTATCACCCCCATCAATCATCCTGTTCAGCCTTTATCAGCACGCCTAGACTCGGCCCATCCCAAAAAAGGTAAGCCGCCATGTCCGAGACGCTGCTCAGTTCCCGCAATCTGGCTTTCGAGCTGTATGAAGTCCTCGATGCCGAGGGCCTGACCCAGCGCGAGCGGTTCGCCGAACACAATCGCGAAACCTTCGACGCGGCCATCGATACGGCCCGCAGCATCGCCGAGAAATTTTTCGCCCCTCACAATCGCAAGAACGATGAAAACGAACCGCGCTACGAGAACGGCGAGGCGATTCTGATTCCCGAGGTGAAGCCGGCGGTGGATGCCTTCCTCGAGGCGGGCTTTCTCAACGCCGCACGCAGTTTCGAGGCAGGCGGCATGCAACTGCCGACGTTGCTGTCCCAGGCCTGCTTCGCGCACTTCCAGTCGGCCAACGCCGCTTCGACCTCTTATCCGTTCCTGACCATGGGCGCGGCGAACCTGATCGAAAGCTTCGGCAGCGAAGAGCAGAAAAGACGCTTCCTGCAACCGATGATCGACGGTCGTTTCTTCGGCACCATGGCCCTGACCGAACCCCACGCTGGCTCCTCGCTGGCGGACATTCGTACACGTGCGGAGCCGGCGTCCGACGGCAGCTATCGAGTCAAAGGCAACAAAATCTTCATCTCCGGTGGCGATCATCCGCTGTCGGAAAACATCGTGCACATGGTCCTGGCGAAATTGCCGGACGCCCCGCCGGGCGTGAAGGGCATTTCGCTGTTTATCGTGCCCAAGTTCTTGGTCAACGATGACGGCAGCCTCGGCCAGCGTAACGACGTGCTGTTGGCCGGGCTGTTCCACAAGATGGGCTGGCGCGGCACCACCTCCACCGCGCTGAACTTCGGCGACAACGGCGCGTGTGTCGGTTACCTCGTAGGTAAACCGCACCACGGCCTGAGCTACATGTTCCAGATGATGAACGAGGCGCGGATCGGCGTCGGCATGGGCGCTGTAATGCTGGGTTACGCCGGCTACTTGTATTCCCTGGAATACGCTCGCGAACGCCCACAGGGCCGGGTGCCCGACAGCAAGGACCCGACCACCGCCCCGGTGGCGATCATCCAGCACGCCGACGTGCGCCGCATGCTGCTGACCCAGAAGGCCTACGTTGAAGGTTCGTTTGACCTGGGCCTGTACGCGGCGCGCTTGTTCGACGACACCACCACCCTGGAAAGCGAAGCCGAGCGCAGACGCGCCCATGAGCTGCTGGACCTGCTGACCCCGATCGTCAAATCCTGGCCCTCTGAGTTCTGCCTGAAGGCCAACGAGCTGGCGATCCAGATTCTGGGGGGCCACGGCTACACCCGCGAATACCCAGTGGAGCAGTATTACCGCGACAACCGCCTGAACCCCATCCATGAAGGCACCCACGGCATCCAGTCCCTGGACCTGCTGGGGCGAAAACTGGCGCAGAACGGCGGTGCCGGGCTCAAGCAACTGGTCCGCCTGGTGGCCGACACCACCGAACGCGCCCAGGCGCACCCATCGTTAACGCCGTTGCGCCAACCACTGGAAGCCCTCGTGGCACGCCTGCAAACCGTCACCCTCGGACTGCTGACGGACCTGGCCCAGGGCAAGGTGAACAGCAGCCTGGCCAACTCGGCCCTGTACCTCAAGGTGTTTGGCCATATGGTGATTGGCTGGCGCTGGCTGGAACAGGCGATCCGTGCCGAGGAGGGCCTGGCCAAGGGGAATACCGCGGACAGCGACTTCTATAAAGGCAAGCTGCAAGCGGCGCGCTACTTCCTGACCTGGGAAGTGCCGGGTTGTCATCATGAGCTGGCGATTCTCGAAGCGCGGGATGATACGTGCCTGGGGATGCGGGATGAGTGGTTCTGACCCAGCGTGGTGCGGCAGACATCCAATCGCGAGCAGGCTCGCTTCCACAAGGGGTTCCAAGTGGACGCGACATCTGCGTTCACCACCGATCCATTGTGGGAGCGAGCTTGCTCGCCATAGCAGTGTTTCAGCCAACACACAGGTAGCTGAGCTGACGCCATCGCGAGCAAGCTCGCTCCCACACAAGCCCCACAGTCAACATTCGCTAACCGGTTCAGGCCTGCTGGATCGTCTTGGCAATCACATCGACCGTGGCGCTGACTTGCTCTTGGTAACGGTCGAGTTCCGCTTGATGTTGCTTCTGCATTTCCATCTGCTGCGAACACAGGTTCATGGCCGCCAGCACCAGCAGGCGATCACCGATCAGCGTCGGGTACTTCCTTTTCGTATCGGCCAGTGCGGCCTTGAGCATCGAAGCGGCGTCCAACAGGGCCTGTTCCTGCCCGGCCGGCGCTTTGATTGAATAGTCTTCTCCCAGGATCGAGATGACTGTCACCCCATCGGCGCCGTGCTTCATGCGCTGACAGGACCGGCGCTGGCGCGCTCGATCAGGGCCTGGATGCGGGCGGCGGTGGTGCCGTGCAGTTCTTCCTGTTCCATCAGGCTCAGTTGCAGGCTTTCGTTTTCATCCTTGGCCTTGGCAAGCTCGGTGTTCAGGGTTTCGTTCAGGCCGGTGAGGTGACGGTTCTGTTGCACCAGGTCATTGACCAGTTGCTCCAGTTGGCTGAGGGATGTTTCCAACATGTTGATTTCCAGGCTTTTTCAAGGGGCGCGTACGATAAGGAAAAGTCCTGGTCGATGCCACGCTTTATTCAGGCCAAGCCTGTGTCGGCGAAGCGACTAGACTCTCCTGGTGAGCCTTAAAGACTATGGACAGACTATCTGGTTCCTGCATTTCGTCGCCCCGAGGCCGCCCAAGCGCACACATCTCTCAAGACTCCAGCCGCTGTCCCGATAGCTTTAAGTAAGTCCTCCAACCCAGCACGAACGTGCACCTGTCTGGTACTTTGTCATGTCGTTACGCAATATAAACATCGCGCCGCGGGCGTTCCTGGGGTTCGCCATGATTGGCGCCCTGATGCTGGTTCTCGGGGTGTTTGCCCTCAACCAGATGAGCAAAATTCGCGAAGCCGGCGAGAGCGTGGTTGCCAACAGTGTGCCTAGCATCAAGGCCCTGAACGACCTGACCCAACTCACCCTGCGCCTGCGGGTGCTGTCCTATCGCCTGCTGAGCAGCCGCGAACCAGACCTCCAGAAAAAAACCCTCGAACAATTTGACCAGCGCAGCCAGCAGATCAGCGTAGTCCAGGCTGAGTACGAAAAACTCATCGCCGCCGCCGATGAACGCGCCGCCTACAATCAGTACGTTCAATTGCTGAGCCAATACCGTCAACTCGAAGACCGTATGAAAACCCTGTCGCGCAACAACCAGGTCGACGAACTGAAGGTGCTGCTGAACACTGAACTGCTGAGTAATTCCGAAGCGATCAACACGGCGCTCGACCGTCTCCTGCAGATCAATAATCTACAGGCCGAAGGGTATAACAAGCAGGCGGTCGATCAGTACGGCTCGGCCTTCAACATGGTGGTGGTCCTGCTGGTGGTTGCCACCGGCCTGACCCTGCTGTTCGCCTGGCTCCTGACCAACAGCATCACCAAGCCGATTGCCAACGCCCTGGATGCGGCTGAAGAAATCGCCAAGGGCAACCTGACTCGACCGATTGTCGTCGATGGCAGCGACGAAGCCGGTCGCCTGCTGCGGGCAATGTCGACCATGCAGGAAAAACTGCGCGACACCTTGCAGCGGATTTCCGGCTCGGCCACACAACTGGCCTCCGCCGCCGAAGAACTCAACAGTGTCACCGATGAAAGCGCCCGTGGCCTGACCCAGCAGAACAACGAAATCGAACAGGCCGCCACCGCCGTCAACGAAATGACCAGCGCCGTGGAAGAAGTCGCGCGCAATGCAGTGAGCACCTCCGAAGCATCGAAAAACGCCACCACCTCCGCAGGCGACGGTCGCGACCTGGTGCAGGAAACCGTCAGCGCCATCGAACGCATGAGCGCCGATGTGCAAAGCACCGCGGCGTTGATCGGCAACCTGGCCGATGAGTCCCGTGACATCGGCAAGGTGCTGGATGTGATCCGTGGCCTGGCCGACCAGACCAACCTGCTGGCCCTGAACGCCGCCATCGAAGCCGCCCGTGCCGGTGAGGCCGGTCGTGGTTTTGCCGTGGTGGCCGACGAAGTCCGCGCCCTGGCCCATCGCACCCAGCAGTCGACCAGCGAGATCGAACGCATGATCGGCAGCATCCAGAGCGGCACTGAACACGCCGTGGATTCGATGCGCAACAGCACCGAGCGCGCCGAGTCGACGCTGAACATCGCCCGCGGCGCCGGCATGTCCCTGGACACCATCAACACCGCCATCGTCGAGATCAATGAACGCAACCTGGTGATTGCCAGCGCCGCCGAAGAGCAGGCCCAAGTGGCCCGTGAAGTGGACCGCAACCTGGTGAACATCCGCGACCTGTCGGTGCAATCGGCCACCGGCGCCAACCAGACCAGCGCCGCCAGTGCCGAACTGTCGCGCCTGGCCGTGGACTTGAACAACATGGTTGGGCGGTTCAGCCTTTAAGACTCAACCTACCTCTGTGGCGAGAACTTCCTGTGGCGAGGGGATTTATCCCCGATCGAGTGCGAAGCGCTCGCTATCGATCTATATGGCGGCAAAGTTCTCGGGGCTGCTTCGCAGCCCAACGGGGATAAATCCCCTCGCCACAAGGGCTGTGCCCAGCCCCCCCAGCCCAAACCTTTTTTGACAGCATCACATTTCAACAGGTTAGAATCGCTGGCACGCAGACTGCATGGTCAGTCTGCGCCCGCCCTTAGCTTTTCCGGAGTACTGCCTTTGACTGCTACGACCATCAACAGCCTGTTCTTGATCGGCGCGTTGCTGGTAGGTGCGAGCATCCTGGTCAGTTCCCTTTCGTCCCGCCTGGGCATCCCGATCCTGGTGATCATCCTGGCCGTGGGCATGGTGGCCGGTGTCGACGGCGCCGGTATTCTTTTCGATAACTACGCCACGGCTTATCTGGTCGGCAACCTCGCCTTGGCCGTCATCCTGCTGGACGGCGGCTTGCGCACGCGGGTCTCGAGTTTCCGCGTCGCACTGTGGCCGGCGTTGTCGCTAGCCACGGTCGGTGTGTTGATCACCACCGGGCTGACCGGCCTGGCGGCGGCGTGGCTGTTCAACCTGAACCTGATCCAAGGCCTGCTGATCGGCGCCATCGTCGGCTCGACCGATGCCGCGGCGGTGTTCTCGCTGCTGGGCGGCAAGGGCCTGAACGAACGGGTCAGCGCCACCCTCGAGATCGAGTCTGGCAGCAACGACCCCATGGCAGTATTCCTGACCGTGACCCTGATCGGCATGCTCGCCAGTGGCGAAACCGGCCTGCATTGGAGCCTGCTGGGGCATCTGGTGCGCGAGTTTGGTATCGGCGCGGTGCTTGGCCTGGGCGGTGGCTGGCTGATGTTGCAACTGGTCAATCGCATCAATCTGGCCAACGGCCTGTACCCGATCCTGGTCATCAGCGGCGGCCTGGCGGTATTCGCCTTGACCAACGCCCTGCACGGCAGCGGCTTCCTCGCGGTCTACCTGTGCGGCCTGGTGATCGGCAACCGTCCGGTGCGCAGCCGCCACGGCATCCTGCACATGCTCGATGGCATGGCCTGGCTGGCACAGATCGGCATGTTCCTGGTGCTAGGGCTGCTGGTCACGCCTCATGACCTGCTGCCCATCGCCCTGCCCGCCCTGGGCCTGGCGCTGTGGATGATTCTGTTTGCACGGCCCCTTTCGGTCATGGTGGGCCTGTTGCCATTCAAGGCATTCCACGGTCGCGAAAAAGCTTTTATCTCCTGGGTCGGCCTGCGCGGCGCGGTGCCAATCATCCTCGCGGTGTTCCCGTTGATGGCCGGCCTGCCTCACGCCCAGCTCTATTTCAACCTGGCGTTCTTTATCGTGCTGGTCTCGCTGCTGGTGCAGGGCACGAGCCTGCCGTGGGTCGCCAAGCTGCTGCACGTGACCGTCCCACCCGAGCCCCTGCCGATTTCCCGGGCCGCGCTGGAAGTGCACGTCACCAGCGAGTGGGAGTTGTTCATCTATCGCCTGGGCGCTGAAAAATGGTGCATCGGCTCGCCCCTGCGGGACCTGAAAATGCCCGATGGCACCCGCATCGCGGCACTGTTTCGTGGCCAGCAACTGCTCCATCCGTCGGGCAGTACGGTGCTGGAAGTCGGTGATTTGCTGTGTGTTATCGGCCATGAACACGACTTGCCAGCCCTTGGAAAACTGTTCAGCCAAGCGCCGCAGCGGGGCCTGGATCTGCGTTTCTTCGGCGACTTCGTACTCGAAGGAGACGCCCAGCTGGCCGCGGTTGCGGCGTTGTACGGGTTGCAACTGGACGGCATCGATCCAGACATGTCCCTGGGGCGCTTCATCGCTCAGAAAGTCGGTGGCGCACCGGTGGTCGGCGACCAGGTGGAATGGAATAACACCCTGTGGACCGTCGCGGTCATGGACGGGAACAAGATAGGCAAAGTGGGCGTCAGATTCCCCGAAGGAAGTCGCCCGGGTCCCGGCTTGTTCCTCTAAACTGCTCCCACTCTCACTTGCTTGACCGGTCTCTATGCCTACCCTGCGCTCCTTTATCACCATCGCCCTGCTGGGCCTGAGTCTTTCCATCTGCACGCTGCAAGCCGCTGAACCGCTGACCAGCGCCTCGGTAGAAGCCAGCCTGGACAAAATCGCCGACCGCAAACTGCCGGAAGCCGAGCAGAAGGCCTTGCAGGCGGTGCTGCAAAACACCCTGACCCAGCTCAACAACAAGGCCGACTACGAACAGAAGCTGCTCGCCCTCAAGCAGCAATTGGCTACCGCCCCCAAGCAGAACATCGAAAACCAGCGCGAACTGGCGCGGCTCAAAGGCACCGCGGTGGTGCCGGTGGCGCAACGCTACGCCAACCTGCCGATTCCCCAGCTCGAGCAAATGCTCACGGATCGCTCCACCCAGCAGGGCGATCTGCAAAAAGCCCTGGCCGATGCCAACAGCTTGATCATCACCGCCCAGACCCGTCCCGAGCGGGCCCAGGCGGAAATTTCCAGCAGCCAGACCCGCATCCAGCAGATCAACGCCATCCTCAAGGCCGGCCGGGATGCCGGCAAGACCCTGAGTGGCGAGCAACGCGACCAGCTCACCGCCGAGCTGGCGGCCCTCAATGCGCTGATTCCGCTGCGCCGCCAGGAACTGGCCGGCAACAGCCAACTGCAGGATCTGGGCAACGGCCAGCACGACTTGCTGATGGAAAAAATCGCCCGCACGGAGCAGGAAATCCAGGACCTGCAAAACCTGATCAACCAGAAGCGCCTGGCCCAGTCCCAGGAGACGGTGACCCAGCAATCCATCGAAGCCCAGAAGGCCGGTGGCAGCAGCTTGCTGGCGACCGAGAGCGCGGCCAACCTGAAGCTCTCCGACTACCTGCTCAAAAGCACCGACCGCCTCAACGAGGTCACCCAACAGAACCTGCAGACCAAGCAACTGCTGGACAGCGTGACCCAGACCGACGCGGCACTGGACGAGCAGATCAGCGTGCTCAAGGGCAGCCTGCTGCTCTCCAAGATTCTCTACAAGCAGCGCCAGACCTTGCCACGCCTCAAGCTGGACCAGAACCTGGCCGACCAGATCGCCGACATCCGCCTGTACCAGTTCGAAGTCAGCCAGCAACGTGAACTGCTGAACAACCCCAGCGCCTACGTCGACAGCCTGCTGGCCTCCCAGCCCTCGGAACAAGTCACCCCGCAACTGCGCAAGACCTTGCTGGAACTGGCCCTGACCCGTGTCGACCTGCTGGAACGGCTGAACCGTGAGTTGAGCGCAGTGCTCAACGAATCGATCACCTTGCAGCTCAACCAGAAACAGCTGCTCAGCACCGCCCAGAACCTGCGGGCGACCCTCGAAGAGCAGATGTTCTGGATTCCCAGCAACAAACCGCTGGATTTCGAATGGATGCGTGCGGTGCCGACGCGCCTGGAAAAACAGATCGACTCGCTGCCCTGGGCTTCGAGCCTCAGTGAACTGGCCGATGGCCTGACCCAGCGGCCACTGCTGTTCCTGCCCCTGGCGCTGCTGATCGGGGCGTTGCTGTGGCGGCGCAAGAATCTCTATGCTCGCCTGAACAAGGTTCACCAGGACGTCGGTCACTTCAAGCGCGACAGCCAGTGGCACACCCCCCAGGCGATCCTGATCAATATCCTGCTGGCGATGCCGGTGGCCCTGGCACTGACCCTCTGCGGCTACGCCTTGCAGATCGACGCCCGCGGCCAGAACGCCAACCTCGGTGCGGCGCTGCTGCAGATCGGCCAGGCCTGGCTGGTGTTCTACACGGCCTATCGCGTGCTGGCCCCCGGCGGCGTGGCCGAGTTGCATTTCCGCTGGGAGAAACCCCAGGTCGAATTCCTCCAGGGCTGGATTCGCCGGCTCGGGCTGGTGGTGCTGGCGTTGGTGGCTGTGGTGGCCGTGGCCGAGTTGCAACCCTCGACCCTGGCCGATGACGTGCTCGGCATGCCGGTAGTGCTGACCTGCTACGCGCTGATGGCGTGGTTACTCAGCCGTCTGCTGCTGAGCAGCCCGACCCACAAGAACACTTCGTTGTTCCGCAAGGCGGTCGGGGTGCTGTTCACCGCGCTGCCGATCGCGCTGTTCGTGGCGGTGTGCTTCGGCTACTACTACACCGCGCTGAAACTCAGCGATCGATTGATCAACACCCTGTACCTGCTGATGTTCTGGCTGGTGATCGAGGCCACCTTCGTCCGTGGCCTGTCGGTCGCGGCGCGGCGCCTGGCCTACCAGCGCGCGCTGGCCAAGCGTCAGGCGGCCAAGGAGGCCGGCGACGGCGAAGCGGTGATCGAAGAGCCGACACTGGATATCGAGAAGGTCAACGAACAGTCCCTGCGCCTGATCCGCCTGGCCTTGCTGGGCGGCTTCATCGCCGCGCTGTACTGGGTCTGGTCGGACCTGATCAGCGTGTTCTCGTACCTGGACAACATCACCCTCTACGAATACACCAGCGGCACTGGCGCCAACATGAGCATGGTGCCCATCAGCATCGGCGACATGCTCGGCGCGCTGATCATCATCGGCATCACCTTCGCCCTGGCGCGCAACCTGCCGGGCCTGCTGGAAGTGTTCGTGCTGTCGAAGCTGAACCTGGCCCAGGGCAGCGCCTACGCCACCACTACGTTGCTGTCCTATGTGATCGCCGGTGTCGGTTTCGTCACCACCCTGTCCACCCTCGGCGTGAGCTGGGACAAACTGCAATGGCTGGTGGCCGCGCTGTCGGTGGGCCTGGGCTTCGGCATGCAGGAGATCTTCGCCAACTTCATCTCCGGGATCATGATCCTGTTCGAGCGCCCGGTGCGCATCGGCGACACCATCACCATCGGCAACCTGTCGGGCACGGTCAGCAAGATCCGCATCCGCGCGACCACCATCACCGACTTCGACCGCAAGGACATCATCGTCCCGAACAAGACCTTCATCACCGGGCAACTGATCAACTGGTCGCTGACCGACACCGTCACCCGGGTAACCCTGAAACTGGGCGTGGACTACGGCTCGGACCTGGACCGGGTGCGTGAGTTGCTGCTCAAGGCCGCACGCGACAACCCACGGGTGCTGAAGGAACCGGAGCCGATCGTGTACTTCCTGAACTTTGGTGAAAGCACTCTCGACCATGAGCTGCGCATGCACGTACGCGACCTCGGTGACCGCAACCCGGTACTGGACGAGATCAACCGCTTCATCAACCGTGAGTTCAAGAAGGAGCACATCAACATCTCCTTCCGGCAGATGGAAATCTATCTGAAGAACCTGCAAGGCCAGGAATACAAACTGGTGCCTGCCGAGCCCGACAAAAAGACCATCACGCCCGTGCCGTCGGCTGTCGCCAGCATCAAGCCGGTGCCTGAGCCGCCGCAAGGCACACTCGACTGATTGCGGGTTGCCTGCGGGCGTCCCGCCGGAGACGGCCATGAAAACACTGGAAACCCTGACCTTCGATAACCGTTTCGCCCGCCTGGGCGACGGTTTCTCGACCCACGTGCTGCCCGAGCCCATCGACAATCCACGGCTGGTGGTCGCCAGCCCGGCGGCCATGGCGTTGCTGGACCTGGACCCGGCAGAAGCCCAGGCACCGCTGTTCGCCGAGATCTTTGGCGGCCACAAGCTCTGGGCCGAAACCGAGCCACGGGCGATGGTGTATTCCGGGCATCAGTTCGGTCACTACAACCCACAACTGGGCGACGGTCGAGGATTGCTGCTGGGCGAGGTGTACAACGAGGCGGGCGAGCACTGGGACCTGCACCTCAAGGGTGCCGGCCAGACGCCGTTCTCACGGATGGGCGACGGGCGCGCGGTGCTGCGCTCCTCGATCCGCGAATTCCTCGCCTCCGAAGCCCTGCACGCGCTCGGTATCCCCACCACCCGGGCCTTGTGTGTGATCGGCTCGGACACCCCGGTGTGGCGGGAAAAGCAGGAACGCGCCGCCATGGTGCTGCGCCTGGCCCCCAGCCATGTGCGCTTCGGGCATTTCGAATATTTCTACTACACCAAGAAGCCCGAGCTGCACGCGGCCCTCGCCGAGCATGTGCTGAACCTGCACTTTGCCGAGTGCCGTGCACAACCGGAGCCGTACCTGTCGATGTTCCGCGAAATCGTCGAGCGCAACGCCGAGCTGATTGCCAAATGGCAGGCCTACGGTTTCTGCCATGGCGTGATGAACACCGACAACATGTCGATCCTGGGCATCACCTTCGACTTCGGGCCGTTCGCCTTCCTTGATGACTTCGACGCCAACTTCATCTGCAACCACTCTGATGACCAGGGCCGTTACTCGTTCAGCAACCAGGTGCCCATCGGCCAATGGAACCTCAGCGCCCTGGCCCAGGCCTTGACGCCGTTCATCAGCGTCGAAGCCCTGCGTGAGACCCTCGGTTTGTACTTGCCGCTGTACCAGGCCCACTACCTGGACCTGATGCGCCGCCGCCTCGGCCTGAGCCGAGCCGAAGAAGACGACCAGAAACTGCTGGAGCGCTTGCTGCAATTGATGCAGAACAGCGGCGTCGACTACAGCCTGTTCTTCCGCCGACTGGGCGACCAAGCTCCCGAGCAGGCCGTCGCGACCCTGCGCGATGACTTCGTCGACCTGAAGGGCTTCGATGCCTGGGGCCAATTGTATGTTGCCCGCGTCAACCGCGAAGGCCCCGTAGATCAAGACCAACGCCGCGCACGCATGCACGCCGTCAACCCGCTGTACGTGCTACGCAACTACCTGGCGCAGAAAGCCATCGACGCCGCCGAATCAGGCGACTACGACGAAGTGCGCCGCCTGCACACCGTGCTGAGCAAGCCGTTCGAAGAGCAACCGGGCATGGACAGCTACGCGCAACGTCCGCCGGAGTGGGGCAAGCACCTGGAGATCAGTTGCTCGTCGTAACGCGGCGCCACGGCTGAAAGAAACCACCCGCCCAACACATACCTGTCTGGATCGCAGAGATGACTACCCTGTGGCGAGGGGATTTATCCCCGCTGGGCTGCGCAGCAGCCCCAACACAGGCAACGCGGTGCAACAGATGAACCGCGTCAGCCGGGTTACGACTGCTTCGCAGCCGAGCGGGGATAAATCCCCTCGCCACAAAAGCAGGTCGGTATTTCGCAGCGCTACACCGAACCATCAAATGAAGGTTTCCACCGATACACCGAAGCGCTCGGCCAGCCAGCGGATCTGCCTCAAATTGAGCTGACGCTTACCGCTCAATACCTCCGATACCACCGACTGGGTACCAACGCCCGGCAAGTCGCTCTGGCTCATGCCATGTTCACGCATCAGGTAACGCAGCGCCTCGACACCGCTCGCCTTGGGTATTGGCCGGTGCTGCTGGTCCCATGCCTCGATCCATTCGCCGATAATATCCACCAGGCTCATGAGAGGATGGGTTTCGTCTTCGCCCACCAACACCAACAGCTCATCAAGAGCACTCGCCAATCGGTCATAATCCTCTTCGCTCCTGGGCTTACGCAGCAGGGGCGACACAAACTCCCAATGGGCAGCGACTTGTTCAATCAGTGCACTCATCCCTTTTCCTCCTTCCACTTGCCTCTGTCGTATTCCCGATGGTCAAATCACCGCAATCAGCCGCAACTTGTTTCCACCGATGTCAAACACATGCAGCGGACCGACCTTATCGGTTGCCGGAAATATGGATTTCATCGCCGCGAAATCAGCCGGGCTATTGCGCTTGATCAGCCGATACCATTGATCCAACGCATTCGCTGAATGTGGCCATTTCTCCTTGGCCTCCCAAATGCGTTTCTCAGTGATCACATGCATGCAACGTCCTTATCGCATTTTGCTATGGGGAAGTTAAACACAAATCTGGCGCATCGCAAATTGCGATAGCGCCAGTTAGACAAATGGTTAGCTCTTGCTGGTTTCCAGCCTAGTCGCCAAAAGATTTAGGTCTCGGTAAGAAATGTGAGCAGATATGAGTCCTGCTCACCCAACCTTATCGTTCCCCTGCTCAGGCGTCTCGATCCCCGGCTCCGCCTCTTCACCCCCCTTCTCCTTGGGTTTGGCCGCTGGTTTTTCCTCGGGATAACCGGGCATGCCGCGGGCGTCTTCGGGGGTCAGCTCGTCCCGGTCGTGGCGGCGGTCGGTGGCGTAGGGCGGGGCGGCGTTGGGGTCTTCGTCGCGGCCGGCGGTGCCGAGGACGAAGCCGTCGTCATTGGGGTTGTCCACGGCCTGTGGGGTGTCTGGGTCTTGAGGATTGCTCATGGGACCTCCGGGTTGCGAACAGGTACGTTGTGGTTTTTTGAGGGCCTGGCGTGCATTGAGTGCAACGCACCTGATGAATGGCAGCCTGGCTAGCCGCCCTTCACCGCAGACAAAAAACCAACGGGCCCGGCCCTATGCCATATCGCTATGACTGAATTCCTCGGCCAGGAAATCGATCAGCGTACGTACCGACGGCAGCAACCCGCGTCGTGAGGCAAAGATTGCGTGGACGATCCCGCACTTGGGCGTCCAGCCCGGCACCAGTTCCAGCAGCCGGCCAGCCGCGATGTCTTCACGCACCACCACAGTGGGCAGGTGAGCGATGCCGATGCCGGCCAACACGGCGTGACGCAGGGCCAGCAGGTCGTCGGTGACCATGCGCGGTTCATGACGGATCAATGCGCGACTGCCGTCCGGGCCGAACAATTCCCACTGATATTCGCGCTGCGCCCCGCCCCAATGCACGCTCGGCAGGCCGTTGAGGTCCGCCGGCGAAGCGGGTGAAGACAAGCGCTCAAGGTAAGCCGGGCTACCCACCAGGCATTGGGTGCTGTTGCTCAGCACTTTCATGACCATGTCGGTGTTTTCCAGCGGCGGAAAGCGCACCCGCAAGGCGATATCGAACCCTTCATGGATCAGGTCCACCCGGCGGTTGGTGCTCTCGATGAACAACTCCACCCGTGGGTACTTGAGCATGTAGCGGGTCAGCATCGGCCCGACCCAACTGTTGAGCAGCGCCGTCGGGCAACTGATGCGCACCAGCCCCTGGGGCTCGGAGCGGTTGCGTTCGATCACTTCCGCCGCGCTCTCGGCTTCGACCCGCATCGCCAGGCAACGCTGGTAATAGGCCTGGCCGATCTCCGTCAACGTGCAGTGGCGGCTGGTGCGATGGAGCAAGCGCACCCCGAGCCGATCTTCCAACTGGGCGATACGCCGACTGAGTTTGGACTTTGGCATGTCCAGCGCCCGGCCAGCAGCGGCGAACCCACGGTGCTCCACGACCTGGGTGAAGTAGTAAAGCGTGTTGAGGTCTTCGATGATCGTTCTCCAAATAGAACGCTAAGGCTAATTTTCGCAGTCTAGCGCATCAAAGGTGCCAGTTTTAATCTACACCCATCGAAACGCAACACGGATTGAAGCCGGGGCGCTTCGACCGGATGAGTCACCGATCAATCGCTGCACCGACATTGAAAACCTTAACCACGCCGACACCTTCGGCAACCAAAACTTGATGAGGACTACGCCATGACCACTTCCTACAACCGCCTCGACAAAGATAACGCCGCCGTTCTGCTGGTCGATCACCAAGCCGGCCTGCTGTCTCTGGTACGCGATATCGACCCGGACCGCTTCAAGAACAACGTGCTGGCCCTGGCCGACCTGGCGAAGTACTTCCAACTGCCGACCATCCTCACCACCAGCTTCGAAACCGGCCCCAACGGCCCGTTGATGCCCGAGCTCAAGACCCTGTTCCCGGACGCGCCGTACATCGCCCGTCCTGGCCAGATCAACGCCTGGGACAACGAAGATTTCGTCAAGGCGATCAAGGCCACCGGCAAGAAGCAACTGATCATCGCCGGTGTGGTCACCGAAGTCTGCGTAGCCTTCCCGGCACTGTCGGCCCTGGCCGAAGGTTTCGACGTGTTCGTGGTCACCGATGCGTCCGGCACGTTCAACGAGCTGACCCGTCAATCGGCCTGGGACCGCATGTCGTCCTCGGGTGCGCAACTGATGACCTGGTTCGGCCTGGCTTGTGAACTGCACCGCGACTGGCGCAACGACGTGGAAGGGCTGGCGACCTTGTTCTCCAACCACATCCCGGACTACCGCAACCTGATGACCAGCTACAACACGTTGACCAACGCTAAATAACAGCCTCACCGATATACCCTTGTGGGAGCGAGCTTGCTCGCGATAGCGGTCTGACAGTCGATCCAGTATCTGACTGATACACCGCCATCGCGAGCAAGCTCGCTCCCACAGGTTTTTGTGCTGGTTTCTATATAGTGTTCAATCTGTGCCCATGATTTTCTGGAGACTGACCTGATGCTGATCCCCTGCCCCCATTGCAACGGGCTCAATCGCATACCCGCCGAACGCCTGGGCGACCAACCCAAATGCGGGCGCTGCAAAGCCCAGGTGCTATTGAACAAACCGTTCGAACTCAAGCAAGGCGACTACACCAGCCAGATCAAAGGCGACCTGCCATTGCTGGTGGATGTATGGGCCGATTGGTGTGGGCCGTGCAAGTCCTTCGCGCCCGTGTTCGAACAAGCCGCCGCACAGCTGGCGGGCAAATGCCGCTTGGCCAAGCTCGACAGCGAGGCCAATCAGCAGTTATCGGCACAGTTGGGGATCCGCTCGATTCCCAGCCTGATTCTGTTCAAGGATGGCCGGGAAGTGGCGCGCCAGAGTGGGGCGCTGCCGTTGCCGCAGTTGATGGCTTGGTTGCGCAGCCAGGGGATTTGAATCAAAAACCCATGTGGAGCGAGCAAGCTCGCTCCACATGAGTTTTGCACAGGTCAGATTCAGGCGCTTTCCAGCAGGCTATGCAGCTCCATGAACTGCAGGGTCAGCTTGTGTCGCGGGTCGAGGTGAATCAGCGGCAGGCTGGCCTGGTGGGATTCGCGCATGCGCACCGAGCTGCTCAGGTACACCGGCAATACCGGCAGCCCTTCGGCGATCAGTTCGTCGAGAATCTGCTGTGGCAGGCTGGCCCGAGCCTGGAACTGGTTGACCACGATGCCTTCGACTTCCAGGCCTTCGTTATGGTCGTCCTTGAGCTCTTCGATTTCCGCCAGCAGTCCGTACAACGCCTGTCGGGAGAAGCTGTCGCAGTCGAAAGGGATCAGCACCCGATCGGCGGCGATCAATGCTGAAACCGCATAGAAATTCAGTGCTGGCGGGGTATCCAGGTAAATCCGGTCGTAATCTTCCTCCAGCTCTTCGAGCAGTTTGCGCAGCTTGTTGATCTTGTGCTTGGCCTCAAGCTTGGGCTGCAGATCCGTCAGTTCCGCCGTGGCGGTGATGACGTGCAGGTTGTCGAACGGCGTTTCGTAGATATCCACCTTGTTCTTTTTCGAGAACGGCCCGGACGACAGGGTTTGCTTGAAGAAGTCGGCAATACCCATGGGAATGTCATCGCCGGTCAAGCCAGTCAGGTATTGAGTGGAGTTGGCCTGGGCATCCAGGTCTACCAACAGCGTGCGATAGCCCTCGCTGGCGCTGACTGCCGCCAGATTGCAGGCGATGCTGGACTTGCCCACGCCACCTTTCTGATTGAACACCACACGCCGCATGTCAAAACCTCCGTGTATCAAAGATTCCCGAGTGTAGTAGGCAGCGACACCGCTTAGCTACCTTCCGCGTAGAAGGACTACAGCAACAGTGGCTTTTCCCACAATTCAGACGTCAATTCGCCCAGACCGTGACAGAAATAACCGACAGACAGGCTCATGATGATCGCGACAATGGTCCAAGCCTGGCCTTGAGCGGACCAACTCGTACATTTCGCTGGACAAAATGTAACCAGCATTTGCTACAAGCCAATCGCACCGGGATAATGCGCGCCACTTGGGTCGCAAGGCCATGCAGGGTTGGACGCGGGTCAAACCACTGAACCGTGACAATAAAAGCCCGCAGGGGTGGGGTGAAGTTTGTGATCAATTTCAATATCGCCCAATGGCGCGCGTGGGCCCCTGGGCTCGAAAGCGTGGACGATTGGCAGGCATGGAGCCGACAGCCGGTCGTATTGCCGGCCAGCGATGCCGCCCCTGACGTTTCGTTCCTGCCGGCCATGCAGCGCCGGCGCCTCAGCCGCCTGGCGCGGATGGCCTTCAGTGTTGGCTGGCCGTTGGCCGAGGGCCGGCCGGACCTACCGTTGGTCTTTATTTCCCGCCACGGCGAAACCCCGCGCACTTTTGAGATTCTCAAGGACCTGGCAGCCGACCAGCCCTTGTCGCCCACCCAATTCAGCCTGTCGGTGCACAACGCGGTGATTGGCCTGTGGTCGATCATGCGCGGCGAAACCAGCGAAATGACCGCCCTGGCCGCTACCGGCGACGGCTTGGAACACGGCGTGCTGGAGGCCGTCGCGCTGCTGAACGAAGGATCGCCTGCGGTGCTGCTGGTGATCACCGAAGAGCAACCTCCGCAAGTCTATGCACCCTGGGTCGATGACGTTCCGTTTCCCTATGCCATGGGCCTGCTACTGACCCCGGGCGATGACTGGCAACTGGATCTCTGCGCGCAGGCCGGCCAATCGCCTGGCAGCGACTGGCCCCATGCCCTGGATCTGTTGCGTACCCTGCTGAACAATGAAACCACCTGCCAACATGCCTGGAAGAATCGTGTATGGACCTGGCAACGCAACCGGTGACGGGTAAACATCGCGACGCCTATTACTGGCGCCTGATCGCGACCGCCGCAAGCTTCGCCCTGTTCGGGCTGGGCGGGCTGTGCCTGCGTTTGCTGGTGTTCCCGTTGCTGGCCTGGTGGCCCGGCGATGCCCAGGCCCACCGGCAAAGGGCGCGCCGCACGGTCGGGCGGTTGTTCTGGTTCTTTATCCGGTTCATGGCCCGTACCGGCGTGCTCACCTATCAGATCGATGGCGCCGAACGACTCGGGCGCCCTGGGCAGATGATCATTGCCAATCACCCGTCGCTGATCGACGTGGTGTTCCTGATCGGGCTGGTGCGCGACGCCAACTGCGTGGTCAAGCAAAGCCTCTGGGACAACCCCTTTACCCGGGGCCCACTGCATTCGACCCAATACATCAGCAACGACGGCAGCATGGACATGCTCGATGCCGCCAGCGACGCCTTGCAAGAGGGCCAGACGTTGATCGTCTTCCCCGAAGGGACACGCACCCAGCCAGGCCAGGTGCCGGCCTTTCATCGGGGGGCGGCGGCCATCGCCCTGCGGGGTGCGAAAATCCTCACGCCCGTCACGATCAAGGTCTGCCCCACGACCCTGACCAAGGCTGAACCCTGGTATCGCATCCCCCTGCGCCGCGTGCACTTCAGTTTTCACGTCGGAGCCGATATAGACCCACAGGCGTTCGCCGCGCTCGGCCCGCCACCCCAGGCTTCGCGCAGGCTCAACGATTTTTTGCATCACTATTACATCAAGGAGCTCGCCGAAGATGAGCGATCTGCACCGTGACATCAAAAAGCTGATCATCGACGCCCTCGGCCTGGAAGACATCGACATCGACGACATCGGCGACCACCAGACGCTGTTCGGCGAAGGCCTGGGCCTGGACTCGGTGGATGCCCTGGAGTTAGGCCTGGCGATCCAGAAGGAGTACGGCATCAAGATAGACGCCGACGCCAAGGACACCCGTAACCATTTCAGCAATGTGGCAAGCCTTGCGGCCTTCGTCACTGCAAAAAGCGTAGCCTGAGACCAGACCATGCAAACTCGTGACGATATTTTCCACACCCTGCGCGATGCTCTGGTCGAGCTTTTCGAGCTGGACCCTGAGCGTGTGACGCTGGAATCGAACCTGTACCAGGACCTGGAAATCGACAGCATCGATGCGGTCGACCTGATCGACCATATCAAGCGTCAGACCGGCAAGAAAATCGCCGCCGAAGAATTCAAGTCGGTGCGCACCGTCAATGACGTGGTCGAGGCGGTCTATCGACTGGTCCAACCGGCCGCATGACCCGGCTGATTGGCCTTGGCCTGCTGCTGGTGGGCCTGTTGTACCCCTTTGCGGTGTATTTCGGCATGGAGCACTTTGCCCCGTGGCAGTTCGGACTGCTGCTGGGCAGCCTGTGGCTGGCCCGGGCGTTGCTTGGCACAGGCGGGGCCGGCAGCCGCTGGATGGCGGCCACGGCAATCGTGTTTTGCATATTGCTCGCGCTGTTCGACAGCCCGCTCCTGCTGCGCTGGTACCCGGTGCTGATCAGCGCGTTCATGCTCGGGCTGTTCGTGCTGAGCCTGAAATACGGCCCGCCAATGATCGAACGCCTGGCCCGCCTGCGCGAACCGCAGTTGCCGGCCAAGGCGGTGGTGTATACGCGCCAGGTCACGGTGGCCTGGAGTGTGTTTTTCCTGTGTAACGGTTTGCTCGCCGCCGCCCTCACCCTCTGGGCGCCGCTGAGCTGGTGGATGTTGTACACCGGCCTGATTTCCTACGGATTGATGGGGCTGCTGTTTGCCATTGAATGGCTCATACGACAACGGGTAAGAGGCCGCCCATGAATTGGATAACACTTGAGCAGATGCTGCTCAAGACTCAGCCGGAACGCACCGTTGCGGTCGATCCGGCGCTGAATCACTCGCAACTGCGGGACGCGGCGTTGCGCCTGGCGGCCGGCCTGCAAGCTCGCGGGGCGCGGCATGTGGCGGTGCACCTGGAAGATGCCGCCGACCTGGCCGTCGCCCTGCTTGGTGCCTGGCGCGCTGGGGTCCGGGTCCTGCTGCCCGCCGACCTGCAAGCGCAGACACGTCAGCGTTGGGCGGCGGACGTGGATCTGTGGCTGACCGACCAGCCCGGCGATACACATCCCGGCGACCTGCAACAAGCGCCGATGGACGCCGCCGAACTGGACCTCGATCACTGCTGGCTGAGCCTGTGCACCTCCGGCTCCAGCGGCGAGCCCAAGCGCATCGAGAAAACCCTGCGCCAGTTAAGCAACGAGGTCCAGGCCCTGGAACACCTGTGGGGCGCCGACCTGGGCCCGGCCTGCATGATCGGCAGCGTTGCTACCCAGCACATCTACGGGTTGCTGTTCCGGGTGCTGTGGCCGCTGTGCGCCGGGCGTGCGTTCGTGCGTCGGCAACTGGCCTTCCCGGAAGACCTGCAACGTGCCAGCCGTGAGCAACTGGCCTTCGCCTGGGTCGCCAGCCCGGCGCTGCTCAAGCGCATGGGCGATAACCTCGATTGGCCAGCCCTGAGCAGCGTGCGCCGGGTGTTCTCCTCTGGCGGCGCCTTGCCCCCCGAGGCAGCGCAAAGCTTGCAACAGCGCCTGGGGCAATGGCCCACGGAAATTTTCGGCAGCTCGGAAACAGGCGGCATTGCCTGGCGCCAGGGTGGCGGATTGTGGCAGCCCTTTGCCGGCGTCGAGTTGAGCCAGGACAGCGACGGCGCCTTGCTGATCGCGTCGCCCTATCTGCCGGCCGGGCATGTGGAACACACCGCCGACGCGGCGCGGATCGCCGCAGACGGCCGTTTCGAGCTACTCGGGCGACTGGACCGTATCGTCAAGCTCGAAGAGAAGCGCATCTCCCTGCCCATGCTGGAACACGCGTTGGTGACCCACGACTGGGTCAGCGAAGCGCGACTGGGCGTGGTGCAGGAGAATCGCGCCTCCCTTGGCGCGCTGCTGGTGTTGAGCGATGCCGGCCTGGGCGCCTTGCGCAACCAGGGTCGGCGCGCCGTGACCGAGGGCCTGCGCCGGCACCTGAGCGAACATTGCGAAACCCTCGCCCTGCCACGGCGCTGGCGCTGGCTGCGGCAGTTGCCGCTCAACGCCCAGGGCAAGCTGCCCCAGGCCGAGGTCGAGGCGCTGCTGATGGCGCCACGCCCCAAGGCCCCCGACGTGTTGGCGCAAGTCGAAACCGATGGTGAGTGGAGCCTGCAACTGGTCGTGCCGCCCGATCTGGCGTACTTCAGCGGCCACTTCCCCACCGCGCCGGTACTGCCGGGCGTGGTGCAGGTCGATTGGGCCTTGAGCCTGGGGCGCCAACTGCTGGACCTGCCGCCTCGGTTCGTCGGCATGGAAGTGCTGAAATTCCAGCAACTGGTGCGCCCCGGCGATGACATCCAATTGCACCTGCGCTTCGACCGCGAGCGCGGCAAGCTGTACTTCGCCTACCGCAATGACACGGCGGCCTGCTCCAGTGGGCGGATTGTATTGGGGGAAAACAATGCCTAGGCATCTGCACAGATCACTGTGGCGAGGGAGCTTGCTCCCGCTGGGCTGCGAAGCAGCCCCTGGTGCTACAAGAGCGAGTGCTTCGCACTCGAGCGGGAGCAAGCTCCCTCGCCACAAAGTGCACCTTAGCCACCGAGACATGCCGCATGCATAACCCCTGCGCCGTCATCCCGGTCTACAACCACGAAACCGCCATCTCGGCGGTGGTCCAGGCGTTGCTCGCCAACGGACTGCCCTGCGTGCTGGTGGATGACGCCAGCAGCCCGGCGTGTGCCGCCGTGCTCGACCGGCTGGCAGAGGGCGAGCGGGTTCATCTGGTCAGGCTAGCCGTCAACGAGGGCAAGGGCGGCGCGGTGATGACTGGCCTGCGCGAGGCTTCGCGCCTGGGTTTCAGCCACGCCTTGCAGGTGGACGCCGACGGGCAGCACGACCTTGGCGACGTGAAAGCCTTCATCGAACAATCCCGTGCCCACCCGGACGCGGTGATCTGTGGTTATCCGCGCTACGACGCCAGTGTGCCGAAAGGTCGCCTGTACGCGCGCTACCTGACCCACGTGATGGTCTGGATCAACAGCCTGTCCTTGCAAATCCGCGATTCCATGTGCGGCTTTCGGGTCTATCCCCTGACACCGACCCTGGCGCTGATCGACTCGGCCAATATCGGCAAGCGCATGGATTTCGATTCGGACATCCTCGTGCGCCTGGCCTGGCGCAATCAGCCGATGCGCTGGCTGCACACGCGGGTCCATTACCCCCAGGACGGGGTCTCGCACTTTCGCCTGTTCCACGACAACGTGCTGATTTCCAGCATGCACACCCGGTTGTTCTTCGGCATGCTCGTGCGCTTTCCCCTGATTCTCTGGCGACGGTGGCGAGCATGAGCCTTCAGCAAGACAAGCAACATTGGGCCGACCGCCAGGAGCGCGGCAGTTTCTGGCTGATGAAACTCACCGCAGTCGCTGCCAAAGTACTAGGCCGGCGCTTGCTGACTCCGGTGCTGTACGGCATCGTCCTGTACTTCTTCATTTTCGGCCGCAGCGCGCGCCAGGCGGCCTGGCAATATCAGCAGCGCCTGGCCGACTGGAGCGCACGTCCCGAGCTGCACCCGAGCCACTGGCGGGTGTTCGGCCAGTTCATGGCGTTTGCCGACTCCCTGCTGGACAAGCTCGACGTCTGGAACGGCAAGCTGAGCATCGACCAGATCGAAATCGTCGATAAGGCACTGCTGCGCAATCACTTGCGAGACACCCGCGGGCAAATGCTGGTGGGCGCTCACCTGGGCAACCTGGAAATGTGCCGGGCCCTGGCCGAGCTGGGCGAGAAAGTCACCATGAACGTGCTGGTGCACACCAAGCACGCCGAGCAGTTCAACCGCTTGCTGGGCGAAGCCGGTGCCACGCACCTGCGGCTGATCCAGGTCAGCGAGCTGGACCCGGTGATCATGTTGCAGTTGAGCGAACGCCTGGAGCGCGGCGAGTGGCTGGCAATTGCCGGCGACCGCGTACCGCTGCACGGCGGGCGCAGCGTGACCGTGGACTTCATGGGTCAGCCGGCCGCTTTTCCCCAGGGCCCCTGGTTGCTGGCCGGCCTGCTGAAATGCCCGGTCAACCTGCTGATGTGCCTCAAGCACGAGGGGCGCTATCGCGTCACCCTCGAACCCTTCGCCGATGCCGTGGTGTGGAAACGCAACGACCGCGAGCAAGTGATTGCCCACTGGGCTGGCCGCTACGCCGAGCGCCTGGCGCAATACTGCCTCCAGGCCCCCCAACAGTGGTTCAACTTTTACCCTTTCTGGAAGACCGATGACGATGCCCACTCTTGAGCCGGTAACCTTCGGCGAACGCCCTTTGCGCATCGAAGATGTGCTGGCCCTGGCCAACCGTCAGGCACCGACGCAGTTGCAGGATGACCCGGCGTTCCGCCAGCGCATCGCCAAGGGTGCGCAATTCCTCGATTCCTTGCTGGACAAGGAAGGCGTTATCTACGGCGTGACCACCGGTTACGGCGACTCCTGCGTGGTGGCCGTGCCGTTGCACCACGTCGAGGCCCTGCCGCGTCACCTGTATACGTTCCACGGCTGCGGCCTGGGCAAGCTGCTCGACGCCCAGGCCACCCGTGCGGTGCTGGCGGCGCGTCTGCAGTCGCTGTGCCACGGCGTGTCCGGGGTGCGGGTGGAACTGCTGGAACGCCTGCAGGCCTTTCTTGAACACGACATCCTGCCGTTGATTCCGGAAGAAGGCTCGGTGGGCGCCAGTGGCGACCTGACGCCGCTGTCCTACGTCGCCGCCACGCTGTCCGGCGAACGGGAAGTGATGTTCCGTGGCGAACGGCGATTGGCCGCCGATGTGCACCGCGAATTGGGCTGGACCCCGCTGGTGCTGCGGCCCAAGGAAGCCCTGGCGCTGATGAACGGCACCGCCGTGATGACCGGCCTGGCCTGCCTGGCCTTCGCCCGGGCCGATTACCTGTTGCAACTGGCAACCCGCATCACTGCGTTGAACGTCGTCGCCCTGCAGGGCAACCCGGAACATTTCGACGAGCGCCTGTTCGCCGCCAAGCCGCACCCGGGACAGATGCAAGTCGCCGCGTGGCTGCGCAAGGACCTGGCCATCGACGCGCCGACCGCGCCGTTGCACCGCCTCCAGGATCGCTACTCCCTGCGCTGCGCGCCCCACGTGCTTGGGGTATTGGCCGACAGCCTGGGCTGGCTGCGCGCGTTCATCGAAACCGAACTCAACAGTGCCAACGACAACCCGATCATCGACGCCGAAGCCGAGCGCGTACTGCACGGCGGGCATTTCTACGGCGGGCATATCGCCTTCGCCATGGATAGCCTGAAGAACCTGGTGGCCAACGTCGCCGACTTGCTGGATCGCCAGCTCGCGCTGCTAGTGGACGAGCGTTACAACCATGGCCTGCCGAGCAACCTGTCCGGCGCCAGCGCCGACCGAGCGATGCTCAACCATGGCTTCAAGGCCGTGCAGATCGGCACCAGCGCCTGGACCGCCGAAGCCCTGAAAAACACCATGCCGGCCAGCGTGTTCTCGCGCTCCACCGAGTGCCACAACCAGGACAAGGTGAGCATGGGCACCATCGCCGCCCGGGACGCCATCCGCGTACTGGAGCTGACCGAACAAGTCGCCGCCGCGACCTTGCTGGCCGCCAACCAGGGCGTATGGCTGCGCAGCCGCGCCGAAGACGCCCGCCCACTGCCGCCGGCCCTGGCCGCCATGCACGAGCAACTGGCCGAGGATTTCGCCCCGGTCATCGAAGACCGCGCCCTGGAAGGCGAACTGCGCCTGTGCTTGCAACGCATCGCCGAGCAACACTGGAGGCTGCATGCGTAGCCAAGGTGTTTTGCACGTCGATACACACATCGTGGTGCCGTTCTTCGATGTCGATTCGATGAACGTGGTCTGGCACGGCCACTACATCAAATATCTGGAAGTGGCCCGCTGCGCCTTGCTCGACCTGATCGGCCACAACTACAACGACATGCTCGAATCCGGCCACGCATGGCCGATCATCGACCTGCAACTGCGCTACGTGCGCAGCGCCGTGTTCGGCCAGGCCCTGACCGTGCGTGCCAGTCTGGTGGAGTGGGAAAACCGGCTGAAGATCAATTACCTGATCAGCGACGCAACCACGGGCGAGCGCTTGACCCGTGCCAGTTCGGTGCAAGTGGCCGTGGACCTCGCCAGTCGCGAAATGCTGCTGGCCTCGCCCCGGGTCTTTGTCGAAGCCGTGGAAAGGAAACTGCCATGAAGCGCCTGTCAGTCTGGCTGTTGCTGTGCTGCCTGGCCCCCCTGGCCCAGGCGTTCGACTTGCAACAGTTGAGCGACCAACTGGCCCGCCCGGAAGTGATCCACGGGCAGTTTATCCAGGAAAAACACCTGCGCGCCCTGCCCCAGCCCCTCACCAGCAAGGGACGCTTCGTGCTGGCGAAAAACCACGGACTGCTGTGGCTGCTGCAAACCCCGCTGCAACAGGACTACCGCATCACCGCCCAGGGCATCGCCCGGCGGGATGGCAACGCCTGGCAGATGCTGCCGAACAAGAGCGCCGGCGCCGAGCAGAACCGCTTGTTCCTGGCGGTATTGCAGGGAGACAGCACAGGCCTGCAACGGGATTTCGAACTGAGCCTGTCGGGCGAGCCGCAACAATGGAAGCTCACCCTGACCCCGCGCTCGGTGCTGCTCAAGCAGGTTTTCAACCAGATCAACATCGACGGCGGCGAACTGGTGCAGCGCATCGAACTGCTGGAAACCCAAGGCGACAGTACCGTGCTGCGCATGCAGGACAGCAACAGCGCACAACCCTTGAGCGAAGCGGAGCAACATGATTTTGCCGAGTGAACGGATGCTGCCCCGGCTGTTCCTGATCCTGCTGCTGGCGGTGCTGGCGCTCGCCGGTTGGCAATGGCGCAACGGCGCGCCGTTGTCGGCCAATCTCATGGAGCTGGTGCCGGGCACGTCGCCCGATGCCCTGGAACTGATCGCCGAACAACGCATGCAGGAGCCGCTCAATCGCGAGATGCTGGTACTGGTCGGCCACACCGATCGCCAGCAGGCCATCGCCCTGGCGCAAACCCTCGGCGAGCAATGGCAGGCCAGCGGTCTGTTCGACAAGGTGCAGTGGACGTTGCAGGCCGACTTGCCGGCGCTGCGCACGCAATTGCTCAACGGGCGGCTGGCGATGCTCTCGGCGGCCGACCGGCAGCAATTGATCGAGCAGCCCCAGGCGTTCATCCAACAACGGGTGCAGGCCCTGTTCGACCCGTTCAGCGGCTTCAGCCTGGTGCCGAACCAGGACGACTGGCTGGGCCTGACCGGGCGCATCCAGAACAGCCAGCCACAACGCGGCGCGATCAAATTCGACATCGGCAGCGGTGCGTTGGTCGCCGATGCCGACGGTAAAAGCTGGGTGATGCTGCGGGCCCGCGCCCAGGGCAACGCCTTCGACATGAACCTGCCGCTGCAAGTGGCCGAGCTGCTGCAACGCAGCCGCGACCAGGCGAGCCAGGCCCAAGGTCAACTGCTGGCGGCGAGCGGCCTGCTGTACGCCGCCAGCGGTCAGCAACAGGCGTCGCGGGAAATCACCTGGGTCGGCGGTGGCGCGACCGTCGGCATCTTGCTGTTGCTGTTGCTGGCCTTCCGGCGCCTGCGAGTGTGGCTGGCGTTCGTGCCGGTGCTGGTGGGCGTGCTGTTCGGCGCGGTGGCCTGCGTGGCCTTGTTTGGCCGCATGCATGTCATGACCCTGGTCCTGGGTTCCAGCCTGATTGGCGTGGCCGTGGATTACCCGCTGCACTACCTGTCCAAGAGCTGGAGCCTGAAGCCATGGCGCAGCTGGCCGGCCTTGCGTCTGACCCTGCCGGGGCTGAGCCTGAGCCTTGTGACTACCTGTATTGGCTACCTGGCCCTGGCCTGGACGCCCTTTCCGGCCCTGACCCAGATCGCGATATTTTCCGCCGCTGGCCTCGTCGGCGCTTACCTGAGCGCCGTCTGCCTGCTACCGGCGCTGCTCAAGGGCGCAGAGTTGCGTCCCGCCCAATGGCCGCTCCAAGTCTGCCAATACCTGCTCAAGGCCCGCGAAGCCCTGCTGAAACGGGTACGCACGCCGGCCCTGCTGATGTTGTTGCTGATGTTCTGCGCGGGTGGGCTCTGGCACCTGACCCCGAAAAACGACATCCGCCAGTGGATCGGCACGCCCCAGCACCTGACCGACGAAGCCCACGACATCGCGCGCATCACCGGTTTCCAGCCCACCAGCCAGTTCTTCCTGATCCGCGCCGACGATCAATCCCAACTGCTGGAGCGCCAGACCGCCCTCAACGAGCGGCTGGATCAGTTGATCGGCCTGGAAAAGCTCCAGGGCTACCTGTCGCTGAACCAACTGGTCAGCCCACCCGCCGAACAACAGAAAGTGCGTGAGGCCCTGGGGCGCTTGCCAGCCGTCTGGCAACCGCTACTGGACCTGGGCGTCCCGGTCGCTGCGCTGCAAGCGGAACTGGCGCAATTACAGGCCCTGCCGGTGACCGACATTGACGCCGCACTGGCAGGTCCGCTGGCCGAGCCGTATCGCACACTCTGGCTCGGACCAACAGCGCAAGGCGTCGCGGCGGTGGTCAGCTTGCAAGGTTTGAACGATGCGGCGCTGCTGCGGATACAGGCGGTGGATCTGCCAGGCGTACAACTGGTGGATCGCCTGGGCGACCTGAACCGGGTCTTCGCCGCCACGCAGGTCAGCGCCGCCGAGTTGAAACTGGCCTCTTGCGTGCTGATTGTGCTGGTGCTGATCTGGCCGTTTGGCGTCGGCGGCGCCTTGCGCATCGTGGCACTGCCGCTGCTGGCTGCGCTGTGCAGCCTGGCGAGCCTCGGCTGGCTGGGGCAGCCACTGACCTTGTTCAGCCTGTTCGGCCTGTTGCTGGTGACGGCCATCGGCGTCGACTACGCGATCCTGATGCGCGAACAGATCGGCGGTGCCGCCGTGAGCCTGCTGGGCACGTTCCTGGCGGCGGTCACCACCTGGCTGTCGTTCGGCCTGCTGGCGCTGTCCAGCACACCGGCGGTGAGTAACTTCGGCCTGGCGGTGAGCCTGGGGCTGGCTTTCAGCTTCATGTTGGCGCCCTGGGCCGGACAACAAGCCCACGCGGCGACGGTCGCGGAGCCCGCCCAATGATGACCCTGCTGTTCTGGCTCATGGCCCTGGGGCTGTTCGCAGTTGCCACACGCCTGGGCGCTCGCTTCGGGTTGATCCCGATTGTCAGCCAGTTGTTGCTGGCGACCTTCGGCCTGCCGCTGCTGATGTATTTCTGGATCGAGCCGGGCTGGCAGCTCAGCGGCGCGCAACTGGTGTCGCCGGTGTGGCTGAAGAACCTCTACAGCCTCGCGTTCGCGCTGTTGCTGGGGCATATCCTCAGCGACGTGATCGACCTGCGCCTGGACCGCCAGAGCGTGAAAATCGCCCTGCCAAGCTTCGTCGTTCCGTTCGCCTGCGGTCTGGCGACAGCGTTCTGGTTGCTGCCGCCCCAGCCCTGGATCAGCTCCCTGGCGGTGGGACTGCTGTTTGCGATCACAGCGATTCCTGTGCTGTATCTGTATCTGCGTCACATCGATTACCCACCCGCCGCCACTCGGCGACTGGTGCAAACGGCGATCCTGATCGACCTGGCCTGCTGGAGCCTGTTCGGCCTGGCCCAGGGCAGTCTCCACCTGGGCAGCCTGCTGTTGCCGATGGCCGGCGCCTGCGTGCCGCTGCTGTTGCGCCTGGTTGGCCTGCGCCAGCCGTTGCTGTACAGCGGCGTGTTTTTTGCCCTGCTGGTGGTGGCCGAACACTACCGGCTCAATGCACTGATCGTCGGCATCGGCTATCTGCTGTGCATGGCCGCGCTCAAAGTGCCCTTGAGGCTGGCGCTCAATATCGCCTGGATGCAGGGTTTGCAGACGTACCTGGCGATCCCGCTGATTCTCACGTTCGGCATTGTGCAGATCGACGTCCACAGCGCCATGAGCAGCCTCGACTGGGTGCAATTGACGGCGTTGCTGCTGTTGCCCATTGCCAGCAAACTACTGGGCAACTGGCTGGGCCTGGGTTGGGCCGCCGCGTCATTCGCCGGCGCCAGTCGCTGGCGCGAAAGTATCCTGCTGAACATTCGCGGCTTGAGTGAAATCGTGTTCCTCAATCTGCTCTTGCAACAACAGCTCATCAGCCCCGCGTTGTATTTCACGCTGATGCTGATGGGGCTGATCGCCACATTGCTGCCGGCCGTGACCGGTTTGCACCGTATTCCCTCGATTGCCGTCCCGGCCAGGAGCTCCAGTGCCAACAGTTGAAATGGAACGTCGACAGGTCGTCATCATTGGCGCAGGCCCTTCCGGCGCCATCGCCGCCGCGCTGCTCAAGCGCAAGGGCCATGAGGTGCTGGTCATCGAGCGCCAGCATTTCCCCCGGTTCTCCATCGGTGAGAGCCTGTTGTCCCATTGCCTGGATTTCGTCGAAGAAGCCGGCATGCTCGACGCGGTGAATGCCGCCGGGTTCCAGCGCAAGAACGGCGCCGCGTTTGCCTGGGGCGAGCGCTACAGCGCCTTCGATTTCGGCGATACCTTCAGCAACGGCAAGCCCACGACCTTCCAGGTGCAACGCGCCGACTTCGACAAGTTGCTGGCCGACCAGGCCGCCCTGCAAGGCGTGGAGATCCGCTACGGCCAAGCGATCACCAGCGCCGACTTCAGCCTCGCCAAACCACAACTGGGCGTGCAGCGCGAAGATGGCAGCGAGTACTGTGTCGAGGCCGACTTCGTGCTCGATGCCAGCGGCTATGGCCGAGTCCTGCCGCGCCTGCTGGACCTCGAAGCCCCGTCGAATTTCCCGCTGCGCCAAGCAGTGTTCACCCACATCGAGGATCGCATCGACGCCCCGGCGTTCGATCGAGAAAAGATTCTGATCACCACCCACCCGAGCAAACGCGACGTGTGGTTCTGGACCATTCCGTTCAGCGGCGGGCGCTGCTCGGTGGGCGTGGTCGCGGCGGCGGAACATTTCGCCGGCCGCACCGACGATCTCGATGCCTGCCTGCGCGGTTTCATCGACGAAACCCCAAGCCTGGCCGGCGTGCTGCAGAACGCCGTGTGGGACACCCCGGCGCGGACCATCGGCGGCTACTCGGCCAACGTCAAGACCCTGCACGGCCCAGGCTTCGCCCTGCTGGGCAACGCCGCGGAATTCCTCGACCCGGTGTTCTCCTCCGGCGTGACCATTGCCATGCGTTCGGCGAGCATGGCCGCCGACGTGCTCCACCGTCAGTTGCAAGGTGAAAGCGTGGATTGGCAAAGCGAGTTCGCCGAGCCGCTCAAGCGCGGCGTCGACACCTTCCGCTGCTATGTCGAGGGCTGGTACGCCGGCACCTTCCAGGACGTGATTTTCTACACCGAAGGCTCGGACGACATCCGCCGCATGATCAGCTCGATCCTGGCCGGCTACGCTTGGGATCAGCGTAACCCGTTCGTCAGCGAACCCAAGCGGCGCCTGCGCATGCTCTCGGAAATCTGCGCGAGCCCGGCGCCATGAGTCAGCAACCATGAGCTACTTGAGCGACAACTACGTCGAAGAAACCCGCTTCGGTTTCTGGTTCCTGCGCAGCCACACCTGGCAGCACCATGTGTTGCGCGTGGCGATCAACGACCTGCGCAGCCTGTTCAGCACCCCGCTGCCGAGCAACCCGGTGCTGCTGGACGCCGGCTGCGGCCAGGGCAAATCATTCCAGTACCTGCGCCAGGTGTTCGCGCCACACCGCCTGATCGGCGTGGATGCCGACCCCCACAGCCTGGACCTGAGCCGGGAGGAGGCCGCGCGCCAGGGCATGACCGTGGAGCTGATCGGCAGCGACTGCGCGACATTGGCAGTGCCGGATGCCAGCGTCGACCTGCTGTTCTGCCACCAGACCTTCCATCACCTGGTGGAGCAGGAAAAAGCCCTCGCCGAGTTCTACCGCGTACTCAAGCCTGGTGGCTACCTGATGTTCGCCGAATCCACCGAGGCCTACATCGATACCTGGGTGATCCGCTGGCTGTTCCGCCATCCCATGCACGTGCAGAAAAGTGCCACGCAGTACCTGGAGATGATCCGTGGGCAGGGTTTCCAGTTCGAAGCCCGCAACGTGTCCTATCCGTACCTGTGGTGGAGCCGCGCCAAGGACTTCGGCTTGCTGGAGCGTTTTGGCCTGCGCCGGGCCAAACCGTTCGGCGAGCGAGAGGAAACCCTGGTCAATGTGGTGGCGCGCAAGCCCGTCGAAGGGGCCATTGGATGATTCGAGCCCTGCTTATCGGCTGCCTGTTGCTGCTCAGTGCCTGCGCCAGCCATGCGCCGCTGCCCGAGCGCACGCCAACCCTGGCCTTGCCGATGCAACTGCACATCGAGCGGACCCTGGTCGGCCAACGCCAGGACTGGTTGCTGGTGATCCAGCGCGAAGACACCGGCATCCGTTGGTCGATGATGGACCCGCTGGGCATTCCCGTGGCCCGCCAGCGCCTGGTCGCAGGTCAGTGGCAGGCCGACGGTCTGCTGCCGCCCAATGCCGAGGCCCGGGAGTTGTTCGCCGCGCTGTTGTTCGCCCTGACCCCCGAAGCCGAACTGCCCGACAACTACCCGGCCGCCCGGCAACAGGCGTCGCAACGGACCCTCGATAGTCGCTGGCAGGTGCGCTACACGCAGCCGCTGGATTTTGAGATGAGCCTGCCCCAAGGCCCCCGCTACCGCATCACACCGTTGACCGAGAACGCCCCATGACCGCCTATTTGAATGCCCTCGGGGTGATCTGTGCCCTGGGCCGCGACAAGCCCAGCGTCGCGCGCAACCTGTTTGCCGGCGACTGCTCGGGCGTGCGTATCAAGGACGGCTGGGTCGCCGAACGTGCGTTGCCGGTTGCCGCGGTGCCGGGTGAACTCGCCCCCATCCCCCCAACCCTGTTGGCGCACCGCAGCCGCAACAATCAATTGCTGTTGGAAGCCGGGCTGCAGATTCGCGCCGAGATCGACCAGGCCATCCAGGCCTACGGTCGCGCCCGCATCGGCATCGTGTTGGGCACCAGCACGTCGGGGATCGACGAGGCCAGCCAGGGCATTGCCCATTACCTGCGCGAGCAACACTTCCCCGACGGCTACGACTACCAGCAACAGGAACTTAGCGCGCCGGCCAACTTTCTTTCCGACTGGCTCGGCCTGAGCGGCCCGTCCTACGTGATTTCCACGGCCTGCACCTCCAGCGCCCGCGCCTTGATGAGCGCCCGGCGCCTGCTGGACCTGGGCCTGTGCGATGCCGTGCTGTGCGGTGGCGTGGACAGCCTGTGCAAACTGACCCTCAACGGTTTTTCGGCCCTGGAAGCGGTGTCGAACGAACGCTGCAATCCGTTTTCGGTGAACCGCAGCGGCATCAACATTGGCGAAGCAGCCGTGCTGTTTCTCATGAGCAAGACGCCAGGCGACGGGACACCGATTGCCTTGCTCGGCGACGGCGCCAGTTCCGACGCCCACCATATTTCCGCACCTGAACCCAGTGGTCGCGGCGCCCGCCAGGCCATGGAAAAAGCCCTGCGTTGCGCCGGCCTCGAGGCCAGCCAGATCGACTACCTGAACCTGCATGGCACCGCCACGCAGCACAATGACGCCATGGAAAGCCAGGCGGTGGCCGGGCTGTTTCCGGCGGGCGTGCCCTGCTCGTCCACCAAGCCCATGACCGGCCATACCCTCGGCGCGGCCGGGGCGCTGGAAGCGGCGTTCTGCTGGTTGGCCCTGAGCTCGGAGAATACCGTCCTGGCCCTGCCGCCGCATGTCTGGGACGGCCAGGCCGATCCGGCCCTGCCGGCGCTGAACTGGGTCACCGCCGGCACCCACCTGAGACCGGCCACCCCGCGCCGCCTGATGAGCAATTCATTTGCATTCGGTGGCAACAACGTCAGCCTGATTATCGGAGACGCCCCATGATTGACTGGCCGCTCGCCGAACTGCTGCCCCATGCCGGCGACATGATCCTCATCGACCGGATCCTGTCGTTCGATGACGAACAGATCCATACCCACGCCACCGTCAAGCCCGGCGGTTTGTTCAGCCGCGACGATGGCACGCTGCCGGCCTGGGTCGGCATCGAGCTGATGGCGCAAAGCGTCGCGGCCTTTGCCGGTTGTCATGCACGCCAACGCGGCGATGCCGTGGAGTTGGGCTTTTTGCTCGGCACCCGCAAGTTCGAATGCAATGTCGAGTGTTTTCCCGTCGGCGTCGAGCTGACCATCCACGGCGTGCGCTCCCTGGAAGACGACAACGGCATGGGCGTGTTCGAATGCCACATCCACGCCCCCGGCATCCATGCCACGGCCCGGCTCAACGTATTCCGTCCGCCCCAGGCCGCCCATTACCTTCATGAACCGTCCGCAACAGGAAACCCGTCATGACTGAATCCGTACTGGTCACCGGCTCCAGCCGTGGCATCGGCCGCGCCATCGCCCTGCGCCTGGCCCAGGCCGGGCACGACATCGTGCTGCACTGCCGTAGCGGCCGCGCCGAGGCCGAGACAGTCCAGGCGCAAATCCAGGCCCTGGGCCGCAACGCCCGGGTGCTGCAATTCGACGTGGCCGACCGTGCCGCGTGCAAGGCCATTCTCGAAGCCGACGTCGAAACCCACGGTGCCTATTACGGCGTGGTGCTCAATGCCGGCCTGACCCGCGATGGCGCTTTCCCGGCCCTTAGCGAAGACGACTGGGATGTGGTGATGCGCACTAACCTCGACGGTTTCTATAACGTGCTGCACCCGGTGATGATGCCGATGATCCGTCGTCGCGCCGCCGGAAGGATCGTCTGCATCACTTCGGTTTCCGGGCTGATCGGCAATCGCGGCCAGGTCAACTACAGTGCTTCGAAGGCCGGTTTGATCGGCGCGGCCAAGGCGTTGGCAATCGAGTTGGGCAAGCGCAAGATCACCGTCAATTGCGTCGCGCCCGGGCTGATCGATACCGCCATGCTCGATGAAAACGTCCCGGTGGAGGAACTGATGAAAATGATCCCCGCCCAGCGCATGGGCACCCCGGAAGAAGTGGCGGGTGCGGTAAATTTCCTGATGTCGGCCGAAGCCGGCTACATCACCCGGCAGGTCCTGGCCGTCAATGGAGGCTTGTGCTGATGAAGCGCGTCGTCGTTACCGGCATGGCCGGCATCACCTCCATCGGCAGCGACTGGGACACCATCGCCGCCAACTTCGCCGCCAACCGCAGCGGCATCCGGCGCATGGATGAGTGGGACCGTTTCACCGAACTGAACACCCGCCTGGCCGGTCCCATCGACGACTTCCAGGTCCCGGCCCACTGGACCCGCAAGCAACTGCGCAGCATGGGCCGGGTTTCGCGCCTGGCGGTCGCGTCGGCGGAACAGGCCCTGGCCGACGCCGGCCTGCTGGGCGACGAGTCGATCAAGGACGGGCGCATGGGCGTGTCTTGCGGTTCGTCCACCGGCAGCACCGACGAGATCAAGGCCTTTGGCAACATGCTGCTCAACAGCGTGGCCGAAGGGCTGAACGCCAACTCCTACGTGCGGATGATGCCCCACACCACGGCGGCCAATATCAGCATCTTCTTCGGCCTGACCGGGCGCCTGATCCCCACCTCCAGCGCCTGCACCAGCGGCAGCCATGGCATCGGCTATGCCTACGAGGCCATCAAGTTCGGGCGCCTGCCATTGATGCTCGCCGGTGGCGCCGAAGAGCTGTGCCCGACCGAAGCGATGGTGTTCGATGCGCTCTACGCCACCAGCCTGAAAAACGAAGCACCACAAACCAGCCCGCGCCCCTACGACAAGGACCGCGATGGCCTGGTGATCGGCGAAGGCGCCGGCATGCTGGTGCTCGAAGAACTGGAACATGCCCTGGCGCGCGGTGCGCGGATCCATGCCGAAATTGTCGGCTTTGGCAGCAACGCCGACGGCCAGCATGCCACGCGCCCAGAACTGGTCACCATGCGCCGGGCCATGGAACTGGCCCTGGAAGACGCAGGCCTCAGTCCCTCAGCCATTGGCTACGTCAACGGCCACGGCACCGCCACCGAACAGGGCGACATTGCCGAAACCCTGGCCACCAGCAGCCTGTTTGGCGAACACATGCCCATCAGCTCACAGAAGAGTTTCCTGGGCCACACCCTGGGTGCCTGCGGGGCGCTGGAGTCTTGGTTCAGCATCGAAATGATGAACCGCGACCTCTACGTGCACACCTTCAACCTCGATGAGGTTGATCCCCAATGCGGCAAGCTCGATTACCTGCGTAACGAGTTCAGGTCGATGAGCAACGAATACGTGATGAACAACAATTTCGCCTTTGGTGGGGTCAACACCTCGCTGATTTTCCGCCGCTGGCACTGAATCGGATTCAAAACCCTGTTGCCCCTCGTCAAGGAGACCACGATGTCGTTGAAGAAAATCGCTGTGACCACCGCCCTCTTGCTCAGCACCCTGCCAAGCCTCAGCCAGGCCCGTGATACCGCGCTGTTCCTGCCGTTCGACAAAGTCGTGGCCGAAGCCATCCGCACCGGCAAGATCGACGGCAGCGTGAAGTTCTACCTGGCCGGCAATAAACCGGCCGGCAACGTCATCGTCGTCAGCCCGGGTGCCGTGACCAACAAGAAAACCAACGCGTTCAACAAGTCCGATGAAGTCGCCTGCGAATGGGTGCTGCAATCGGCCCTGATCAGCCTGCACCAGGCCGCCAAGAACGCCGGCGCCAACGCCGTCACCAACATTGTCAGCTTCTACAAGAGCAACGAACGCAAGGACCCGACCACCTATGAATGCCACGCCGGGGCGATCATGGCGGGCGTTGCGTTGAAGGGAGATTTGGCGAAGGTGCAATAAGCCCGGAACGGCTGTGGCACCGATCCACCGCAATCGCGAGCAAGCTCGCTCCCACAGTGGATCTATGCTGTACGCTCATTGGATGTTCTCCTTCACCTCATCCGAGTGCAAGTAATGAACATCCGCCAGTTTGAGAGCGGGCAAAAAGTCTTCTGCCATCGGCACGCCTTCACGCACGATGATCAGAAAACGTCTCTGAAGCGTATTGATGATCTCGTCGCCATTGCTCAAACGGCTGCCGACCAGGGCAATATTACTGTTGGCTGCCCCCGCGGCGGTTACGATCCGCGCGGTACTGCCATCGGCATACACAACCTGGTCGCCTTTCCGCGCGGCTCGTACTTTCCAGCCATTATCCAAGGTGAACGTCAACGACGATGACACTTGCTGGATCGTTGCGCCGTTACGGGTCTGGCTGCCCTCGGTGGCCACTCGGTAAATAGCGATTGGGGGATGAGCTTTGACGAATGCTTTTTGTCGATTAATAAATGTGATGACTTTTTCGTCAACACCATCGAGTTGCTGTTGCGCCAAGTACAGATCGTCCAAATGACGGAGATAGTCACAGGAGACTTCGTTGGTGTAGGGGGCGTACAAAGATGAGTGCATTTCCAAGGCCTTGTTCACGGGCTTCAGGCGGGTTCCCTTTCCGCCGGGAAAGAGCACTGAGCCAGACAATTCGGAATGATGAATAAAACGTTGCAACACAGGCGAATCGCAACCCCAACATCATGGGCATCTGGAGCGAATAGGAAACATCGCAACTGGAAACGCGACTTTTCCTACAGTCAACAGGGGTCCGATGCAAGTTCCGCCCTGCTTTTTTTTCACCTGCAACTGCTCTGCCGGGGCTCAATCGGAACAATTGCCGCTTGTCGGAACTGTCAACTTCGACAGTATCGATAGCATTCGGAAAGCCACAAGCTGTAAATGCTTTAAAAAATACCTTAGAAGTTGACGCTCGATAAACAGTTCGCCGTTACTTATGAGCTGCACGGCGTAGCTCATGGAATTAATTCGGCTCCCAAAATGGACAAGAAAATGATGGATACAATAGCCTGGTCGGGCGCCATCGCCTTATCTTCTCGACACCAGGCCACATCGCCTTCTGTAGAACAAAATATTGTTGTAGGGGGTGCATCGTTCACACGGGCCTACGTGTACGTGAACGGCATCCGCATGCACTATCTTATAAGCGGTGATGGCGCAAACCCTGTGTTGCTGGTGCATGGGTTCCCGGGAAGCTGGCGCAATTGGACGGTATTGATGGGGCCATTGGTGCGTGCCGGTTATACGCCTATCGTTCCTGATTATCGCGGTGCTGGAGAAACCGATATTTCAGAAAGCGGCTATGATAAAAAAAATATGGCGCATGACCTGCACGAGCTGGTCACCCACCTGAATATCAAACAGGTTGATATTGTCGGCCATGACATGGGCTTAATGATTGCCTATGCCTACGGAGCCCTTTATCCCGATGAAACCAAACGTATTATCCTGATGGACGGATTCATTCCTGGCATCCCAGGGTGGGAAACAGCTTATAACGGAGACCCGCAAGCCCGCATTGCCAGCAAGTGGCATTTCCGCTTCTTTGGCAAGACAGCACTCACCATGATCCAAGGTCAGGAAAAAACTTACCTGGACATGTTTTTTGACGACTTTGTATTCCCCGGCAACGACACAATGCCGGACGAGGTGCGTATGGCTTTGGTGAAAGATTATTCCCAGCCCGGACGCATGGAGGCAGCCTTCAAGCTTTATTCAGCCTGGATAGAGCATGATGTGGGTGATAATCAAGCATACGCCAACAATAAACTGACAGTGCCTGTGCTCACTATCGGTGGGGACCATTCGAGAGGAAGTACCCTGGCCGAGCAAGTCAAATGTATCACCACGCAACCGTACTCTTTTATATTGCACAACACCGGACATTGGGTACTGGAAGAAAGAACACAGGCAACCTGCGAGGCGATCCTGGTATTTCTGCGTGATAAAACATGACCGTTAGCATGCCCCGTCAAGGCGCATCGCGAACAGGCTCGCTGCCACATCGATTATGTATCCACAACACCGGTACACCGCCTGTCGCCGCTCCATGCGGTATCTATATACCGCCCCCTCTTCGCGCACCTTCAATAGGTTGTTCCTTCCGAAAAACTTTCAGGAAGAGAACATGCTGGAGAACACCCCCTTACAAACCGCTAGCGCCCTGCTGATACACCAACTCAATGCCTCGCAGCAGCAGATGATCCGCCTGAACGATGCCGTTCCGCGCGCCTCGGAAGTGGCTGCGCGGCACTTGGATAATGGGTTCAGGCAAGCCTTTCCCACCCTGGTGAACAAGCTGGCCGTCAAAGAAATACGCGTGTGCCGACTGCAAGATGAAGCCGTTCCCCCAACTGAACGCGCAGCCAACGCGCCGGCGTTTAAAAAGGTGGCGCAAACAGTCCCCCTCGACACGCTCTTCTGGCGTGCGGTGGCAGGAAAGATCAACGCCCACGAGTTCTTCGACGATTTGGGCAATATAGACATCGTCACCGAGCTGAACAGCGTCACGGAGATGCCGGCAGCCCTGAATAGCCGTGACGCCAAGCAAGCAATCAAGCAACTGATAAGCGTCACCCCAACGTCGTATGAACAAATGCTGGCGCGGGCACTGGACAACTTCTGGGACACCCCGCCCGACGTTAGCCAGGACCGCAGCGTCAGCCAATGGCTGGCCGATGAATTCGGTAGGCAACTCAAGGCACAGGCCGATCTCCAGCAACTGGATGGAACCCTGAGCCCGCCACTGCACAAGGCGCTGACGGAACATGCACTGTCGGCACCGGACGCAACGTCTCGCGCCAGGCTGGCGGAACGTGACCGGCCCGGGGTCTACAGCCTCAGTATCACCCCTGAAGGATGGGGGTTCAGCGTGCCGGTGTCAGGCGCTGTTGCACTGACCCGACATGACAATACCGACTACCCGGCAAGCGCGGCGCTGTACAGCTTGGGCAAGCCGCTGGAAGTGTACGCGGACCTGACGGCGCTGAAGGCCAGCCTGGAGGCCGACGATAACGTTCAGTATGACGTGACAATCGCCCCCATCGCCGGGGACTTCCTTGCCTACCTGGTTATGGATCTGCGAGCGGCGCAAAAAACCGCCGTGAGCGACGTGTTGCTGAACGGGCCGGGAGATGATGAGGAAATCAGCGCCTGGATCGCCAGGCTGGATATCGCGGCGAACCTCAAGGACCAGCTGGACCTGGCGGGCGCCATGGACGAGCGCGCGCTACGGCTCTACCAGAAAAAACTGGACGACTGGCTGCACGCCAACCCGAACGTGATCGGCAGCGACCGCGTGGCCTGGTGGAACGCGCTACAGGACCTGCAGATAACCCTGGCGGATACCCCACCCCCGCCAGATCCAGTGATGCTGGCGTCCCCTGACGCCCTCCAGGATCGGACCCGCACGCTGCTCGCCGGCTTCATCAAGGACAAATACGCCCCAGTCGATCCTGACCAGGTATCCCTGTGTATCCGCAAGCAGACCATCGACTCGCACGCGCCCACGGGCGAGTCACCGTTCGGGTCCGGGGTGTCGCTAGGCAGTGCGAAGGCGATATTCGACGATTGCCGTTCCATGACGCAGTGGGCCATGTCCAACCTGACACCGGACGAACGCAACGCTTCCCACCACACCGAAGAGGGGCCGCTGAGCTTTGCACAGATCGTGGAGATCATTGAAAGGGCAAATGTGGGTGCCCGTATCCCGCCCGCGTTGCTGCTTGCGGCCCGGGAGCGCCAGGCACAATGGATGGCTCTGAAAGCCAAACAAATGCGGGCGCAGGCGTGGGCCGCGCATATATCGGGAGACTTTACACATGATAAGGACAACACCGGCCTGAACCTGGTGCTGGCGGCGTTGGACAGCGCAATGCCTGAGGAACGCCGCAAGGTCAACGGGCACGAGGTGGTGGTGCGGCAGATCCAGTGGGGCGACAGTGTGCTGAAAGAGCTGCTGGCCTTTGGCGTCAGGAAACTATCCAGCCGGCCTTCATTGACGCTGTACACGCCGGGTGCGCCGGACGGAAAAGTGTTCAGGGACATCCACGCAGGAAGCGAAAGGGAGCTGGAAGCGGTCCTGGTCAAGACACTCATCAGCACGCTGGAAATGACCCGCTGGCTGATTTCCCAACTGCCGCTGATGGAACAAGCCGATCAGCTTGCCAGCCTGGTGCCGGCCGCGGAAAACCTGACGCTCAACGAGAAGATAAAGAAAGTCACGCAGTCCACCTTCTCATGGATAAAGCATCGGGTTCAGGATGATTTCGCCTTGAAGGTCGCCTCCCCCGTGGTCAAAGGCGACCTGCTCAAAGCACTGCACGAAACGCAGATCAGCCACGCGCTCAAGACGGCTGACGCGCTGATGGTAACGAACGCCGAGCGCGACAGCGCAGCGGCCCAGGAGGGGCGCAGGAATGGCGTCACCTTGCTGGCGGGCGCGATGGCCATGTTCTACGCGGGCCGCCTGGGCGGGGTACTGGGCCGTGCGATCCTGCCGGTGATGGCCGGGGGCGCTGCGGTGTCGGCCATAAAAGACGAGGGCGGCAGCTTCAGCCAGTGGGCCAGTGATTTCATCAGCGGGCTGGGTGAGGTCGTGGCAGAGGCCGGGCAGGACCTGATCATGGCGCGCGCGGCACGACGCCGGGACAAGACCCGCCCGGAGCTGTCTTCCCTGCCCCGTATGCCCGACCCCGAGCTAGGCCCTTTTCTCCTGAAAGGTTTTGACGGCAAAGGGCTCGTCCCCGAGGGTCGCAACCTGTACAGGGACACGTCCGGCCAAGCCTATTTGAAGATGGGGCATGACTACTGCAAAACCGCGATCCAGGAAAGCCTGCGGATTATCTACGCGCCCAACAATCGTACCCATCAACGGACGGTGACGTGGAAAAACGGTCGCTGGCACATCGAAGAACCGCAACGCCTGCTCGGTGGCGGAGTCCTGCATAGTCTGTTCAGTCGGGCCCCGGAAACTGCGCAACAGAAAACCTATAACGCCTTGGTGGAGGGCATCCTGGTCGACCATCACTGGCCTTCTCGACAGGTGGTGAATACGGTAAAGAAGGTCATCCACTCGATGCCCGAGGAGCTGGCCGAACGCACCTTGCGCGAGAGCATGAATGACATCAACGTGCCCGATATAGACACTTACCTTTCACGAATCAACCAGATCAACAAGGGCCTCCACGGCCTCGGGCAACATAAGAAGCCCCACGAAAGCCTGCTGTACAAATTCAACGTATGGCAGGCCGTCGACTACTGCACCCGAGACATCGACTCCCAGGTAAAGGGCATCCAGCTGACGGCCGCGCAAAAAATAAAAGTTTTCGACATGACCCTGCCACTCAAGAAGGAGCTTTTCGACAACGAAGGCAACTTCAAGATGATGATGTCCTCCTTGCCAGACAACCTCACCGGCGCATTATTCATCACCATCGTCCCTGAACAGGGAAAGAAGAAAGCCGCCATGACCAAGATACAGGACGATATTCATGAGGTGGTCAAAGTCGCGGAAAAGCGCGTCTGGGAGGACCTGGGCGTCCGGTTTTCAGGAGAAGGTCCAGAGGTAGAGGCTGCCAGGGAGGACTATAAAACGAACCCTGCAAACTTCGCGGAGTACAAAAAGAAAAAGCTCGGCGCGTTCCGGGACGAGATGAAAAAAAGACACAAACCCGGGCTCCTGACGGAAATCCGCAACAACAAGATTCCTTACGTCATCGCCAACAAGGGCAAGTCGCAGCGCAAGACGTTACTGGTCACCGGAGAGGACATTACCAACTTCGCAAAAAATCTCTCGAACTACGACGCGTTTGATATCGAGGTCGTGACCCAAGTCCCGACGAAGAAGGTCACTGGCACATCACCTACCACCAGCACTTCACCAGTACTGGGGGAAGCATCCACCGCAATAGACAAGTTTACGGTGACTCTCAGCACGCTGGCTGAAACACAGATGTCCTATGACAACTTTCCCGAAGCGGCCCGAGCCAAGATCAACGAAATCATGGATGACATTCGAGCCGGCAGGGCCACGACAAAACGAATCAACAAATATTACTGGTACGACATGGCCCAGCTATCCCCCGGTGGCGGCAGAAGCGCATGGCGCGCCGCGTTCGAACGCAAGGGCGATACCTGGATACTCCAGGGTTTTTATGATTACCACGCCAATAAACCTGCGACGGTCTGGTAAGGCCAAGTGAAAAAATAAAGGATCGAGGTGAGTACCGCCTGCCACGGCAAGCGCCGCCGCGCACGGACAATTCCAATTGGCGAGGATTCTCCGGGTGTGCGGCACCCGCCGTGGCAGCGATCTTCTAGCGGCTTCACTTGCGACTGAAAACCCAAATAGAGAAAGCGGAGCACGTAAATTCGGAAACTTCCCACAACAAGGTGTTGAACTTCGGGCTAGGGTCACTCCTTCAGCACCTATTGGGACAGGTCCAAATGAATGAAATGACAAAGAAAGCAGTCATCGTTTTCAGCGGCGGCCAGGATTCGACTACCTGCCTGGTTCACGCCTTACCCCGGTACGACGAAGTTCATTGCATCACGTTCGACTACGGCCAGCGCCATCGTCAAGAAATCGAAGTGGCGCAACAACTCTGCAAGGCCCTTGGCGTGACCGTTCATAAAATACTGGACACCACCCTGCTCAACGAACTGGCCATCAGCAGCCTCACCCGCGACAACATTCCAGTGCCCGCGGCCAACAGCGATGGAGATGGCCTGCCCAGCACCTTCGTGCCTGGGCGCAACATTCTGTTTTTGACCCTGGCGTCTATCTATGCGTATCAGGTGGGTGCAAAAACGCTTATCACCGGTGTGTGTGAAACCGACTTCTCGGGCTATCCGGACTGCCGCGATGCGTTCGTGAAGGCGCTGAACAACGCCATTGAACTGGGCATGGACTATCCCTTGCGCATCGAGACGCCCTTGATGTGGCTGAACAAAGCCCAAACCTGGGCGCTGGCCGATTATCACGGGTGGTTGGAGTTCATCGATCAACAGACACTGACATGCTACAACGGCATCAAGGGCAGAGGCTGCGGTGACTGCGCCGCCTGTCATCTGCGCGCAAAGGGCCTGAGCCACTACCTTGAAAACCGGGTGGAGATCATGAACAGCCTGAAGACAAAACTGGATTTATAGGCACAACGCTCGAAGGGTAATGGGCTATGAGGCAATAGCCCATTGAACTCTTATGCAGGCTGGGCACCGGTTACATACTTTCGAAACAACGCCCTGGCGCCGTAGGCGGGTAGTACATTAAAAACAGCAAAACACATTTTTCACCTAAGGCAATCGATACACCCGTGGCGAGGGAGCTTGCTCCCGCTGGGCCGGGAAGCGGCCCCAAAACCTGTCAGATGCGGAACATCAGACACACCGCACCCGCCGGTTTACGACTGCTTCGCAGCCGAGCGGGAGCAAGCTCCCTCGCCACAGGTCCATCACTTTTCTCATGACCAGCATTAGCCTTGCGGCGCCCCTTCACATATAGGCAAGTTTTTTATTCATCACGCCGAACTGTGGGTGTCTATATTTTCAGTCAACAACTCCACAAACGCTTTCGCCATCGGCGATCGCTGGTCCTTGCGCTGCACCAGCCACACCGCTGACACCGCCGCCGGATCGAGCAGCGGCCGGTAGACCACGCCATCGATTCGCATGCGTTGGTAAGACGCTGGCAAGACCGAAACGCCCAGGCCTGCCGCCACCAGGCCGATGATGGTCATGGCTTCGCCGGCTTCCTGGGCGAAGTGCGGGCTGAAGCCGGCGTCGCGGGCCAGGTTCAGGAGTTGCGCGTACAGGCCGCTGCCGTAGCTGCGCGGGAAGAACACGAACGGTTCCTGGGCCAACGCCGAGAGAAACAGGCCTTCTTCGTTGCCCTGGGCCAGCGGATGTTTGGCGCTGAGCACGGCCACCAGCGGTTCGCGGCTGAGTTCGATTTCCCTCAAGGCGTCGGGCAGTGGCAACGGCCGCATGATGCCCACCTCGATTACCTCGTCCAGCAGCGCATCGGCCACTTGGGTGCTGCTCATTTCCCGCAGGTTCAGGTGCACCGCGGGGAAGCGCTGACGGAACGAGAAGATCGCCTGGGGAATGGTGGAGTTGAACGGTGCCGAAGAGGTGAAGCCGATTTTCAGTTCTCCCAGTTCCCCCAGTTGGGCACGACGGGCCACGTCGGCGGCCTTATCGACCTGGACCAAAACCCGTCGCGCCTCCTCGAGAAACAGTCGACCGGCCTCGCTCAGCTCGACCCGACGATTGGTACGCTCGAACAACCGCGCCCCGATCTCCTGTTCCAGGGCCTGGATCTGCTGGCTCAAGGGCGGTTGGGAGATACCCAGGGCCAAGGCGGCGCGGCCGAAATGCAGTTCTTCGGCAACGGCGATGAAGTAACGCAGGTGGCGCAATTCCATGGGTGATCCAATAGGTCGTAAAACGTCTTAAACGGGTCGAACAATATATTGGATAGAAACGTTAGCCGGCTATATGCTTTTTTCAATGCCTGCCTGGCCGTGCTCGTTCGAGGTTCAACGTGAAAACTGCTGTCGCTCCACTGGCCCATGAAATCCCACCTCGTGTGCAAGATGAGGTCGTCGCCGAACTGAAGGACATCTACATCGAAAAAGGCACGCCCATGTTCATGCGCACGGTGCTGGCACTGTTCAGCGGCGGCTTTGCAACGTTCGCCCTGTTGTATTGCGTGCAACCGATGATGCCGCTGTTGTCCACGGAGTTCTCCATCAATGCGGCGCAGAGCAGCCTGATCCTGTCGGTCGCGACCGGCTTGCTCGCCATCGGTCTGTTGATCACCGGCCCGATTTCCGACCGCATTGGTCGCAAGCCAGTGATGGTCGCGGCGCTGTTCGCCGCATCGGTGTGCACGATCGCCAGTGCCATGATGCCGACCTGGCACGGCGTGCTGCTGCTACGCGCCCTGGTGGGGCTGTCTTTGAGCGGCTTGGCTGCAGTCGCGATGACCTACCTGAGCGAAGAAATCCATCCCAAGCACATCGGCCTGGCGATGGGGCTGTACATCGCCGGCAACGCCATCGGCGGGATGTGTGGGCGCCTGATCACCGGGGTCTTGATCGACTTTGTCAGTTGGCACACCGCGATGCTGGTGATCGGTGGCCTGGCCTTGATCGCGGCGGCGGTGTTCTGGAGGATTCTCCCCGAGTCGCGCAACTTCCGTCCTCGCTCGCTGCACCCGCGTAGCCTGCTGGACGGTTTCATCATGCACTTTCGCGACGCCGGCTTGCCGCTGCTGTTTCTCGAGGCCTTCGTCTTGATGGGCGCGTTCGTCACCCTGTTCAACTACATCGGTTACCGCCTGCTGGCCGAGCCTTATCACTTGGATCAGGCCTTTGTCGGGTTGCTGTCGGTGGTGTACCTGTCGGGCATCTACAGCTCGGCAAAAATCGGCGCACTGGCGGACAAACTCGGCCGACGCAAAATGCTCTGGGCAACCATCGCGCTGATGCTGGCCGGCCTCGCGCTGACCATGGCCACGCCGTTGTGGTTGGTCGTGCTGGGCATGCTGGTGTTCACCTTCGGCTTCTTCGGCGCCCACTCGGTCGCCAGCAGTTGGATCGGCCGCCGCGCCCTCAAAGCCAAGGGCCAGGCGTCGTCGCTTTACCTGTTCAGCTATTACGCCGGATCGAGTGTCGCAGGTACGGCGGGCGGCGTGGCCTGGCACTTGGGCGGGTGGAACGGTGTCGGTCTGTTCATCGGCACCTTGCTGGTGGTGGCGTTGCTGGTGGCGGTGAAACTGGCGAAGTTACCGTTGTCGCCGGGGAATGTTCAGGTTTAGCCATCACGAGTTCACGACCCAAACCAGGGACAGAGCGAATACTTTGTGGCGAGGGAGCTTGCTCCCGCTGGGTGGCGCAGCCACCCCAGAACCAGACGCCGCGGAGCAACAGGTGAACCCTGCAAACCGCTTTACGACTGCTGCGCAGTCGAGCGGGAGCAAGCTCCCTCGCCACAAAAAACCCATGCTTCAGGCCAAAATGGCTGTGTACTCGATCGCTCATTGACGCAACACCACCCGCGCCTCCAACACACTATTACGTGCTTCCAGAGTCAACGACTGCAGCGTCGCGCCCTCCCGCTCTTGTTGATCCAGCCACTGGAGCAATTGATTGGCATCGCCACTGACGGCCAGTCGCAACGAATCGCCATCGACCTCCATTTCAGCTATTTCCAACCCCGTCGCGGCCGCACTGTCATTGACGCGCACCGACAAGGGCCGTGTGGCGGTGGTTAGATCCCGGGCGGGCTCGGCGCGCTGGATTCGTGCGTGCAGCTCGGCCTGTTGGCGGTACTGTCGCTCGGCGACATCCAGCCGTTGCCGGACAGGTTGCCAGATCGTTGTGTAGACCACGACCACCAGCAGCAGCCCGACAAGGCCCAGCAACAATTGTTGCTCACGGCGTGACAGCCTCCCCCAGGCCTGTATCAAGCTATTGAAGTTCATCAACTGTTCTCCAGGGTGAGGATGGCCTGCACGCGGTTGTTCTGCTTGCTGGCGCTGCCCAGGGTGACGGACAGTCCGGTTTGCTGCCCCCGCTCGCGCAGTTGCTCAAGCTCGACGAAACTGGTGGCGGTGAGCTGGATTTTCCAACCTTCGTCTTCACGAAAATCGATGCGCTGCACTTCGACGCTGCTCGCACCAATGACCTGCTCCGTCAGACGGACCAGACGAGCGACCTGTGTGTCCTGGCTTCGCCCACGACGACTTTGCAGCGCCTGGAACTGCGCCGCCAGGTCGACAATCCGCGTTTCCTCGGGATACAGCGACCTGAATCGCTGCTCGCCCTGGGCATACAGATGACGGCTTTCGCTTTCAAGAAATCGTATGCGGCCCTCGCTGAATGCCCAGGTGAGCAATAGCAATCCCAACGCAGTAACCGCCACGCCACGCCACGGCAGCGGCTGGCGACGTCGACGGAACTCACCCTGCATCAGGTCGATGGGATGTCCGCCAGCGCAGAGCAGCCAATCATCGATGCCTTCACGATCGCGTCCCTCGTCCAGCCAGTGAATCTCTTCGGGCAAGTCCGGCTTGAGCGTTGCCAGGGCTCGGGCCGACAGCGACACTCGCGCCGGTAATGCCCCGCCCAACAGCCAGCGACCGAACCAACGCACCGCAAAAGCCTTGTCATGGGGAAGCAGGTCCGCGTCGACATGCATTGCCCGTACATCGACGCCTTGCGCAGCCAGCAGCGCCAGCAGTGCCTGGAACCGGCCTCGCTCGGTCACCATCAGCGGGTAGCGCTGTTGTCGGTCCCGCGCGCCAACGCTGATGTGCAACGCCTCCAGATTTTCACTCAGTTGTTCTTCGATGGCGAATGCGAGGGCCTGGGGTCGCGGCTGGCGTCCAGAGGGCCACGGATCGCTGCGCAGCCAACTGCACATTTCCATCGGCAACAGCACATCGACGACTCGCCCATTCAACTCGCGGGCGGCTTCATGCAAGGGCAGGCTGCGTCGTTCGCCCGTGGGCGACCACACGCAACACGGCCAGTTGACGCAAGGCTCATCCATGCCGTCGGCTGTCAGGTAAAGCCAGGTTTTCATCTCAGGGACTCGCTGGGGCTGATGGGTAAAAAACGACGCTGAGCCACCGTCCAGCGTCCGCTAACGGGGTCGCGCTCGATGTCCGAGGCCAGGCGCAGACGGCTATCGGCACGGGTCACGCTCACGGTGATTCGGAACCAGCGGCTGCTCACGCCCAGGCCATGGCTGCCGATGCCCACCCCGGATAAAAGCGGGTCATTGGTGAAGGCCTGCACACTGGCGTATGGCTGATGGCGACGCTGGTTGATCAACACCTTGGCCACCTCATCCTCCATGCCGTCCAGGCTCATCAACACTGGCAGCGGCGCGGTATTGATATTCACCAGGGCGTCCCTGGGCAACACCACCACCCAAGGCTCCAGGCGCCGCAGCGTCTGACCGTCGATGCCCGGCAACAGGCGCAGTTGACTCAACTCCTGCACCGAGCCGACCTGGGGCAATGACAGCGCGGGTAGCTCCAGCAACGCCAACAATCGCCTCCAACGACCGAGGGTAACTTGATCGGTCTGGCCCTGAGCCAGCAGCGCATTAAGGTTCAGGCGCCCGGACAAATCCTCGATATCGATGTGAACCTCGGCGTCCTCCATCTCGAATGCAGGTTTGAGCCGAGCCCAATCCTGGCTCAGGTCTACCGGCCCGGACGAAGTTATCGCGCTACCTTCCAACACCGCCTGCGCCCAGGCTTCAGCGGCCAGCCCCAATTGACGCAGTTGGACGTGCTGCAACTGCTGAGCGCTGCTCTGCAACAACAGGCGATGACTGCGCAGCATGCCAGCGGTAAAAAGCAGCGCCAGGCTCAGGACCAACAACACACTGATCAGCGCCACGCCTCGTTGCCGGCTCACGGCAACGCCCCCGGCAACAACAGCACGCGGCGGATCTGCTGGAAACGCCCCGTGGAAATCACCAGCTCCAACGCCAGTGGCGCGTTGCCGCGCACGGTTTCGTCATGCCAGCCTCGTTGCGCATCGAATACACGCCAGCTCAGGCTGCGTACGTCCTCGAGCACTTTCTGCTGTTGCACGATGACCGGCCCTTCACCGCGACTGTCGCGCCACAACACCGCTGCCTCGAGTCGATAGTTCACCGTTTGCCGCTCGCTGCGTGGCTGGTCCAGCGGATTAGGCCAATGGCTACGCTGCAATTGCAGGCGCCCTGACGCGAGCACGGTGGAACCGGCAACGGCCTGCCACACATCCCGTTCGATCACCCCCACCGCACGCTGCAAGGCCCTGACTTCGCGCTCATGCTGGCCGGCGCCCTGCTGGGTACGCACCACGCCGTCGAACAGGCGCCAACTGGCCAGGCCGAGCAAGGCAAAAATGGCGATGGCAATCACCAGCTCCAACAAGGTGAAGCCCGATTGTCTATTCATGACGGTCGCGGACCCATCCCGTGGTGCGGTGCACGACTGCTGGGCTGCCGGCCCGGCTGACCTGGATCTCGACCCGGAGCAGACGCGGGTCGCGGGCCGCGGCGACACGCTGTTGCAAAATCCAATCGCGCTGATCCAGGTGCCGGGCCAGGCGCTGTTGGCCCAGTGGCGTAGCGGCTTGCAGACGGAGCTCGCTGAGCTGGTTGTCCGCCAGCCAGGCGCCGAACAGACGGTCCTCAAGCCCGGCGCTTTGCTTGAGCACGAACTGACTGGCCGACAGCACCGCAGCCGCCAACGTGGCGAAAATCGCCAGCGCGACCATGACTTCCAACAAGGTGAACCCCTGGCAATCGGCGGCCAGCCTGCGAGCGTCAGCCATCGATCAGCGGCTGCGCCAAGCCGTCACTCACGACCTGGGAAATCGTCTGGCCAGCAACTTTGATGAGCAACCTGAACGGACTGATCTCGTCACTGCTGAGCATCAGCAACTGTGGTGGACCTCGGGCATCATCGAGCGCCACGACATGGCCGTCCTGCTCCAACCCAAGCGTCAGGCTTTCAGGCAGCCGTTGCGACGCCGACACCGCTGTCCAACCCTGAGACTCGAGTCGCAACGCCTGATAGCCGCGAGGCTGTACACGTACCCCATATTCCAGCCCATCCAATACCGCGCGTTCGCGCAACTGCTGCACCACGCGGATGAAGTCCTGGGCTTGCTGCCGGGCCTCACGCATCGGGCTCGGGCCGATAGCCAGGCTGACCATGCCCATCACGCTCCCGATCAACACAATGACGACCATCAGTTCCAGCAAGGTGAAACCCCGAGAATCACGGCTCATGTTCACTCAGCCCAATTGCCGATGTCGGCGGCAAAGCCCTCGCCGCCCAGCAGGCCGTCGGCACCCAGCGAGTACAGGTCGTAACCGCCATCGAGCGCCTTGAGGCCAGGATTGAGGTACTGATAGGGCGTGCCCCAAGGGTCGACCGGCTGGCTCTTCAGATACCCTTGGGGGTTCCAGTTTTTCGCGGCTGGCGTACCGGAAGGACGCTTGCTCAACGCCTCCAGGCCCTGCTGGGTCGAAGGATATTGAGCATTGTCGAGACGGTACATTTCCAGGGCCGTGGCAATCGCCTGAATATCAGTGCGCGCGGCCGTGACCTTGGCTTGGTCAGGCCGGCTCATAAACTGCGGCACGACGATGGCGCCGAGGATGCCGATAATGACCACCACCACCATGATTTCGATCAGGGTGAAACCACGCTGGGGGCGTACCGGTCGGTTGTTTTGAAGTGTCATGGGTCAATTCACCAATTGGTTGAGGCTCAAGATAGGAAGCAGAATGGCCATGACGATCAGCAGCACGACGCCGCCCATCAGCACCAACATGGCCGGTTCGAAAAGGCTCACCACCAGCGCGATGCGTGCCGCGAGGCTGGCCTCTTGTTGTTCGGCGGCGCGGGCCAACATGCTGTCGAGTTCGCCGGCTCGTTCACCGCTGGCGATCATGTGCAGCATCAGCGGCGGGATATCCCCGCCCAGTTCCAGGCCACGGGTCAGGGTGCCGCCCTCGCGGACCGAACGGGCCACGTCGGCCATGCGTGCGCGAATGGTCAGGTTGCCGATCACCTGGGCGGCAATGTGCAAGGCCTCCACCAGCGGCACCGCGCTTTTGCTCAGGATCGCCAAGGTGCTGGCGAAACGGGCCGCTTCCATTGCCCGCAGCACCTCGCCCAACAACGGCAGCCTGAGCAACAAGCGGTGCCAACGCAGGCGCCACGCCGGTTGGCGCAGGCTCCAGCGCCACAGCCCGAGCAGCCCGGCCAGGGCCCCGAGCAACAGCAGACCGTAGCGACGCAAGCCGTCGCTCATCGCAATCAGCGCCTGAGTCAGCCAAGGCAACGGCTGGCCACTGTCGACGAAAATCTTCACCACATCCGGCACCACGTAGCCCAGCAGGAACGCGACAATCGCGACGCAGGCCAGCATCAGAATCAGTGGGTACACCAACGCCAGTTGAATGCGCTGGCGCGACGCCTGGCGCGCCTGGGTGTAGGTCGCCAATTGCTCCAGCACCTGGCCCAAGTGGCCGGATTGCTCGCCGGCGGCCACGGTGGCGCAGAACAGCTCGGGAAACGCCTGGGGAAAGGCCCTCAGGGCCGTCGCCAATGCGTGGCCTTCCATCACCCGGCTGCGCACCGCCGCCAGCAGGTGGGCGACACGGCGCTTCTGGCTCTGTTGCGCCACCGCTCCCAGGGATTCTTCGAGGGGCAGGCCGGCCTGGATCAAGGTGGACAACTGCAACGTCAGCAATGCCAGATCTGCCGGGCTCAACCACGTTCCGGCGTGCCACCCGCCCAGGGTTCGCGGTTCCTTCGCTGCAAGCAGTTCGCAGGGCAGCAAGCCGCGCTCGCGCAGCAACTGGCGAGCATGGCGCGGGCTGTCGGCTTCCACACGGCCCTTGCAGCGGCGGCCCTGGGCGTCCTCGGCCCGATAGTCGAAGGTCGGCATGGTGCTAATCCCCCTGGGTAATGCGCAGCAGTTCGTCGACGCTGGTCAGGCCTTCCAGCACCCGCTGGCGACCGTCCTGAAACAGGCTGCGGGAGGTCTTGCGCGCCTCGGCGGCCAGCGCCTGCTCGGTGGCGCCCTGATGAATCAGTTGCGACAGGGCGGCGCTGACATTCACCAACTCATAGATACCAAAGCGTCCGCGATAACCCTTCTGGCATTGCTCGCAGCCCTGGGCCTTGAACAACCGGGGCGCGGCACCGGCATCGAGGCCCAGGCGCCGACACGTAGCGACGTCGGCCACATAAGGCGTCTTGCAGGACGGGCACAAGGCCCGCAACAAGCGCTGGGCGACGATGCCGGCCAGGGACGACGCCAGCAGATACGCATCCACGCCCATGTCCACCAGCCGCGTGACCGCGCCGACGGCGGTATTGGTGTGCAGGGTCGAGAGCACCAGGTGGCCCGTCAGCGACGCCTGGACGGCGATTTCGGCGGTCTCGCGGTCGCGTATCTCGCCGACCATCACCACGTCCGGGTCCTGGCGCAAAATAGCCCGCAAACCACGGGCGAATGTCATGTCGACCTTCGGGTTGACCGGCATCTGGCCGATGCCCGGCAGGTGATATTCGATGGGGTCTTCGACGGTGAGGATGTTGCGACTCTGGTCGTTGATGCTGCTCAAGGCCGCGTACAGGCTGGTGGTCTTGCCAGAACCCGTGGGACCGGTCACCAACACGATGCCGTGGGGTTTGCCGAGCAATAGCCGCAGGTCGGCGAGGGTGTCGTCGGGCAGGCCCAGGCGATGCAGGTCCAAACGCCCGGCCTGCTTGTCGAGCAAGCGCAACACCACGCGCTCGCCATGGGCCGAAGGCAACGTGGAGACCCGTACATCGACTTCATGGCCGGCCAGGCGCAAGGCCATTCTCCCATCCTGGGGTACGCGCTTTTCGGCGATGTCCAAACGGGCCATGACCTTGATCCGCGACACCAGCAAGTTCGCCAGTTCCCGGCGCGGGCGCAGCATTTCCTGCAACTGCCCGTCGATGCGCATGCGCACCGACAGGTATTGCTCGAACGTTTCCAGGTGCACGTCCGAGGCCTGTTCGCGGACTGCCTCGCTGAGCAGCGCGTTGATCAGCCGGATAATCGGCGCATCACCTTGTTGCTCCAGCAAGTCGGTAGTCTGCGGCATTTGGTCGGCCAGGCTGAGCAGGTCCAGCTCTTCGTCCAGGCCCTGGGCCACCTGCTCGGCGGCACTCTGGCCCTGGCGATAGACGCTGGCCAGGCGCGCGGCGAACAGCGTCGGTTCCAGCACCTGGATGGGCAAATCCCGCCCGCACAGGCGCCGCACTTCGGCCACGGCGGTCAGGGGCGTGTCGCCGCGCATCACCAGGCTCAAGGTCGGCCCCTCGCCTTCGAGCAGCACACCGAAACGTCTGGCGAAACCAAAGGGCAACGGGGCCTGCGGTTCAGTCACAAGGCCCCCGCACGCTGTTGCGAATCGGCCGCTGATGCATCCTTGGATGAGTCGAACAACTGGCGGGCATCCCGGGGCAACAGCAGCGAGTTGTTTTTCCGCGAGCCGGGCTTGCTCAGTTCCCGGAGCGCGTCGTAGCGCTGGCGACTCACATCGGCCAGGTCTTCGCTGCTGCGCACGATGGTCGGGCGCAGGAACACCATCAAGTTGCTTTTGGTCTGGGTGTCGCGGTTCCAGCGAAACAACGCGCCCAAGTAGGGAATACTGCGCAGCAGCGGCACACCGCTTTGCTGGCTGCGGACACTGTCGCGGATCAGGCCGCCGATCACGATGATCTCGCCATCGTCCGCCAGGATCGTGCTCTTCAAGGCGCGCTTGTTGGTGATCAGATCGGAGGAATCGACTCCGGAAACAGACGGTGCGATATCCGAAACTTCCTGCTCGACTTCAAGACGCAAGGTCGAGCCTTCGTTGATGTAGGGCTTGACCTTGAGGCTGATGCCGACGTCCTTGCGCTCCACGGTGGTGAACGGATTGTCCGCACCGTTGCCGCTGGTGGCATAGGAACCCGTTTTGAACGGGACGTTCTGGCCCACGATGATTTCCGCTTCCTGGTTATCCAGGGTGAGCAGGCTGGGGGTGGAAAGCAGGTTGCTGTGAGTATCGCTCGCCAGCGCCGAAACCAGCGCACTGAAGCGGTCACCGCCCAGCCGCAGGAATGCGCCTTCAGTCTTTTTATCCAGCTTATTGAAGTCCAGGCCGACGATCGGAATGTCGGTTCCCGGGAAATTGATGCCACCTGTCGCGCTGCCGCTCTTGAGTCCCCACTGCACCCCCAGCGCTTCGGAAATATCTCCGCTCACCTCGACGATGGCCGCATGAATGAGCACCTGGGCCCGGGGTTGGTCCAGCTCCCGGACGATGTTCTCGATGATGCGGACCTGGGCCGGCTCGGCGATCAGGACCAAGGCATTCTGGCTTTCATCGGCCTTGATCCTGAAGGGGCTGGCCCCCGCGGTTTCCCGTTGGCCAGCGAGGACCGGCGTGGTTTTCCTATCCTGCCCGACACCTTCCAGGACCTCGGCCAACTGTTTGGCATCGCTGTGACGCAGACGGATGACCCGCGCGTTGTCCTGGGAAGCGGCTGCCGGCACGTCCAGGGTCCGGGCCAGGTCGACCAGGCGTTGACGCACCGCTGGCGCGCCGATGATCACCAGCCGGTTGCTGCGGGCATCGGCGATCACCACGCCCGCCGTTTCCCCCTCGCGCTTGCCGCCGGAGGCTTCCACGAGTGGGGCGATGTCCCCGGCCTGGGCGTGCTTCAAGCGCACCACCACGTGATTGCGGTTGCGTCCTGAATCCAACCGTTGCACCACGCCGGTGATGCGCTGGACGTTGGCCGCCGTGTCGGTGACCACCAAGGCGTTGGACGAGACCGAAGGGCCGACGTAACCATTGGCCGATACCAAGGGGCGGATCAGCCCGGCGACGTCGGCAGCGACACTCGATTGCAAGTCGAGGACCCGGGTGATGAACTGCGACGGTGTGGCGCTTTGTTCGTCGGCGATACCGGCACGCGTCTTGGCATCGCTGACCGGGGTGATCAGGATCCGCTCGCCTTCGTCGATCACGGTGAAGTTGTGTGCATCGAGTACCGAATAGAACAACCGACGTACCCCCTCGCGGTCCAGCGCTTGACGGGACATGACCGTAATGCGCCCTGACACCCGGGGATCGAGCACCACGGTCTTGCCCAGGATCGCCGAGAATTCCTCGACCACGTCGCGCAGTTCCGCGTTGTTCATCGCCAGTTGCCACTGGGCCTCCTCGGCTCGCAGCGAAACGGGAAACGTCAGTGGACACACCACTGCAAGGCCGAACAGGACGCGTGCTACACGGCCCCGGATAAAGCTGTTCATGAATTCGATCACTCTGATTGCCCGGCCACCGGGCGTAGGTATTGCGTGGAAACAAGCGTGGCATGGTGCCCGTCTTCGGGGGTCAATCGGCGCAGCAAGGGCTTGGCGTCTTGTTGCAGGGAAAGGCGCTCTTCACGTCCGTTGCGCCACAACGTCACATGGCCGGCTTCGACCCGACGCAGCACGCTGCCACCGGGCAAGCGCTCACCCACCTGGTAAATGCGCGGGCCGGCGGCGTCCGCCAACAATGCCCGCGACAAACCTTGGCCGGCGACAAAACTGGCCTGCAACGTAATCGGTTCGGCGCTTGGCGCCTGGGCACCTTCAGGCGCCAGGCCAAGCACGGTCGCCACGGCTTGCACGTTGGGCAGGTCACGAACCGGAACCATCGGCGGGTCCGCCGGCACCGGCACATCACGACCCAAACCCTGGTGAAAGCGCCACTCTTGTCCGGCCAGCAATATCCCGTAAAGCAGCGGCACGAGCACCAGCAGCAGCCTCGGCAGGCGGCGGCCAAGGAAAGACAGGCTCACCTTTGCGCTCTCCGGCTCATCGCGCCAGCTGGCTTGGCGAAAGACATGCGTCGTACCACCCTGCGCCCGGAAAACTCATGCCAGAGCACCGCGCACAGGTGCAGCGCAATCAGCATCGAAAGCACCACGCAAGACAGGCTATGGAGGGTGTTGGCCAGTTCGATCAGCGCCGGATCAGCCAATGGTTGAGGAAAGCGAACAAGGCCGAAGACACTGATGGTGCTTTTCATCATCAGTACGCCGGTCACCAGCACGACGCTGATGGTCAGGTAGATCAGCGCATGCACCGCCAAGGCCAGCTTCTTGTTCAATGAAGGCGCTGCCCCACGGGGCTCCAGCTCACAAAAAAACAGCCAGGCCCGCCACACGAAAAACGGAATGAACAGCGTGGTCAACGACACATTGAGTGAGCCAATCCAGTGTTCGGTCGAAGCCGACACCGGGTTGAATGCCACATAAAAACCGGACACCAACGTCCATAAAATAATCACCGCCGACAGCCAGTGCAGCAGCACCCGTCGCTTGGAATAATTGGAATGCATCATCGCGCCCTCGCTTGAAGGCTTCAGGCAACCCGGTGGGCCGCCTGAAGCCATGCCTGTCAGGACTTACAGCTTGTCCCAGGCGCTTTGCCAGGAGGCACCGACACCCGGTTCAAAACCGTTCGAGGTCGGGCTGTACTGCTTGCAGTAGCCGGACGCCGGGAACGGCTTGCACTCGAAGACTTCGTCAGTCTTGGGCTGCAGCACTTTCGTGCCGGCGGTGTAGTCACTGATGCCTTCAGGGAACACGAAGTCGTACTCGATGCCGGCGCCCTCACCGGTCAGGGTGACGGTCTGGGTCTCCTGGCGCGTGGTACGCCCATCTTCGGTGGTGCCCACCAGCGTCAGGGTGTGGGCGCCCGGGGCGCTGCGCACGTCCAGGCTCAGGCCGGTACTGCCTTCACCCACGGCCTGGCTGACGGTACCGACCTGCTTGTTCTTCTCATCGAACAGTGCGGCTTCGAGGTTCATTCGGCGGTTTGTCTGCGCGGTGAACGCCATGCTGACCCGACCTTTATCGAGCACGTACTCTGGCTGCAGGGAAGAAATTTCCATGCTGGCGCTGGCGTCTTCCTGCATGTCCAACTGCACTTGATAGCCAGTCACACCGCTTTCTTTCTGGGCGTACAGCCTGTTGGTACCTTTGACCGGCGCGATATTGCCGTCTTCACCACGAATACCGGCACGAATCAGGGCATGGGTGTTAATGGCTTCGGCCAGTTTGAACGACCAATTCTCAGGCTTGCCTTCTTCAGCGTTGTCGATACTGATTTCTACGCTGTACTCAGCATTTTCGCCGGTGGCGGAGAATGCACGGGCCTTGACCTTGTCACCCGCCAGCAACGGAGTCGATGGCGTAATGCTGCCCACCGGCAACCAGCCGCCCGGCAATGCGGCTTCGGCGAGAATGTTCACATCCACCGGGTTGTAGAACGCGTTATCCGTGTCGCCCACTGTCCAGACGGCCAGGATGACGTGATGACCCGATTTACTGTCAGGAATGACGCAGTTGTGCGGGGCACCGCTTACCGGAATTTGATGACCGCCATCCACCGTACAGAACGGCGTGCTGTCGAACGAGGAGCGCTTGAGCGCTTGGTTCGGCTTCCAACCGTCGCGGGTAATGAAGTATTCGTGTTTGCTCGTCCGGTGCGCTGCGTCGTATTTCCATTGGAAGGTAGTGTTGCGGTCCCTGATTTCGGTCAGATGCCAGCGCGAAGCCGATTGCGCATCAAGGGCAGAAAAGTTGGCGTTGCCGCCGCTGGCGATCTTGCCGTCGATAGGGCCTTGCAGCGGCCCACCACCGGCTCCATTCGGGAAGCCCTTGAAGGTCTCGCCGGTACTATGCGGCTCGTATTGCGCGCCACCGCAGTTTAGGTTGACACCTTTCTGGCACAACAGCGCACGAGAAGGCGGCACTTCGACGAAACCATGTGCATGCACACCTTGGGACGCCACCATGGCCGACAACAGCACTAACGACGAAGCACACCCCGTTAATACATTGCCCTTATTGAAGTTATTTTTCATATAAGTTCCAGACTACTCATCGAGATTGAAAAGACGAATCACCGTCATCTTGAAAGGCGCGCCGGATCGTTCAGCGCCAGACCTAACAAGCGCCGAACCTTATAGAAAGTTGAACAGTTCCTATGTAGGAAAAATCTCTCAAAATAGAAGGAATGATCTCTGAAGCTATTTCTCTTACATAGCTTGAGAAACTTCTTACGAACAGAAATAACTATCAAACAAAAACAAACAGACACATCAGACAAAACAACTGACGCCTTGCATTTAATAGATAAAAAAACAGGCGAAAAAAAGCCTGTCCGGCACGGGTCCGAACAGGCGGGGTGACGCTGGAAAACGATTACTGGTGGTACTGCGCCGACAACTCATGCACCGCCCGCAGGAAGGCCCCAGCGTGTTCCGGGTCGACTTCCGGGGTGATGCCATGGCCGAGGTTGAACACATGGCCACTGCCGCTGCCGTAGCTGGCCAGGATGCGCCCGACTTCTGCGCGGATGGCTTCAGGCTTGGCGTAAAGCACGGTCGGGTCCATGTTGCCTTGCAGGGCAACCTTGTGACCGACACGCTCGCGAGCGTTGCCAATGTCGCAGGTCCAGTCCAGGCCCAGGGCGTCGGCGCCGGCATCGGCGATGCTTTCCAGCCACAGGCCGCCGTTCTTGGTGAACAGGATCACCGGGACTTTACGACCCTCGTGCTCGCGGATCAGGCCACTGACGATCTTGCGCATGTAGGCCAGGGAGAATTCCTGGTACGCCGCCGCCGACAGGTTGCCGCCCCAGGTATCGAAGATCTGCACCGCTTGTGCACCGGCCAGGATCTGCCCGTTGAGGTAGGACGTGACCGACTGGGCCAGCTTGTCCAGCAGCAGGTGCATGGCTTGCGGATTGTCGTAGAGCATCGCCTTGGTCTTGCGGAAGTCCTTCGACGAACCGCCTTCGACCATGTAGGTCGCCAGCGTCCAGGGACTGCCGGAGAAACCGATCAGCGGCACGCGCCCGTTGAGTTCACGACGAATAGTGCTGACCGCGTCCATGACGTAGCCCAGGTCTTTCTGCGGATCGGGAATCGGCAAGGCCTCGATGTCGGCCAGGGTGCTGATGACTTTCTTGAAGCGCGGGCCTTCGCCGGTCTCGAAGTACAAGCCTTGGCCCATGGCATCGGGAATGGTCAGGATGTCGGAAAACAGGATGGCCGCGTCCAGCTGCGGATAGCGATCCAGCGGCTGCATCGTCACTTCGCAGGCGAACTGTGGGTTCATGCACAGGCTCATGAAGTCACCGGCCTTGGCGCGGCTGGCGCGGTACTCCGGCAGGTAGCGACCAGCCTGGCGCATCATCCACACCGGGGTGACGTCAACGGGTTGCTTGAGCAGGGCGCGAAGGAAACGGTCGTTCTTCAGGGCAGTCATGTCGGCATCCGGAAAAAAAGTGCGGGCATTTTCTCAGAGCGCGACGCAAAAGGCACGGCAAGAGCCGTGCCTTTTATCTATCGGGGCAATTTGTCGCATAGAAGCAGCTGCAAGCTATCAGCTACAAGCCTCAAGCTCATCTGCTTCGAACTTGTGGCTTGCAGCTTAAAGCTCGCAGCTGGCGTCGTCAGACGCCCAGATAATCCAGAATCCCTTCCGCCGCATTGCGGCCTTCGAAGATCGCCGTTACCACCAGGTCGGAACCACGGACCATGTCGCCACCGGCGAAGATCTTCGGGTTGCTGGTCTGGTGCTTGTACTGGCCCTGCTCCGGAGCCACCACGCGGCCCTGGCTGTCGGTCTGGATGCTGAACTGCTCGAACCACGGCGCCGGGCTTGGGCGGAAGCCGAAGGCGATGACCACGGCGTCGGCCGGGATGATCTCTTCGGAACCGGGGATCGGCTCGGGACTGCGGCGGCCACGGGCGTCCGGCTCGCCGAGACGGGTCTCGACCACCTTCACGCCTTCGACCTTGTCTTCGCCGACAATGGCGATCGGCTGGCGGTTGTAGAGGAACTTCACGCCTTCTTCCTTGGCGTTCTTCACCTCTTTGCGCGAACCGGGCATGTTGGCTTCGTCACGACGGTAGGCGCAGGTCACCGACTTGGCGCCCTGGCGGATCGAGGTGCGGTTGCAGTCCATCGCCGTGTCGCCACCGCCGAGCACCACCACCTTCTTGCCTTTCATGTCGACGAAATCTTCCGGCGACTTTTCAAAGCCCAGGTTGCGATTGACGTTGGCGATCAGGAAATCCAGGGCGTCGTAGACACCCGGCAAGTCCTCTCCGGCAAAGCCGCCCTTCATGTAGGTGTAGGTGCCCATGCCCATGAACACGGCATCGTATTCTTCGAGCAGTTGCTCCATGGTCACGTCCTTGCCCACCTCGGTGTTCAGGCGGAACTCGATGCCCATGCCGGTGAAGACTTCGCGACGATTGCTCAGCACAGTCTTTTCCAGCTTGAACTCGGGGATGCCAAAGGTCAGCAAGCCGCCGATTTCCGGGTTCTTGTCGAACACCACCGGGGTCACGCCACCACGCACCAGCACGTCGGCACAGCCCAGGCCCGCCGGGCCGGCACCGATGATCGCCACGCGCTTGCCGGTCGGCTTGACCTTGGACATGTCCGGACGCCAGCCCATGGCGAACGCAGTGTCGGTGATGTATTTCTCCACCGAACCGATGGTCACCGCGCCAAAACCGTCGTTGAGGGTGCACGCCCCTTCGCACAGGCGATCCTGCGGGCACACCCGGCCGCAGACTTCCGGCAGGGTGTTGGTCTGGTGGGACAGCTCGGCGGCCTGGAGGATGTTGCCCTCGGCCACCAGTTTCAACCAGTTGGGAATGAAGTTGTGCACCGGGCACTTCCATTCGCAGTACGGGTTACCGCAGCCCAGGCAGCGATGGGCCTGATCGGCCGACTGCTGGGGTTTGAAAGGCTCGTAGATTTCCACGAACTCTTTCTTGCGTTGACGCAACAGTTTCTTCTTCGGATCCTTGCGCCCGACATCGATGAACTGGAAGTCGTTATTCAGACGTTCAGCCATTGTTAAAACCTCATCAAACTCTTCAGGCGCATATCACTGCGGGTTGGCACGAGTGCTGGAAAGCAACGACTTCAGGTTGGCAGCCTTCGGCTTGACCAGCCAGAAACGGCGCAAGTAGTCATCGAGGTTCTCGGCGAGCTCACGCCCCCACTCGCTGTCGGTTTCCGCGACGTACTCGTTCAGCACGTTTTGCAGGTGGCTGCGATAGGCTTCCATCGCCTCGCCGCTGATCCGCTGGATTTCCACCAGTTCGTGGTTGACCCGGTCAACGAAGGTGTTGTCCTGGTCGAGCACGTAGGCGAAACCGCCAGTCATGCCAGAGCCGAAGTTATAACCGGTCTTGCCCAGCACGCAGACAAAACCACCGGTCATGTACTCGCAGCAGTGATCGCCGGTGCCTTCCACCACAGTGTGGGCCCCGGAGTTACGCACGGCAAAACGCTCGCCTGCGGTGCCGGCGGCGAACAGCTTGCCGCCCGTGGCGCCGTAGAGGCAGGTGTTGCCGATGATGGCACTGTCCTGGGTCTTGTAGACGCTGCCCTTGGGCGGAACGATGACCAGCTTGCCGCCGGTCATGCCCTTGCCCACGTAGTCGTTGGCATCGCCTTCCAGGTACATGTCCAGGCCACCGGCGTTCCAGACGCCGAAGCTCTGGCCTGCGGTGCCCTTGAAGCGGAAGGTGATCGGCGCCTTGGCCATGCCCTGGTTGCCGTGCTTGCGGGCGATTTCGCCGGAGATCCGTGCGCCGATGGAACGGTCGCAGTTGCAGATATCCAGGTCGAACTCGGCACCGCTCAGGTCGTTGATCGCCGCAGCGGCCATGTCGACCATCTTCTCGGCCAGCTCACCCTTGTCGAATGGTGGGTTGCGATCAACCTGGCAGAACTGTGGCTTGTCTGCCGGAATGTAATCGCTGCCCAGCAATGGGGTCAGGTCCAGGTGATGCTGCTTGGCGGTCTGGCCTTCGATCACTTCCAGCAGATCGGTACGGCCGATCAGCTCTTCGAGCGAACGCACGCCCAGCTTCGCCAGCCACTCACGGGTTTCTTCGGCCACGTAGGTGAAGAAATTCACCACCATGTCCACGGTACCGATGTAGTGGTCCTTGCGCAGCTTGTCGTTCTGGGTCGCCACGCCCGTGGCGCAGTTGTTCAGGTGGCAGATGCGCAGGTATTTGCAGCCCAGGGCGATCATCGGCGCGGTGCCGAAGCCGAAGCTCTCGGCGCCGAGAATGGCGGCCTTGATCACGTCCAGGCCGGTTTTCAGGCCGCCGTCAGTCTGCACCCGGACCTTGCCGCGCAAATCGTTGCCGCGCAGGGTCTGGTGAGTTTCGGCCAGGCCCAGTTCCCACGGTGCACCGGCGTACTTGATCGAGGTCAGCGGCGATGCGCCGGTGCCGCCGTCGTAGCCGGAGATGGTGATCAGGTCGGCATAGGCCTTGGCCACGCCGGCCGCGATGGTGCCAACGCCCGCTTCCGCCACCAGTTTCACCGAGACCAGCGCCTTGGGGTTCACCTGCTTGAGATCGAAGATCAGTTGCGACAAGTCTTCGATCGAGTAGATGTCGTGGTGCGGCGGCGGTGAGATCAGGGTCACGCCAGGCACCGCGTAGCGCAGCTTGGCGATCAGGCCGTTGACCTTGCCGCCAGGCAGCTGGCCGCCTTCGCCGGGCTTGGCGCCCTGGGCAACCTTGATCTGCAGCACTTCAGCGTTGACCAGGTATTCCGGCGTCACACCGAAGCGGCCGGTGGCCACCTGCTTGATTTTCGAGCTCTTGATGGTGCCGTAGCGCGCCGGGTCTTCGCCGCCTTCGCCGGAGTTGGAACGCGCACCGAGGCGGTTCATGGCTTCGGCCAGGGCTTCGTGGGCTTCCGGGGACAAGGCACCCAGGGAAATACCGGCCGAATCGAAGCGCTTGAGCACCGACTCCAGCGGTTCTATTTCACTGATGTCCAACGGCGTGTCGAGGGTCTTGACCTTGAGCAGGTCGCGAATCATCGACACCGGACGGTTGTCCACCAGCGAGGTGTATTCCTTGAACTTGCTGTAGTCGCCCTGCTGCACGGCGGCTTGCAAGGTGTTGACCACGTCCGGGTTGTAGGCGTGGTACTCGCCACCATGGACGAACTTCAGCAGGCCGCCTTGCTGGATCGGCTTGCGCGGACTCCAGGCTTCGGCCGCCAGGGCTTTCTGTTCGGCTTCGATGTCGACGAAACGCGCCCCTTTGATGCGGCTCGGCACGCCACGGAAGCTCAGCTCGCAGACTTCTTCCGACAGGCCGATGGCCTCGAACAGTTGCGCGCCACGGTACGAGGCGATGGTCGAGATGCCCATCTTCGACAGGATCTTGAGCAGGCCCTTGGTGATGCCCTTGCGGTAATTCTTGAAGACCTCATAGAGGTCGCCCAGCACTTCACCGGTACGGATCAGATCGCCCAGCACTTCATAGGCCAGGAATGGATACACCGCCGAGGCACCGAAACCGATCAGCACCGCAAAGTGATGCGGATCGCGGGCGGTGGCGGTCTCTACCAGGATGTTGGAGTCGCAGCGCAGACCTTTTTCGGTCAGGCGATGGTGCACCGCGCCGGTGGCCAGCGAGGCGTGGATCGGCAGCTTGCCCGGCGCGATGTGACGGTCGCTCAGCACGATCTGGGTACGACCGGCGCGCACGGCTTCTTCCGCCTGATCGGCAACGTTGCGGATCGCCGCTTCCAGGCCGACGCTTTCGTCGTAGTTCAGGTCGATGACCTGGCGCGCGAAGCCCGGACGGTCGAGATTGGTCAGCGAGCGCCATTTGGCCGGGGAAATGACCGGCGAGCTGAGAATCACCCGCGAGGCATGCTCCGGCGACTCCTGGAAAATATTGCGCTCGGCACCGAGGCAGATTTCCAGGGACATCACGATCGCTTCGCGCAGCGGGTCGATCGGCGGGTTGGTCACCTGGGCGAACTGCTGGCGGAAATAGTCGTAAGGCGTGCGCACGCGCTGCGACAGCACGGCCATCGGCGTGTCGTCACCCATGGAGCCGACCGCTTCGTAACCCTGCTCGCCCAGCGGACGCAGCACTTGGTCACGCTCTTCGAACGTCACCTGGTACATCTTCATGTACTGCTTGAGCTGATCGACGTCGTAGAAAGCCGAACCGTGGTCGTTGTCTTCCATGGTCGCCTGGATGCGCAGGGCATTCTTGCGCAGCCATTGCTTGTATGGATGACGGGACTTGAGACGGTTGTCGATGGCGTCGGTGTCGAGGATCTGGCCGGTCTCGGTGTCCACGGCAAAGATCTGGCCCGGGCCCACGCGCCCCTTGGCGATGACATCCTCGGGCTGGTAGTTCCAGACACCGATTTCCGAAGCCAGGGTGATGAACCCGTTGGTGGTGGTGACCCAACGCGCCGGCCGCAGGCCGTTACGGTCCAGCAGGCACACGGCGTAGCGACCGTCGGTCATGACGATACCGGCCGGGCCATCCCACGGCTCCATGTGCATGGAGTTGTATTCGTAGAAGGCCCGCAGGTCCGGGTCCATGGTCTCGACGTTCTGCCACGCCGGCGGCACCAGCATGCGCACGCCGCGGAACAGGTCGATGCCACCGGTCACCATCAACTCGAGCATGTTGTCCATGCTTGAGGAGTCCGAACCCACGCGGTTGACCAGCGGGCCGAGTTCTTCGAGGTCGGGCATCAGGTCGTTGGCGAACTTGGTGCGACGGGCCACGGCCCAGTTGCGGTTGCCGGTGATGGTGTTGATCTCGCCGTTGTGGGCGAGGAAGCGGAATGGCTGGGCCAGCGGCCATTTCGGCAGGGTGTTGGTGGAGAAGCGCTGGTGGAACACGCAGATCGCGGTTTTCAGGCGCTCGTCGCTCAGGTCCGGATAGAAGGCGGTGAGGTCCGCCGGCATCATCAGGCCTTTGTAGATGATGGTCTTGTGGGAAAAGCTGCAGATGTAGTGATCGGTGTCGGCGGCATTGGCCACGGACGAACGACGACGGGAGCTGAACAGCTTGATCGACATGTCCTGGTCGCTCAGGCCTTCGCCAGCGATGAATACCTGTTCGATCTGCGGCAGGCGCTCGAGCGCCAAGCGGCCGAGGACACTGGTGTCGATCGGCACTTTGCGCCAGCCGACCAGTTGCAGGCCGGCGGCCAGGATCTCGCGGTTCATGTTTTCGCGAGCCGCCTGGGCCTTCACCGGGTCCTGATTGAAGAACACCATGCCCACGGCGTACTGCTTGGGCAGGGTCACGCCAAACGTTTCCTGGGCAATGGCACGCAGGAACTCGTCGGGCTTTTGAATCAGCAAGCCACAACCGTCGCCGGTCTTGCCGTCGGCGTTGATCCCACCACGGTGGGTCATGCAGGTCAGGGCCTCAATGGCCGTTTGCAAAAGGGTGTGGCTGGGCTCGCCCTGCATATGAGCTATCAGGCCGAAACCGCAGTTATCCTTGAATTCATCTGGTTGGTACAGACCTGCTTTCATAGACACTTTCTCACCAGGCTGCCTCTAATCGAGGCAAATTTCTTTTCAATTCAACCAGTTGCATGCCGCGCCGAACGTACGCCAGCTTTGCGGGGGCAAAAGGGAGGTCATTGTACACACCGACACAGAGGCTCACAAATTTGACGACGAACTGTCGCAAATCCATGTCGCATTTGTGAAAGGTTTAAAGCTATATGCTGTGCTAGTCAAAACTTTTTTGGGTCCGACCGCTACGACTCAAACACTACTGTGACGCAGACACCACAAGGCGCGCGGCCTGAAAGGTCGCCCGCCCCTGCGGAAATTTTGAGGTTGCCGGGAGAGGCGGCCTGGGTAAGGCCGCCGAATCTTCAGCGAGTTGCTGCCAGTTCCTGTTGGACGCTGGCGACAGTGCGAGGCCAAGGTTTACCAGCCTGAACCTTCGCTGGCAAGGCCTTGATGGCGGAAACGGCTGCATCACGGTTGGCAAAGCTGCCGTAGGTGATGACATACAGCGGCTTGCCGTTGAGGACTTTCTTGAAATAGCGGTACTCGCCGCCCTGCTCCTTGACGAAGTTCTGTGCCGCGGCTTCGGAGCTGGTGCCGAGGATCTGCACTACATAGTTGCCCGGTGCCTGGCCAGCGTACCAGCTACCGCCCGCGGTCTTGGCCGGGGCAGCAGCAGGCTTGGCTGCGGGCGCTGGTGCCGCCGGCTTGGCGGCAGGCGCTGGAACCGGGGCAGGCTTGGCGGTGGCCACCTGGGTGGGTGCCGGAGTCGGCTTGGCGGCCGGGGCAGGCGTCGGGGCAGGGCCGGCCGGCACGCCCACAGGCGGTGCGGTGGTGGTCACGGTCGGCGGCACGTCGCTGCTGTCGTCGACCGGTGGCGCAGCGCCGTCGTCGCCTTCGGTGATGCCACCGGCCGCTTCAGCCAACGGGCCACGCATGACCGGTTGCGACTGGCCGACCAGCGGCAGTGGCATCGGCTGGGTGTTGCCGGCGAATTCCACTGCCGGCGCACCCCCGTTGGGTTGCGGCGTCCCTTGGCCGAGAGGCAGTTGCGCCTGTTCGTTGGCAGGGGTACCCGTGGTAGGCGCCTTGGTGCGCCCCGGCATCAGCCAGGCGGCGGCAACCGCGACCACGACGACGGCGGAAATTGCCAATACGTGTTTCTTCGGCATGTTGAACCCCATACTTGGACGCTTCACCGCTGAGCGGCTGGCAATCATGACTTCGATCAGAGCATCGCGGGCGACCTGGTTGATGTTGCCAGGCCAACCGTCGGAGCTTTCGTGAATCTCAGAGATCTGATCGGCGGTGAAAAGTTCGATACCCCGGCCCGCCCCCTCAAGACGCTGGGCCAGGTATTCACGCGTTTCTTCCTCGGTGTAGGGCGCCAACTCGATGACGTGGAAGCGCTCTTCCTCAAGGTTCAATTGCTCCAGATCAGCGATCAGCGACGACTCACCGAACAGGAACACATGAGGGCGACCCTCTGGCGCTCCGGCCGCCAAGGCCAGCAGGGCCTCGAGGGCCGATTCGTCGAGCTGCTCGGCATCGTCCACCAGCAGATAGACTTCCTGCCCGGTCAGCGCCAGTTGCACGATCTGATCGAGAACTGCACCGATTTCGGCCTGCGCGACGTTCAGCGCCTGGGCCACCTGACGCAATATACCGGCCGCATCGCCGGCGCCACGGGCCGATACCACCACGCTTTGCACGGACTGCTTGTTGGTGCTGGCCACCAGGGCCTGGCGCAGCAAGGTCTTGCCGCTACCCTGGGGACCGGTGACCACCAGCAGCAACTGGCTGTAGCGCGCCAGGTGATGCAACTGGCCCAGTACCGGCTTGCGCTGTGCAGGAAAGAACTTGAAGCCCGGGACCCGCGGTGCGAAAGGGTCATGACTCAATTGGAAATGGCCGAGGAAAGCCTCGTCGGCATGCAAACTAGTCATCGGATCTTATTAACCTTTAAGCTGAGCCAGGGCGCGGTAGTCCGCTCCCAGCGTGGCCTGTAGAACTTCTTTCGGATAATCGTCGGTCACCACCGCTTCGCCCATGTGGCGCAGCAGCACCAGACGCAGACGACCGTCGATCACTTTTTTGTCGATTGCCATGTGTTCAAGAAAATCCGCCTCGGTCATTTCTTCAGGCGGAACCACCGGCAGCCCGGCGCGCTGGAACAGACGGATACCGCGATCGCGCTCCTGTTCGCTGATCCAGCCCAGGCGCGCAGACATCTCCAGGGCCATGACCGTACCGGCCGCAACGGCCTCGCCATGCAGCCAGACACCATAGCCCATGTGGGTTTCGATGGCATGGCCAAAGGTGTGGCCCAGGTTGAGCGTGGCACGCACTCCCGATTCACGCTCATCGGCCCCCACCACGGCGGCCTTCGCGGCGCAGGAGCGTTCGATGGCGTAGGTCAGGGCTGCTTGATCGAGTGCGCGCAGGCGGTCGACGTTCTCTTCGAGCCAGCCCAGGAACGGCTCGTCGCAGATCAGCCCGTACTTGATGACTTCCGCCAACCCGGCAGACAGTTCGCGAGCCGGCAGGGTATTGAGGGTGGCGGTGTCGATCAGCACCACATTGGGCTGATAGAAAGCACCGACCATGTTCTTGCCCAGCGGATGGTTGATCCCGGTCTTGCCGCCCACCGACGAGTCGACTTGCGACAGCAGCGTGGTGGGGATCTGGATGAAATCGACGCCGCGTTGATAGCAGGCGGCTGCAAAACCGGCCATGTCGCCGATCACACCGCCACCCAAGGCAAGCACCGTGGTGCGGCGATCGTGGCGCGCAGTCAGCAGGCCATCGAAAATAAGTTGCAGGGTTTCCCAGTTCTTGAAGGCTTCGCCGTCGGGCAATACCACGGATATGACCGAGAAGGCCGACAGGCTGCGGGTCAGACGTTCCAGATACAGGGGCGCGACGGTTTCATTGGAAATGATCGCTACTTGCCGCCCGGCGATATGCGGCGCCAGCAGTTCGGGCTGGTCCAGCAGGCCCTCGCCAATATGAATCGGGTAGCTGCGCTCGCCCAGGTCGACCTTAAGTGTCTGCATGTGTCCCCACAGTGAAGATGGAATCAGGCGTCCTGCCTGCGATTAACGAAATGCCCAACGGGGATAAATCCCCTCGCCACAGGTCCCAAGAGCTTGGCTTGCCGTCATTAATGGCTATCCGCCACGCCTCGGACGGGTTCCGACGGGACGTCGAGGATAGCGCATTTCGCCAAGCGCATTAACGGGGAGGCAGTTGCTGAAGGCGATCGAGAATGTCCAGCACCACCATCCGCGGCGGCCGCTCGTCGGTTTCCACCACCAGGTCGGCGATCTCCCGATACAGCGGATCACGCAGCTCCAGAAGGTCCCGCAGGGTCTTGGCCGGGTCGGCGGTGCGCAACAGCGGGCGGTTGCGATCCCGAGCGGTGCGACCCACCTGCTGCTCGACAGAAGCATGCAGATAGACCACTCGTCCGCCGGCATGCAGCGCCCGACGGTTGGCTTCGCGCATCACCGCGCCGCCACCGGTGGCGAGCACCACGCCATCGAACGCGCACAGCTCGGCGATCATCGCCTGCTCACGGTCACGAAAGCCCGGCTCGCCTTCCTTGTCGAAAATCCATGGGATATTGGCGCCCGTGCGCAATTCAATTTCCTTGTCGGAATCTTTGAACGGCAGGCGCAGCTCTTTGGCCAGCAAACGGCCGATGGTGCTTTTTCCAGCGCCCATCGGCCCAACAAGAATCAAATTTCGCACAGAATCAACGACTCACAGCAATCGCCTGGTTATTCATGATACGCGGAGTGAGGAACACCAGCAGCTCGGATTTGCTATCCGAAACCACATCACGCCGGAAAAGGCGGCCAAGATACGGCACATCGCCAAGAAATGGCACCTTATCTACAACCTTGCTCTGAGTATTTGAGAAAACCCCGCCAATCACAATGGTCTCGCCATCATTGACCAGGACCTTGGCATTGACCTCGTTTTTCTTGATCGGCGGCACATCATTCACCTTGTTCAGGTAGTCCGGCTCATCCTTGGTGACCTTGACCTCCATGATGATCCGGTTGTCTGGAGTGATCTGCGGGGTCACCTCCAGCGACAGTGAAGCCTCCTTGAACGACACCGACGTCGCACCGCTGGAGCTGGCTTCCTGATAAGGAATTTCCGTGCCCTTGAGGATCTTTGCCGTCTCCTTGTCGGACGTCACCACCTTGGGCTGGGAGACGATCTCCCCGTTGCCGGTCTTCTCCATGGCCGTCAGTTCAAGGTCCAGCAATACGTTGTCGGTGATGAAGGCAATGCCAATGCCCGAGGTATTGCCCGAGGCGCCCAGGTCGACGAACGGCTGGTTGGTGCTGGTGCTACCCGGCGTGCCGATAGTGGTTGAATCGCCCGTGGTAACCCCCGAGGAACTCCAGTTGCCCTTGTTTTGAATCGAACCGCCCCAACGCACGCCCAGGCTTTTGTCGTAGTCGACGTTAGCTTCGACAATCCGCGCCTCGATCATCACCTGGCGCACCGGAATATCCAGTTGCGCCACGATCCGGCGCAGTTCGTCGAGACGGTCCTGGGTCTGGTAGGCAATGATGTTGTTGGTTCGCTCATCGACCGTGATCGTGCCGCGCTCATCGGCTTTCGCCTCGGCGCTGGTCACCGACTGGAACAGCTTGGCGATGTCCGTCGCCTTCGCATAGTTGACCTGCAACAGCTCACGCCGCAGCGGCGCCAGGTCGGCAATCTGCTTCTGCGACTCCAGTTCCTGGCGCTCACGGGCGGCAATTTCATCGGCCGGAGCCACCAACAGCACGTTGCCGACCTTGCGTTTGTCCAACCCCTTGGTCTTGAGCACCAGGTCGAGCGCCTGGTCCCAGGGCACATTCTGCAACCGCAGGGTGATGCCACCCTGCACCGTGTCGCTGGCCACGAGGTTCAGGTTGGTAAAATCGGCAATCAGTTGCAGGACCGAACGCACCTCGATGTCCTGGAAGTTGAGCGAGAGCTTCTCGCCACTGTAGGCCGCCCGGTCGGCGTTACGTTTTTGCAGGTCGTCGACGGTCATGGGCCGGACGCTGACGGTGAGCTTGTTGTCGGTCTGGTAGGTCGAGTAGTCGAAAGTCCCGCTGGGTTCGATGCTGATGGTCGCCCGGTCGCTGCCGGCGCTGGCATTGACGAATTGCACCGGGGTAGCGAAGTCCTTGACGTCCAGGCGCACCCGCAGCGGCTCGGGCAACTGCGTCCTGGCGAAATTGAGGATGATCTTGCCTTCGCGCTCCTGGATGTCCGGGGCGATGGACGGATCAGACAGATCGATCACCACGTTGCCTTCGCCCTGGGTCCCGCGTTGGAAGTCCACCCCACGGATCGCCTTGCCCACCGGCCCACTGGCCCTCGCAGGCGCAGCGCTGGCAACCGCCGGGCGCGGGGGCTGAGTGGTGGAGTTCTTCGGGGCAGTGCTCTTCGGGGCGGCGCCCTTGCCAACCACCACGAACAGGTTGTTACCTTCGATCCGGGTGTCATATGGCGCCAGTTGGGTAAGGCCGATGATCAACCGAGTACGATCCCCAGCCTCGACCACAGTGGCGCTGCGTGCATTGCCCCCGCCCAGGTCGTGGCGCTTGCTGGAAAGTTGATTGGTCACGCCCGGCAGGTCCAGTGCAATCCGGGCCGGTTGTTCGGTGGTGTAGCCCCGGGGTGGTGGCGGCGGCCCGTCGAAGGTGAGCTTCAACTCGACACGGTCCCCCGGCAACGCCGCCACATCCAGCGTCTTCAGGCTGGCCCCAAGAACCATCGGCGACAACAGCGCTATCCATAGCGAAATACCGAGGGCTGAAAAAAACCTGTTCATTGTTCGAATTCCACTATGAATGCTCTTTCAAAGGAATGGTCCGTGGTCGCTCCAGCCAGGCACCCTCGCCATCGGGAACGATTTCGACCACATCGACCTGGGTGGCACTGATGCTGACGATCCGCCCGTCGTTGCGCCCCAGATAGTCACCGACCTTGAGCCGATGCACCCCGCCCGCGCCCCGCAGGAGCGCGAAGGAGCCACTGACATTGGAGATCGTACCGACCATTTCGAACTGCTCGATGTTGAAGCCTTCCAGGTACTGTTTGACCCGGTTCGGGTCGGGCCGGACATTGCGCGAGCCCCGCTGCCGTTCAGCCTGGTCCACGCGAACCTGCCGGGAAAACGGGCTGCGCAGGTTGGCGGCACTGTAGGTAAAGGTTTCGTAGGGCCTGAACGTCGGCGTCGGCTCGATCTTGCCGGGTGGCCGCAGACGCACTTCGTTCATGTAGGCGTCCAGGTCGCTGAAACCGTTGTCGTTATCGCAGCCCGCCAGCGCAACCAGGCCTGCCAGCAGGCAGATACGACACAGCGGCCTCATGGTTGCGCCTCCTGCTCGTTGTACCGGTAGGTCTTGGCCTGGATGCTCATGCGCAGCTTCGCGCCGGCCTCGGGCTCCATCGGTGCGATCTCGAAATCGTGCAGCGTGACAATCCGGGGCAGCCCCGCCACCCCACTGACGAACGTCGCCAGGTCGTGGTAGCCGCCGGTCACGGTGATCTGGATCGGCAACTCGATGTAGAACGGCTGGGTGACTTCCGGCAGCAGCTTGATTTCCTCGAACTCCAGGCCACTGCCCAGGCCGGTGCGAGTAATGTCTTCCAGCAGGCCTGGCACTTCGGTATCGCTAGGCAATTGCCGCAACAGCACACCAAAAGACATTTCCATCTGCTTCATCTGCTCGGTGTAGCGCTCCAGGTTCGCAGCCATGTGGGCCTTGCCCGCGAATTGCGCCTTGAGGGTGTTTTCTTCCTCGCGCACCTGCTGCAACTGGTTCTCCAAGTCGCTCAAGGCAAAGTTATAGCCCAGCCCCAGCACCAGGACCACCAGCAGGACACCCGCCAGCCACTTGATCGGCGCAGGCCAGGAACCGATGTTGTTGGTGTCCAGGTCACTGAGATCGATCTTGCGCAATGCGTCGAACCACTCCCCTGGCTTCATTGGGCGTCCTCCGCATCGGCCGGGCGAGTCTGGCGAACCGTCAACTGGAAGACGTTGGCCTGGTCGAGCTGCCCAGCGGTGGTGGCCTTGACCTCCGTCAGGCTGGGCGTGTCGAACAGGTCCGACGAGTCCAGGTTGCGCATCAGGTCCGAAACCCGGTTGTTCGATTCCGCGGCCCCCTTGATCAAGAGCGTCCGGTCTTCCATCTTCACTTCAGTGAAATACACCCCGTCCGGCAGGGTCCGCACCAATTGGTCGAAGATGCGCCCGCTGACCGGCCGGTTACCTTGCAAGTCCTGGATGATGCGCATGCGCTCCACCAATTGCTGGCGACGGGCCTTCAATTCGCTGATCTGCTTGATGCGTTCGTCCAGCACGGCGATCTGCTGGGAGAGATGGCTATTGCGAGCGACCTGATGGTCGATGGCGCTGTCGAAGTACCGGACCGCGACCAGGACCACGCCGACCGCACCGACCAGCGCCCCCACCAAGGCCAGCAAAAAGCGTTTACGCCGTTCTTCACGCAGCTCTTCGCGCCATGGAAGCAGGTTGATCCGCGCCATCAGTCGAAACTCCTGAGGGCCAGCCCACAGGCAATCATCAGTGCCGGCGCATCACCGGCCAGGGCGCCGGCATTGACCTTGCTGCTCAGGGCCATGTTGGTAAAGGGGTTGGCCACCTGGGTCGGCGTGCCCAGGCGCTGCTCGATCAGCCGATCCAGGCCGGCGACCGAAGCCGTGCCCCCGGCCAGCAAAATGTGGTCCACCGCACTGTACTGGCCCGAGGCGAAGAAGAACTGCAAGGACCGCGAGACCTGCTGTACCAGGGCCTCGCGAAAAGGTTGCAGCACTTCGCTGAGATAGTCGTCCGGCAGGCCACCCTGCTTCTTTGCCAGGCCGGCCTGTTCGGGTGTCAGGCCATAGCGACGCTGAATTTCCTCGGTCAGTTGGCGACCGCCGAACAATTGTTCGCGGGTATAGATGATGCGCCCGTTGTGCAGCACGCTAAGGGTGGTCATGGTGGCGCCGATGTCGACAACCGCCACAGTCAGCCGTTCCTGAGAGGCAGCCAGTTGCTTGGCGAGCAGGCCGAAAGCACGCTCCAGCGCATAAGCTTCCACATCGACCACCCGGGCCGTCAGCCCGGCGAGCGCCAACGCGGCCTCGCGGACCTCGACGTTTTCCTTGCGGCACGCCGCCAGCAGCACTTCGACGCGCTCGGCACTGCGTGGCGAAACACCCATGACTTCGAAATCAATGGCCACCTCATCCAGGGGATAGGGGATGTATTGATCGGCCTCGATCTTGAGCTGGTTTTCCATGTCATCGTCGGACAGCCCGGCGTCCATCTCGATGGTCTTGGTGATCACCGCCGAACCCGCAACGGCCACGGCCACGCCACGCAAGGGCGTCCTGGCCTTGGCCAACAGGCGCGACAACGCCTGCCCCACCCCTTCGAGCTCGGCGATGTTCTTCTCGACCACGGCGTTGGCTGGCAACGGTTCGACCGCGTAGGACTCGACGCGGTATCGATCGCCCTGGCGGCTCAACTCCAGCAGCTTCACCGACGTCGAACTGATGTCGATCCCCAGAAGCGCATGGGTTTTTTTATTGAAGAGTCGTAGCACTACCAATTCCCTATGACTATCCGTGAGTTACGGACTCTCTAATATGCATTGCGTTCAATCACACCGGTCCGACGGACGTCCGGATGGCATTCCCGACGAAAAAAAATGCTTATAATGCCCAGCGTTTTTTTTCGCTTTGTTGCAAGCACGGGTCCATCCCAGCACCTGGCGCCTTCTTCATTCTTTGCCTGGATATCCAAAAGCCTTGATTCGTCTGCTGAAATTTTTCGGATGGTCCATCGTCGCCGTTTTCTGCGGACTGCTCTTGGGCCTGAGCGGTGCCTTTCTTTACCTTAGTCCGGGATTGCCGTCCGTGGAGGCGCTGAGAAGTATTCAGTTGCAGATTCCTTTGCGGGTGTACAGCAGCGACAACAAATTGATCGCCGAATTTGGCGAAATGCGCCGCACGCCGATCCGTTTCGCCGACATTCCCCCCAATTTCATCAATGCGTTACTAAGTGCTGAAGACGATAACTTCGCCAATCACTACGGCGTCGACCCGGGCAGCCTGATGCGCGCCGCCAGCCAGTTGATCAAGAGCGGCCACATCCAGTCCGGCGGCAGCACCATCACCATGCAGGTGGCCAAGAACTTCTTCCTGACCAGCGAGCGCAGCTTCTCGCGCAAGACCACCGAGATCCTCCTGGCCCTGCAAATCGAGCGGCAACTGACCAAGGATGAAATCCTCGAGCTGTACGTGAACAAGATTTACCTGGGCAACCGCGCCTACGGCATCGAGGCGGCGGCGCAGGTGTATTACGGCAAGTCGATCCGCGACGTGAGCCTGGCACAGATGGCGATGATTGCCGGCCTGCCCAAGGCACCCTCGCGCTTCAACCCGCTGGCCAACCCGGCACGCAGCAAGGAACGTCGCGACTGGATCCTGGGGCGCATGTATAAGCTCGGCAAGATCAGCGAGGCCGACTACACCGCCGCGATCAATGAACCGTTGAACGCCAGCTACCACGTACCGACCCCGGAAGTGAACGCCCCGTACATCGCCGAGATGGCCCGTGCCGAGATGGTTGGGCGCTATGGCAGCGACGCTTACACCGAAGGTTTCCGCGTGACCACCACGGTGCCGAGCAACTTGCAGGAAATGGCCAACACCGCGCTGCACGAAGGCTTGATGACCTACGACCAGCGCCACGGCTATCGTGGCCCTGAATCGCGCCTGCCGGGCAAGACCAAGGAAGCCTGGGCCCTGGAGCTGACCAAGCAGCGCACCATCAGCAGCCTGGAGCCGGCGATTGTCACGTCGGTGGACAAGGACGGCATCAAGGTGCTGACCCGTAACGGCGAACAGGAGGAACACGTGGCCTGGGACACCATGAAATGGGCCCGGCCGTTCCTCAATACCAACAGCATGGGCGCCAACCCACGGCAACCGTCCGACGTTGCCCAGGTCGGCGACCTGATCCGCGTCCAGCGCCAGGCGGACAACACGCTCAAGTTCAGCCAGATCCCGGCCGCCCAGGGCGCCCTGGTGTCCCTCGACCCGCAGGACGGAGCCATCCGCTCATTAGTGGGTGGCTTCGCCTTCGAGCAAAGCAACTACAACCGCGCGTTGCAGGCCAAGCGACAACCAGGCTCGAGCTTCAAGCCTTTCGTCTACAGCGCCGCCCTGGATAACGGCTACACCGCCGCCAGCCTGGTGAACGACGCACCGATCGTGTTCGTCGATGAATACCTGGACAAGGTCTGGCGACCGAAGAACGACACCAATACGTTCCTTGGCCCGATCCGCCTGCGCGAAGCGCTGTACAAGTCCCGTAACCTGGTATCGATCCGCCTGCTGCAGGCATTGGGCGTGGACCGCACCATCGACTACATCAGCAAGTTCGGCTTCAACAAGCAGGACCTGCCGCGCAACCTGTCCCTGGCCCTGGGCACCGCGACCTTGACGCCGATGGAAATCGCCACCGGCTGGAGTACGTTCGCCAACGGCGGGTACAAGATCACTCCGTACATCATCGACAAGATCGAAAGCCGCAACGGCGAGACGCTGTTCGTCGCCAACCCGCCACGCGTTCCCACGGGTGAGCAGGCCAGCGATGGCCTCGCCGCCCCATCCACCGAGACATTTACGGTCAATGCGACGCCGGGCGAAGCCACCACGGCCCCAGGCCTGCCCCAGGCGCCCGCCATCGCGGAACGCATTGTCGATGGCCGCACCACCTACATCCTCAACAGCATGCTGCAGGACGTGATCAAGCTCGGCACCGGCCGTCGCGCCCTGGCCCTGGGCCGCACCGACCTGGCGGGCAAGACCGGTACCACCAACGAATCCAAGGACGCCTGGTTCTCCGGCTACAACGCCGATTACGTGACCACCGTCTGGACCGGTTTCGACCAACCCGAAAGCCTGGGTCGCCGCGAGTTCGGCGGTACCGTGGCGCTGCCGATCTGGATGAGCTACATGGGCGCCGCCCTCAAGGACAAGCCGCCGCACACCCAGCCGGAGCCGGAAGGCATCCTCAGCCTGCGGGTCGATCCGGTCAGCGGCCGAGCGGCCACGCCGGGCACCCCGGGTGCGTACTTCGAACTGTTCAAGAGCGAAGACACCCCGCCATCGGTCAACGAGCTGGGCAATGGCGTCGCACCGGGCAGCCCGCTGCCAGCGGACGAAGCGGCGCCGATCGATCTGTTCTAAGCAACAACAGCACACCAACCTGTGGCGAGGGAGCTTGCTCCCGCTCGGTTGCGCAGCGACCGCAAGTTTTTGGGGCCGCTTCGCAGCCCAGCGGGAGCAAGCTCCCTTGCCACAGGTTATCTGGCTTCCCTGAAGAACCATGTCGCCCCAGACAATTTCCGCAGGACAATAAAAAACCCCGACTCGCAAGAGCCGGGGTTTTTCGTTGAAGCGCTACAACGGCTTAGCCGTTGAACACATCATCCACGCTCTTGAGCGGGTAGTTCTTCGGATACGGCAGGGTGGCCACGCCAGTCTCGATGGCGGCCTTGGCCACGGCGTCGGAGATCAGGGTGATCAGGCGGGCGTCCATTGGTTTCGGGATGATGTACTCACGACCGAATTCCAGCTTGATGCCGCCGTAGGCGTCGCACACTTCCTGAGGCACCGGCAGCTTGGCCAGTTCGCGCAGGGCGTTGGCGGCCGCGACTTTCATTTCTTCGTTGATGCGCTTGGCGCGAACGTCCAGGGCACCGCGGAAGATGAACGGGAAGCCCAGTACGTTGTTGACCTGGTTCGGGTAGTCCGAACGGCCGGTGGCCATGATCACGTCGTTGCGAGTGGCGTGAGCCAGTTCCGGGGCGATTTCCGGGTCCGGGTTCGAGCACGCGAACACGATTGGGTTCGGCGCCATGCGCAGCAGGTTTTCCGGGCTCAGCAGGTTCGGACCCGACAGGCCGACGAACACGTCGGCACCGTCCAGCGCGTCCGCCAGGGAGCGCTTCTCGGTCGCGTGGGCAAACACGGCCTTGTACTGGTTCAGGTCGTCACGGCCGGAGTGGATCACACCGGTACGGTCGACCATGAAGATGTTTTCGATATTGGCGCCCATGCTCACCAGCAACTTCATGCAGGAGATGGCCGCAGCGCCAGCGCCGAGGCAGACGATCTTGGCTTCCGGCAGGGTCTTGCCGGCGATTTCCAGGGCGTTGATCATGCCGGCCGCAGTAACGATCGCGGTGCCGTGCTGGTCATCGTGGAATACCGGAATGTCGCACTGTTCGATCAGGGCGCGCTCGATCTCGAAGCACTCAGGTGCCTTGATGTCTTCCAGGTTGATGCCGCCGAAGGTGATGGAGATGCGCTTGACGGTGTCGATGAAGGCTTGCGGGCTCTCGGAATCGACTTCGATGTCGAATACGTCGATACCGGCGAAGCGCTTGAACAGCACGCCCTTGCCTTCCATGACTGGCTTGGAAGCCAATGGGCCGAGGTTACCCAGGCCGAGAATCGCGGTGCCATCGGAAATGACTGCAACCAGGTTGCCTTTACCGGTGTATTTGTAGGCCAGTTCAGGGTCGCGAGCGATTTCGCGGACTGGTTCGGCTACGCCGGGGCTGTAGGCCAGCGACAAGTCGCGAGCAGTAGCGGTGGCCTTGGTGAGCTCGACACTCAGCTTCCCTGGACGAGGATTAGCGTGATATTCGAGAGCGGCAGTTTTCAGATCAGACATGTGGGCATTCCGCTTTTTACTGTGTTGGACAGACGGACCGCCGAGGATACGCGCCTCGCAAAGTCCCCACAAGACTGACCAGTCACTGCTGTCAAGCGCCCTGCCCTACGACTTTGGGCCAAGAGCCACGAAACACAAGAGCCACATGCATACAATCCACTGACAAAATGTCTACAATTTTTTCTTACAACACCGCTTGCAGCATGGCAGGATCGGTCAGCGGCAACATCCATCGCGCCTGCCCAGCCTTGTGGCCGCCGCGTCGGGCGCGATCGACGACCCAGCCACGGGCCTCGATTTTTCGGCCCTTTAGCCGCTTCAGGGCCGAGGCGTCGAAGCGTCTTTGCACACCGGGCGCGATGTGCAAGACAACTGCCCCCTGCAATTCAATCCAGATGCCACCGCGATTGCGCTGCACGTTTTCGACACGTCCGCTCATCAGCACAAAACCGGGCGCATTGATTTGCTCCGCTCGCACGATGGGCGATTTTTTCCAGAGGCCGGATCCGGCTTGCCGCGCATGACGTTCAGCCATTTGCTGGCATCTGACCAGGTCGACGTTCGGCGCGACCGCCACCAGAAACCCCAGCCCCTCGGCAATCAACCGTTCCTCGAGGTTCTCGCCCTGGGCGTTGTAGACATGGGCCAGTGTGCGACCGTAATCATCGTGGTCATCCTTGCCAGGCAACACGCCCACCCGGCCATCACTGGCGGCTACCAGGGCTTCGAGTCGCTGACGCGCCGCCACGGCGAACGGTTCGTCGGCGCGGCCTCGCTTGCCCAGTTCAGGGCTGTTGAGACCGATCATCCGAATGCGCCGGCCATCCTCCAGGTACAAGGTATCGCCGTCCACCACCCGTTGCACCGCCACTTGGGGCAGGTTGCCGGGCGAAGGACAGGACGCCTGGGCACCACCGAGGCAAATCGCGGACACAAAAAAGGCGCCCGCAAGGGACGCCTTTTTCATCAGTCTGGAGCGGTCGGGACGACCATCCAAAATGATCAGCCTCAGGCTTTTGGAGTAACTTTGCCGAAAGCACCGAAACGATCGGCGAACTTCTGAACACGACCGCCGGTATCCAGAGTCTTTTGCTTGCCGGTGTAGAACGGGTGGCATTCGTTGCAAACGTCGATCGCCAGGGCTTTGCCGTAGGTCGAACGCGTTTCGAACTTGTTGCCGCAGCTGCAGGTTACGGCAATTACTGGGTATTCCGGATGGATATCGGTTTTCATGCTGTTTTCCTCAGGCTAGCGTGCCGCCACCCAACACTATTGTTGAATACCGCACGTAATTAGGCCGCGGATTCTACCAGACAACATCAATCACGCAAGCTATGACTTGTACCAACCGTCTGCTAGGCTCGCGGCCTCAAGCACAATCCCTGTGAGAGAGAGCTTGCTCGCGATAGCGGTGGGTCAGTTGCAGTGATGCTGGCTGTGCCACAGCCATCGCGAGCAAGCTCGCTCCCACATTGAATCGTGTTCAGCCTTGCGAACTTGTCCGCCTATCGAGATCCCCCGCGTGCCCGACGCCATCCTGCGCCTCGCCCTGCCTTCGCCGCTGCGCCGCCTGTTCGACTACCGCGCCCCGGCCGGAGCCCTGCGCGCCCAGTTGCAGCCGGGCATGCGCCTGCGGGTGCCGTTCGGCCGGCGGGAGATGATCGGCATCCTGGTGGAGGTCACCGACCACAGCGAGGTCCCGGTCGACAAGCTCAAACCAGCCCTGGCCCTGCTCGATGCCACGCCACCACTGCCCGCCGCGCTGTTCAAGTTGTGCCTGTGGACGTCCCAGTATTACCAGCACAGCCTCGGCGACACCCTGAGTTGGGCGCTGCCGGTGCTGCTGCGCCAGGGCGAACCGGCCGAGGCGCGCCAGGAGCGGTTCTGGTCGGTGGCGCCCGGCGCCTCGCTGGACGATCCACGCATCGCCCGCGCCCCGCGCCAGCGCGAGGCCTTGGCGACCCTGGCCCAACATCCCCACGGCGTGGCGCACCAATTGCTGAGCAAACTGATGCTCAGCAAGGACAGCCTGGACCTGTTGCTGGCCAAGGACCTGGTCCAGGTGGAAGTACGCAGGCATGCCCCCGGCGCCCGCCATGAACATTGGCTGGCCCAGCCGGAACTGCCGCTCAACGCCGAACAGCGGGCCGCTTGCGAAGCGATTCGCGCAGGTTTCGACAGTTATCACGCCTTTCTCCTGGCAGGTGTCACCGGCAGCGGTAAGACCGAGGTCTACCTGCAACTGATCCGCCAGACGCTGGAGGCCGGCAAGCAGGCGCTGGTGCTGATTCCGGAAATCAACCTCGGCCCGCAAACCCTGGCGCGCTTCGAACAGCGCTTCAACGCCCGGATCGCCCTGGTGCACTCAGCGGTCAACGACCGCGAACGCCTGGAGGCCTGGCTCGCCGCCCGGGACGGCGAGGCCGACATCATCATCGGCACCCGCTCGGCCCTATTCACGCCAATGAAGAACCCCGGCCTGATCATCATCGACGAAGAGCACGACGGTTCCTATAAACAGCAGGAAGGCCTGCGCTACCACGCCCGCGACCTGGCGCTGGTGCGCGCCCGCCAGGAAAACATTCCCATCGTGCTCGGCTCGGCAACCCCGTCGCTGGAAAGCCTGCACAACGCCTATACCGGTCGCTACGGCCTGCTGCGCCTCAATGAGCGGGCCGGCGGCGCCAAGCAACCGCGCTTCCTGCGCCTGGACGTGAAAAGCCGCCCGCTGGACAGCGGTATTTCCGGGCCGATGCAGCAAGCCATCGGCCAGACCCTGGCTGCCGGGCAACAGGTCCTGGTGTTCCTCAATCGCCGCGGTTTTGCCCCGACCCTGTTGTGCCACGACTGCGGCTGGATGTCTGGTTGTGAGCGTTGCGATGCGCGGATGACCGTGCATCAACGCCATGGCGAGTTGCGTTGCCACCATTGCGGCCACGTCGAGCGCGTGCCAAGGCATTGCCCGCAGTGCGGCAAAGTGGACTTGCGCCCGGTCGGTGCCGGCACCGAACGCGCCGAAGAACGGCTGGGCATCCTGTTCCCCGATTACCCGGTACTGCGGGTGGATCGCGACAGCACTTCGCGCAAAGATGCGATGAACCAGTTGTTCGCAACGATCCAGAAGGGCCAGCCGTGCATCCTGGTGGGCACGCAAATGCTCGCCAAGGGGCACCACTTCCCACGGGTCACGCTGGTGTCGATCCTCGACGCCGATGGCGGACTGTTTTCCGGTGATTTCCGCGCCAGCGAGCGCATGGCACAGTTGATCGTCCAGGTCGCAGGCCGGGCCGGGCGGGCCGAGGAGCCGGGCAAAGTGATCATCCAGACCCACCTGGCCGATCATCCGTTGCTGATCCAACTGACCGAGCAAGGTTATTTCGCCTTCGCCGAACAGGCCTTGAGTGAACGGCGCAGCGCCGGCCTGCCGCCGTTTGCACACCTGGCGCTGTTGCGGGCTGAAGCTCACAAGCCGGGGCAGGCCGAAGCGTTCCTTGATGAAGCCTGCAGCGAGGCCGAGCGTTTGCTGGCGCAGCAGAACCTTACCGGTATCGAACTGCTCGGCCCGGTACCGGCGCCGATGGAGCGGCGGGCGGGGCGCTATCGAGCCCAGCTTTTATTACAAGCCAATGCCCGGGCGCCGTTGCATCGGCTATTGAGCGCCTGGCTACTGGTGCTGGAGCAGATGCCCAGCGGACGGGCAGTGCGCTGGTCGCTGGATGTGGATCCGGTGGATTTGTACTGAATGGACCGCAAGCCGGCCCCCTGTGGGATCGCGTGCCTCCAGGCCAGCAAGAATAGTCACCACACATCCCCAACCGACCCGCTACAGTTGGCAAGCTCGTCCGGGCCACGGATAATGCCCAGTTTTTCCACCAGCGCATCGAAGCGCCGCCGCGCCTGCGGTTGAAAGAGAAGACCATGAAAGACACCATTCGCCAGCTCATCCAGCAAGCCATCGCCCAACTCGTCACTGAAGGTGTGCTGCCAGAAGGCCTGTCGCCGGCGATTCAGGTCGAAAACACCCGCGACAAGACCCACGGCGACTTCGCCAGCAACATCGCGATGATGCTCGCCAAGCCGGCCGGCATGAAACCGCGGGACTTGGCGGAGAAAATCATCGCCGCGCTGCCGGCCGACGAGAACGTCAGCAAGGCCGACATTGCCGGCCCCGGGTTCATCAATTTCTTCCAGAACACCCAGGCCCTGGCCTCGCGCCTGGACGCGGCCCTGGCCGACGAGCGCATTGGCGTGCGCAAGGCCGGTCCGTTGCAGCGCACCGTGGTCGACCTCTCGGCGCCCAACCTGGCCAAGGAAATGCACGTCGGCCACCTGCGCTCGACCATCATCGGCGACGGCGTGGCGCGGGTCCTGGAGTTTCTCGGCGACACCGTGATCCGTCAGAACCACGTTGGCGACTGGGGCACCCAGTTCGGCATGCTGATGGCCTACCTTCAGGAAAACCCCATTACCAGCGATGAACTGTCGGACCTGGAGAACTTCTACCGCGCCGCCAAGCAACGCTTCGACGAGTCGCCCGAGTTCGCCGACCGTGCCCGGGGCCTGGTGGTCAAGCTGCAAGCCGGCGATGCCGAGTGCCTGGCGCTGTGGAGCAAGTTCAAGGACATCTCCCTGTCCCACTGCCAGAAAATCTACGAGTTGCTGAACGTCAAATTGACCATGGCCGACGTGATGGGCGAAAGCGCCTACAACGACGACCTGATCAACGTGGTCAACGACCTCAAGGCCAAGGGCATGCTGGTGGAAAGCAACGGCGCCCAGTGCGTGTTCCTCGACCAGTTCAAGACCGCCGATGGCGAGCCGTTGCCGGTGATCATCGTCAAGGCCGATGGTGGCTATCTCTACGCCACCACCGACCTGGCAGCCGTGCGCTACCGTAACAGCGTGCTCAAGGCCGATCGGGTGCTGTACTTCGTCGACCAGCGCCAGGCTCTGCACTTCCAGCAAGTGTTCGAAGTCGCACGCCTGGCCGGTTTCGTGACCCATCCAATGGAGATGGAGCACATGGGCTTCGGCACCATGAACGGCGCTGACGGCCGCCCATTCAAGACTCGCGACGGCGGCACGGTGAAGCTGATCGACCTGCTGACCGAAGCCCAGGACCGCGCCTACACCCTGGTCAAGGGCAAGAACCCCGAGCTGGCCGAAGACGAACTGCGCAAGATCGCCAAGGTCGTGGGCATCGACGCGGTGAAATACGCCGACCTGTCCAAGCACCGCACCAGCGACTACAGCTTCAACTTCGACCTGATGCTCAACTTCGAAGGCAACACCGCGCCGTACCTGCTGTACGCCTACACCCGCGTGGCGGGGGTGTTCCGCAAGCTCGGCAAAAGCTTCAATGAAGTGGACGGCCAGATTGTGCTCCAGGCCCCTCACGAACAGGAGCTGGCGGCGAAGCTGGCGCAGTTCGGTGAAGTGTTGAATAACGTCGCCGACAAGGGCACGCCGCACACCCTGTGCGCCTACCTGTACGATGTCGCCGGCCTGTTCTCCAGCTTCTACGAGAACTGCCCGATCCTCAACGCGCAAACCTCAGAGCAAATGCAGAGCCGCCTGCGCCTCGCCGCGCTGACCGGGCGTACGCTCAAGCAAGGCCTGGAACTGCTGGGCCTGGAAACCCTGGAGCGCATGTAAGTTGGCAGCCAAGAAAAAACCTGCACCCAAACGCGGCGCCAGTCGTTACCAGCCTCCAGCCAAAAAACCGATTCCGGGCTGGTTGTGGATGGCCATCGGCCTGACCGTCGGCGCTTTCATTGTGTTTCTGATGAAGCTGGAGCCGGGCCAGGGCGATGACGTCAAGCGCGTCCGGCAAGAGCAGCAGAAAGCCACGCGGATCGCCGAGGCCAACAAGACTCCGCCGAGCCCAACGCAACCGGTGAAGCCGAAGTACGACTTCTACACCTTGCTGCCGGAATCGGAAGTCATCGTGCCGCCCGAAGCCGTACCGGAGAAAACCCTGCCGACGCCGCAAGTGCCCACCACGCCGGTGACCCCGGCCGAAGCGGCGAAGATCGACACCGCTCGCGCCCAGGCGGCCCTGGCCGGCATCACGCCGCCGCCCGCCCCACCGGTGCAGAAAGCCGCGCCGGTGACGAAGTTCTTCCTGCAAGCCGGTTCGTTCCGCAAGGAAGCCGACGCCGACAAGGTCCGCGCGCAGATCATTCTGCTGGGTCAGTCCGTGGCGGTGGAGTCCGGCACCGTGAAGGACGAAACCTGGTACCGGGTACTGGTCGGGCCGTTCAGCAACCGCGAAGAACTGACCAAGGCCCAGAAACAATTGGCCGGCAGCGGTTTCAGCAACCTGTTGTTACAACAACGCCAGAGCCGCTAGGCCAGGCGACACTCCCCCTTGTGGCGAGGGGATTTATCCCCGCTGGGCTGCGCAGCAGCCCCAAAAGCAGCGACCAGATCAATCTGACACACCGCATTTAAGGTTTTAGGGCTGCTACGCAGCCCAGCGGGGATAAATCCCCTCGCCACAGATAATCATTGCCACAGGTATGATTGGCCTGTGAGGCAAGACAAACCGCTCATCCCCTCCCCCACCCCACAGTTGAAAAACCCCGCGCCACCCCCATATGAGTTCCATCCGGGCATTTTCGCCCCGCTGCGTGGAGACTCTCCCTTGACCACCATCGTTTCAGTCCGCCGTCATGGCAAAGTCGTCATGGGCGGCGACGGCCAGGTTTCACTGGGCAACACCGTGATGAAAGGCAACGCGAAGAAAGTCCGCCGCCTGTATCACGGCGAAGTCATCGCCGGTTTCGCCGGGGCCACTGCCGACGCCTTCACGTTATTCGAACGTTTCGAAGGCCAACTTGAGAAACACCAGGGCCATCTGGTCCGAGCCGCCGTGGAACTGGCCAAGGAATGGCGCACCGACCGCTCCCTGAGCCGCCTCGAAGCCATGCTCGCGGTCGCCAACAAGGACGCCTCCCTGATCATCACCGGCAACGGCGACGTCGTTGAGCCCGAAGACGGCCTGATCGCCATGGGTTCCGGCGGAGCCTACGCCCAGGCTGCGGCCAGTGCCCTGCTGAAAAAAACCGACCTGTCGGCTCGTGAGATCGTCGAGACTGCCTTGGGCATTGCCGGCGACATCTGTGTCTTCACCAACCACACCCAGACCATTGAGGAGCAGGACCTCGCGGAATAAGCCTGCCCAGGCGAACCACGCCACGGCCCATTCTTGCTTGAGGACCACCCATTATTATGTCCATGACTCCCCGCGAAATCGTCCACGAACTCAACCGCCATATCATCGGCCAGGACGATGCCAAGCGCGCCGTCGCCATCGCCCTGCGTAACCGCTGGCGCCGGATGCAATTGCCCGAAGAACTGCGCGTCGAAGTGACCCCCAAGAACATCCTGATGATCGGCCCGACCGGTGTCGGTAAAACCGAAATCGCCCGGCGCCTGGCCAAACTCGCCAACGCGCCGTTCATCAAGGTCGAAGCCACCAAATTCACCGAAGTCGGCTATGTCGGCCGCGACGTCGAGTCGATCATCCGTGACCTGGCCGATGCCGCCATCAAGCTGCTGCGCGAACAGGAAATCACCAAGGTCCGCCACCGCGCCGAAGACGCCGCCGAAGAGCGCATCCTCGACGCCCTGCTGCCACCAGCGCGCATGGGCTTCAACGCCGACGCCGCCGCGACCCAGGACTCCAACACCCGCCAACTGTTCCGCAAGCGCCTGCGCGAAGGCCAGCTGGACGACAAGGAAATCGAGATCGAAGTGGCCGAAATGGCCGGCGTCGATATTTCCGCGCCGCCAGGCATGGAAGAGATGACCAACCAGTTGCAGAGCCTGTTCGCCAACATGGGCAAGGGCAAGAAGAAAAACCGCAAGCTCAAGGTCAAGGAAGCGCTGAAACTGGTGCGCGACGAAGAAGCCAGCCGCCTGGTCAACGAAGAAGAGTTGAAGGCCAAGGCATTGGAGGCGGTCGAGCAACATGGCATCGTGTTCATCGATGAAATCGACAAGGTCGCCAAGCGCGGCAATGTCGGCGGTGCCGATGTGTCCCGCGAAGGTGTACAACGCGACCTGCTGCCGCTGATCGAAGGCTGCACGGTCAACACCAAGCTGGGCATGGTCAAGACCGACCATATCCTGTTCATCGCCTCCGGTGCGTTCCACCTGAGCAAGCCGAGCGACCTGGTGCCAGAGCTGCAGGGTCGCCTGCCGATCCGTGTCGAGCTCAAGGCGCTGACGCCGGAAGACTTCGAACGCATCCTCAGCGAGCCCCACGCGTCCCTGACCGAACAGTATTGCGCGCTGCTCAAGACCGAAGGCCTGAACATCGAGTTCACCCCGGAAGGCATCAAGCGCCTGGCCCAGATCGCCTGGCAGGTCAACGAGAAGACCGAGAACATCGGTGCCCGTCGCCTGCACACGTTGCTCGAACGCCTGCTCGAGGAAGTCTCGTTCAGCGCCGGCGACCTGGCGAGCGCCCACAACGAAGCGCCGATCCTCATCGACGCCGAGTACGTCAACAGCCACCTGGGTGAATTGGCGCAGAACGAAGACCTGTCGCGGTATATCCTGTAGGTCACACGCTGTGTGAGCGGGCTCCTGTGGCGAGGGAGCTTGCTCCCGCTGGGTCGCGAAGCGGCCCCAAAAACCCGACTCCGGCGGATTATCGGGAGTCTTTTGGGAGGGCTTCGCCCTCCAGCGGGAGCAAGCTCCCTCGCCACGGATCGCTCATGCAAGGCGTCACGAAACGGACGATCTGCCATGACCAAACTCCCCACCGCCATCAACCTGCACAAAGCCTCCAAGACCCTGACGCTCAAATACGCGCCGGACGAGGAGTATCACTTGCCCGCCGAGTTCCTGCGGGTGCACTCGCCTTCCGCCGAGGTCCAGGGCCACGGCAAACCCATCCTGCAATACGGCAAGCTCAACGTTGCACTGATCAAGGTCGAACCGGCCGGCCAGTACGCACTGAAACTGACCTTCGACGACGGCCACGACAGCGGGCTGTTCACCTGGGACTATCTCTACCAGTTGGCGGTGCGTCAGGAAGACTTGTGGAACGATTATCTTGGCGAACTCAAGGCCGCCGGAAAAACCCGCGACCCGGACGAGTCCGTCGTCAAGCTGATGCTCTAACTCAGGGGCTGGCGCTTTAGGGCGATTTTTCTAGACTCATCTGCTTGAATGCCCGCGCAGCAACGTCAATGACTGGCCTGCTTGCGAAAAAAATTAAACTCGGGTAACCAATGGAGCTGGCAAGTTACCTGCAAAGGAACCGCCGAGTTCCTGGCATACGTTTCCTCATTGGCCCTCGATGCGGAATTAATGGTCACCCGAGCAGCGTACCTGGTATTGGCTGTGTGGCTTCATGGCACGATCCGGGTACTCGTCTGAAGGACAATGGAGCGTCGTAGATGAGCAACAAGAACAACGATGACCTGAAGTATCAAGCCTCGGAAAATACCCTGGGGTTGAATCCCGTCGTCGGCTTGCGCAGGAAAGATCTGCTGGCCTCTGCCCGCATGGTGCTGACCCAGGCCATCAAACAACCGCTGCACAGCGTCAAGCACGTCGCCCATTTCGGCGTCGAACTCAAGAATGTCCTGTTCGGCAAATCCGAACTGCAACCGGCCGGCGACGACCGTCGCTTCGCTGACCCGGCGTGGAGCCAGAACCCACTCTACAAACGCTACTTGCAAACCTACCTGGCGTGGCGCAAGGAGCTGCACGCCTGGATCGACGACAGCAACCTCTCGCCCGCGGACATCAGCCGCGGGCATTTCGTGATCAACCTGATGACCGAAGCCATGGCCCCGACCAACTCGGCGGCCAACCCGGCAGCAGTCAAGCGCTTCTTCGAAACCGGCGGCAAGAGCCTGCTCGATGGCCTGTCCCACCTGGCCAAGGACCTGGTGCACAACGGCGGGATGCCGAGCCAGGTCGACATGGGCGCGTTCGAGGTCGGCAAGAGCCTGGGCGTGACCGAAGGCGCCGTGGTGTTTCGCAACGACGTGCTGGAGCTGATCCAGTACCGCCCCATCACCGAGCAGGTCCACGAGCGACCGCTGCTGGTGGTACCGCCACAAATCAACAAGTTCTATGTATTCGACCTGAGCCCGGACAAGAGCCTGGCGCGCTTCTGCCTGCGCAGCAACGTGCAGACCTTCATCGTCAGTTGGCGCAACCCCACCAAGGAACAGCGCGAGTGGGGCCTGTCGACCTACATCGAGGCGCTCAAGGAAGCGGTGGACGTGGTCACGGCCATCACCGGCAGCAAGGACGTGAACATGCTCGGCGCCTGCTCGGGCGGCATCACCTGCACCGCGCTGCTGGGCCATTACGCCGCCCTCGGCGAGAAAAAGGTCAATGCGCTGACCCTGCTGGTCAGCGTGCTCGACACCACCCTGGACACCGACGTGGCGTTGTTCGTCGACGAACAGACCCTGGAAGCGGCCAAGCGCCATTCCTACCAGGCCGGTGTACTCGAAGGTCGCGACATGGCCAAGGTGTTCGCCTGGATGCGCCCCAACGACTTGATCTGGAACTACTGGGTCAACAATTATCTGTTGGGCAACGAGCCACCCGTGTTCGACATCCTGTTCTGGAACAACGACACCACGAGGCTGCCAGCGGCGTTCCACGGCGACCTCATCGAAATGTTCAAGAACAATCCACTGATCCGTCCCAATGCACTGGAAGTGTGCGGCACGCCCATCGATCTCAAGCAGGTCTCCGCCGACATCTTCTCCCTGGCCGGCACCAACGACCACATCACGCCGTGGAAGTCCTGCTACAAGTCGGCACAGCTGTTTGGTGGCAAGGTGGAGTTCGTGCTGTCGAGCAGCGGCCATATCCAGAGCATCCTCAACCCGCCAGGCAATCCCAAGTCGCGCTACATGACCAGTGATGACATGCCAGCCAAGGCCGAGGATTGGCAGGAGAATTCAACCAAGCACACCGACTCCTGGTGGCTGCACTGGCAGGCCTGGCAGGCCGAGCGCTCGGGCAAACTGAAAAAAGCCCCGACCGTGCTGGGCAACAAGGCCTACCCGGCCGGCGAAGCGGCGCCCGGCACTTATGTGCATGAAAGATAGCTGCAAGCATCAAGCTTCAAGCTTCAAGCGCCTTAACTTGCAGCTTGAAACTTGAAGCTTGATGCTGCTTTTCCACTTCTCCACCCCAGGGCTTGAGCATGCCGCAACCGTACATCTTCCGTACCGTCGATCTGGATGGCCAGACCTTGCGCACCGCGGTACGTCCCGGCAAGCCTCACTTGACGCCGCTGCTGATTTTCAACGGCATCGGCGCCAACCTCGAGCTGGTGTTCCCGTTCATCCAGGCCCTGGACCCGGACCTGGAAGTCATCGCCTTTGACGTACCCGGTGTCGGCGGCTCATCGACGCCCAACCGGCCGTATCGTTTTCCTGGCCTGGCCAAACTCACCGCGCGAATGCTCGATTACCTGGACTACGGGCAGGTCAATGTGATCGGCGTGTCCTGGGGGGGCGCCCTGGCCCAGCAGTTCGCCCATGACTACCCCGAGCGCTGCAAGAAGCTGGTACTGGCGGCCACGGCGGCCGGGGCGGTGATGGTGCCGGGTAAACCGAAGGTGCTGTGGATGATGGCCAGTCCCCGGCGCTACGTTCAACCTTCCCATGTGATGCGTATCGCCCCACTGATCTACGGCGGTTCGTTCCGTCGCGACCCGAGCCTGGCGGCCAGCCATGCGGCCAAGGTTCGTTCGGCGGGCAAGCTCGGTTATTACTGGCAACTGTTCGCCGGCCTGGGCTGGACCAGCATCCACTGGCTGCACAAGATCCACCAGCCGACCCTGGTGCTGGCTGGCGACGATGACCCGCTGATCCCGCTGATCAACATGCGCATGCTGGCCTGGCGCATTCCCAACGCCCAATTGCACATCATCGATGACGGCCATCTGTTCCTGATCACCCGGGCCGAGGCGGTGGCGCCGATCATCATGAAATTCCTGGAGGAAGAACGTCAGCGTGCGGTGATGCATCCGCACCCCTCACCACTGGGCGGCTGAAACCGCCCATTAGCGCCTGGCAGGACGCCGGACCGCGCAGCGACCCGAAACAGCGACTATGTTGTCTGGTTCGGTGTGTTTGTTTTTAGCCTGATGACGAAGGAGTTGACTCATGCGCGACAAACCGGCGAAGGGTTCCATGCCCGCCCCTGCCAGCTTCATCAACGCACAAAGTGCGGTCACCGGCCTGCGTGGCAGGGACCTGCTGTCCACCTTGCGCAGCGTTGCCGTACACGGCTTGCGCAACCCGGTGCACAGTGCCCGGCATGCGCTGAAGCTGGGCGGTCAACTGGGCCGAGTGCTGCTGGGGGAGACCCTGCACCCCACCAACCCCAACGACCAGCGTTTCGCCGACCCCACCTGGCAGCTCAATCCGTTCTACCGCCGCAGCCTGCAGGCCTACCTGAGCTGGCAGAAACAGGTGACGAGCTGGATCGACGAAAGCACCATGAGCCAGGATGACCGCGCCCGCGCCCACTTCGCCTTCGCCCTGCTCAACGACGCCGTTTCGCCGTCCAACACCTTGCTCAACCCGCTGGCGGTCAAGGAGCTGTTCAACTCCGGCGGCACCAGCCTGGTTCGAGGCCTCAGCCATCTGGTGGATGACCTGCTGCACAACGACGGGTTGCCGCGACAAACCACGCCCCATGCCTTTGAAGTCGGCAAGACCCTGGCAACCACCCCTGGCGCGGTGGTGTTTCGCAACGAATTGCTCGAGCTGATCCAGTACCGGTCCATGAGCGAAAAGCAATACGCCAAGCCGTTGCTGATCGTGCCGCCGCAGATCAACAAGTTCTATATTTTCGACCTGAGCCCTTCCAACAGCTTCGTCCAGTACGCCCTGAAAAACGGTTTGCAAGTTTTCATCATCAGTTGGCGCAACCCTGACGTACGCCACCGCGAATGGGGCCTGTCCAGCTACGTCGAGGCCGTGGAAGAGGCCATGAACGTCTGCCGGGCGATCACCGGCGCCCGCGAGGTCAACCTGATGGGCGCCTGCGCCGGAGGCATGACCATCGCCGCCCTGCAAGGCCACCTGCAAGCCAAGCGCCAGTTGCGTCGGGTCGCCAGTGCCACGTACCTGGTGAGCCTGCTGGACAGCCAGATCGACAGCCCGGCCACGCTGTTCATCGACGAGCAGACTCTCGAAGCCGCCAAGCGCCGCTCCTACCAGAAAGGCATCCTCGATGGCCGCGACCTGGCCCGGGTGTTTGCCTGGATGCGCCCCAACGATCTGATCTGGACTTACTTCATCAACAACTATCTGCTGGGCAAGGAGCCGCCGGCCTTCGACATCCTCTACTGGAACAACGACTGCACCCGCCTGCCGGCGGCTTACCACGGCGACCTGCTGGACTTCTTCAAGCACAACCCACTGACCCATCCCGGCGGTCTGGAAGTGTGCGGCACACCTATCGACCTGCAGAAAGTGACGGTGGACAGCTTCAGTGTGGGCGGCATAAATGACCACATCACACCGTGGGACGCGGTGTATCGCTCGACCCTGTTGCTCGGTGGCGAAAAACGCTTCGTGCTCTCCAACAGCGGCCACGTCCAGAGCATCCTCAACCCGCCGGGCAACCCCAAGGCCAACTTCATCGAAAGCGCAAAATTGAGCAGCGACCCACGGGCCTGGTACTACGACGCCAAGCACGTCGAAGGCAGCTGGTGGACCCAATGGCTGGGCTGGATCCAGGAGCGTTCCGGCGCCCAGCACGAAACCCAGATGACCTTGGGCAACGCGAACTACCCGCCTCTGGACGCAGCTCCCGGTACCTATGTTCGCGTGCGCTGAAGCACCTTACCCCACGGCCAGGCGATTGGCCGTGGCATGACTTGATCATTAAGAAGACCGGATGAAAACCCGCGACCGCATCCTTGAATGTGCCCTGCAATTGTTCAACGAAAAGGGCGAGCCGAACGTCTCCACCATGGAAGTTGCCAACGAAATGGGCATCAGCCCGGGCAACCTCTATTACCACTTTCATGGCAAGGAACCGCTGATCCTCGGGCTATTCGAGCGATTCCAGGGCGAACTGGCGCCGCTGCTGGACCCTCCGGCGGACGTGCAGTTGGCGCCAGAAGACTACTGGCTGTTCCTGCACTTGATCGTCGAACGCCTGGCCCAGTACCGCTTTCTGTTCCAGGACCTGTCGAACCTGGCCGGGCGCCTGCCGAAGCTGGCCAAGGGTATCCGCCAGTTGCTCAATGCCCTGAAGCGCACCCTCGCCTCACTGCTGGCGCAGCTCAAGGCCCAGGGTTTGCTGATCAGCGATACCCAGGCCCTGGGGCAGCTGGTGGAGCAGATCACCATGACCTTGCTGTTCTCCCTGGACTACCAGCGGATCCTCGACCGTGAAGGCGAGGTTCGGTTGGTGGTCTACCAGATCATGATGCTGGTGGCCCCGCACCTCCCGCCCGCGACCAAGGTGGCGACTGAGCAACTGGCGTTGCGCTACCTGGAAGAGCATGACTGACGACCAGCAGTGGAAGATCCATTGTGGGAGCGAGCTTGCTCGCGATTGCGGTGTATCAGTCAAGATCAATACTGCTGACCCGCCGCTATCGCGAGCAAGCTCGCTCCCACATTGTTTTCTGGGTGATTTCAAAGTTTGAGATTGACCTGCGTACAAACAAAAACGCCCGACCTTCACAGGCCGGGCGTTTTTGCATGTCCCGCAGAATCAGGACTGGGTGGGAGGCGTCGTTGGAGCCGGCGCTGGAGTTGGCGTGGCGACCGGGGTCGGAGCGGCGGCGGAGTTCGCCGTGCTCGTCGGGGTCGCCGGTTTGGCGGCCGCGGTTGGCGCCTTCGGTGCAGCGGCTTTCGGCGCGGCCGGCTTTTTCACGGCCGGTTTTTTCGCCGCAGCAGGTTTGGCCGCTTTTGCCGCAGGCTTGGCCGCAGGCTTGGCCGCGGGTTTCGCTGCCGGTTTGGCCGCTGCCGTTTTAGCCGCGGGTTTGGCCGCAGGCTTGGCTGCCGCTTTGGCCGCTACCGGTTTGGCCGCCTTGGCAGCAGGCTTGGCCGCAGCAGTTTTAGCCGCGGGCTTGGCTGCTGCTTTCGCCGCAGGTTTGGCGGCGGTTTTTGCCGCAGCCTTGACCAGTGGCTTGGCCGCCGTTTTAGCGGCCGGCTTGGCCGCTGCAGTCTTGGTCGCCACGGGTGCGACTTTGGCGCCGGTGAGTTTTTCGATCTGCTTGGTCAGGGTGTCGACCTTGCTGTGCAGTGCCTTGACTTCATTACGGCTCGGCACACCCAGGCGCGAGATCGCACTGTTCAGGCGCTTGTCGAAAGCCCCCTCCAGTTCGTCCCATTTGCCCAGTGCACGCTCCTTCACGCCACCGATTCGCGACTTGGCGGACTCGGCAGAGTCCTTGGCTGCATCGACTTGTTTGCCGACTGCCGTCTTGGTGAGTTTTTCGGCCTTTTCGCCGTCCTTAACCAGGGACTCGAAGAGCTTGCTGCCGTCAGTGTCGATCTTCGAGTACACGCCTAAACCAGCAAGCCAGATTTTGCGGGAATACTTTTCAATCTTCCCGGCCCACGAGCTGCCCTCTTTTTCTGTGATTTTTTTGCCAGCCATCCCGTTCTCCTTAATGTTTACGCGCGACACGTTCGAGCAATGCTGTCAGCTCATCGAGCTTAGCAGAGAGTGTCTCAACGTCATGTTTAGACGGAATGCCGATACGATTCAAGGCACTTGCAACACGGGCATCGAATACCTTCTCGACTTTATCGAGTTGTACTTCAACCCGGGCCTTGAAAGTATTGACGTCGCTCTTGGCTTCAATCAATTCGCTGTTGGCCGCTTCAAGTTTTCCGGCAATTTTCTTTTTGCCTTTGGTTTCAATAACTTCGCCAGCCTTTACCAACTCCTGAAAGTACTCGCTGCCTTCCTGGCCGACCTTCGTGTAGGCGCCCAGGCCCGCCAGCCAGATCTTGCGCGCGTACGTTTTCACGTCGCTGAGCGTGGAAGATTCAACGTCGGTTTTTTTCTTCAGAATAACTTTGGCCATGGTGCACCTCACTCGAAAATGGTTTGAGGAACTGCCCGCACACGGTCGGGCTCAGGCACAAAGTAGTGACAATAATTAGAAAGGGCACCCTAACAACTGACACATAACCGGATGGCGACCGACTTCATGTGGGAACGGGCTTGCTCGCGAATGCGGTGGACCATTCACTATTGATGTCGACTGATCCACCGCTTTCGCGAGCAAGCCCGCTCCCACAGGAGTAGGTTGTGAACTTGGATGTGTTCCACCCCACCCTTTCGAACAATCAGACCAACGCCTTATCCAACGCCTTTTCGATTTCGCTCTTGATCGTGCCGCTCATGGCCGACATCAACATGCCCAGTTCCACATCGACGCGGATCGAGTCCTCGCCAACATGCACTTCGCCCTTGACCCCGGAACGCTTGAGTTTCAGGGTGTCGCCCTCCCACTGCGGCTCCAGGCCATAGCTATCGGACAACTTCTGCGCCAGCTTGTCGGCTTTCTCTCGTGCCGCTTCCTTGCCCAGGCCATGGGCACGCTCAACCGTTATACGGGCCATCGGGTGACTCCTGTTTTATCGGGACTTGCCTGAACGTTTCAGACCCTGCCTGCGTCAAAACGTCCCGGCGGTCGCCCATCTTACCTTCAGCCTTGCCAAGACAAAGCCCTCCACCGGGATTAGAATGTCCCGCATTCTTTTTTGGTGACCGCGATATGACTGATCAGCGCAAAGGCAGCGATGCCGAACCCACCACTCACTTCGGCTTCAAGAACGTGCCGGAAAGCCAGAAAGCGGAAAAAGTCGCTGAGGTTTTCCACTCCGTAGCCGCCAAGTATGACTTGATGAACGACCTGCTCTCGGGCGGCATGCACCGCCTGTGGAAGCGTTTCGCGATCGAACTGTCGGGCGTGCGCAGTGGTAATCGCGTACTGGACATCGCCGGCGGCACGGGCGACCTGACGAAGAAGTTTTCCCACATCGTTGGGCCGACCGGCCAAGTCGTCCTGGCCGACATCAACGAATCCATGCTCAAGGTCGGTCGCGACCGCCTGCTGGACCTGGGTGTGGCCGGCAACGTCGAGTTTGTCCAGGCCGACGCTGAAAAGCTGCCGTTCCCCGACAACCATTTCGACTGCGTGACCATCGCCTTCGGCCTGCGCAACGTCACCCACAAGGAAGATGCCCTGCGCTCGATGCTGCGCGTGCTCAAGCCCGGTGGCCGCCTGCTGGTGCTGGAGTTCTCCAAGCCGACCAACGCGCTGATGTCCAAGGCCTATGACGCCTACTCGTTCGCCTTCATGCCGCTGATGGGCAAGCTGATTACCAACGACTCGGAAAGCTATCGCTACCTGGCCGAATCGATCCGCATGCACCCGAACCAGGAAACCCTGAAGTCGATGATGGTCGAGGCCGGTTTCGACCGCGTGACCTACCACAACATGACCGCAGGCATTGTCGCCCTGCACCGCGGTATCAAGCCCTGATGCTGCTCACCGGCCTGCTTGCCAGCGTTGAACTCGGCCTCAACCGGGTGTTGCGCCTGGACAGCACGGCGCTCGCGCGCCTGGCGCACTTGAGCGGCAAGGTGATTGCCGTGGACTGCCGCAGCCCGACGTTGCGGTTGTTCATCCTGCCCAGCGACGAGGGCCTGATGCTCGCTGCGCACTGGGAGGCCGAGGCCGACTGCACGCTGCGCGCACCGGCGTCGAGCCTGCTGAACCTGGCCCTGGGCAAGGACAAGACCGCGGTGCTGCACAGCCCCGACGTGGAGCTCGACGGCGACAGCGGCGTACTGCTGGAGCTGGCGGCGATTCTTCAGGACCTGGAACTGGACTGGGAATACGAAGTGTCTCGCTGGATCGGTCCGGTGGCGACCCAATTGCTCAGCGGCCATTTGCGCAGCCGCAGCCGCTGGTATCGGCAAGGGTTCGCCAGCCTGGGGCAGAATCTGAGTGAATACCTGGCCGAAGAATCGCGTACCCTCGTAGGCCAACGCGAAGCACAAGCCCGTTTTAATGAACTGGACCAGATCAAACTTGACCTGGAACGTCTCGAGGCGCGTTTCGAGCGCCTTTCCCGATCCCTTGAAACCAAGCGATAACGCATGAAGCTGCTTGCCGTCCGCCGTTTGTTGCGCATCCAGCGCGTCGTGATCCGCTACCGCCTCGATGACCTGCTGTTCGCCCTGCCGCTGCCCTGGTTTCTCCTGGCCCTGCGCTTCGTGCTGCCGTGGCGCTGGTTTCCCCGGCGAACGCTGGACTTGAGTCGCGGTGCGCGCTTGCGCCTGGCCTTGCAGGACCTGGGGCCGATTTTCATCAAGTTCGGGCAAATTCTTTCGACCCGTCGCGACCTGTTGCCCGAAGACATCGCCGATGAACTGATGCGCCTGCAAGACCGCGTGCCGCCGTTCGATTCCAAGGTGTCGGTGGCGCTGATCGAGGAACAACTGGGCAAGAAGATCAGCGAAGTCTTCAGCCGTTTCGACGTCGAACCCCTGGCCTCGGCCTCCGTCGCCCAGGTTCACGCCGCACAACTCAAGAGCGGCGAAGAAGTGGTGGTCAAGGTCATCCGCCCGGGCCTCAAGCCGATCATTGCCCAAGACCTGGCGTGGCTGTTCATCCTCGCCCGCGCCGCCGAGCGGTTGTCAGCCGATGCCCGCCTGCTGCACCCGGTGGACGTGGTCCAGGACTACGAAAAAACCATCTACGATGAACTTGACCTGCTGCGCGAGGCCGCCAACGCCAGCCAGTTGCGTCGTAACTTCGAGGGCTCCCCTCTGCTCTATGTGCCGCAGGTCTATTGGGACTGGTGCCGGCCGAAAGTATTGGTGATGGAGCGTATCTACGGCATCCAGGTCACCGACCTGGCGACCTTGGCCGACCAGCGCACCGACATGAAGATGCTCGCCGAACGCGGCGTGGAAATCTTCTTCACCCAGGTGTTTCGCGACAGCTTCTTCCACGCCGACATGCACCCAGGCAACATCTTCGTCAGCACGGTGCAGCCGTGGAGCCCGCAGTACATTGCCATCGACTGCGGCATCGTCGGTAGCCTGACCCCTGAAGACCAGGACTACCTGGCGCGTAACCTGTTCGCCTTCTTCAAGCGTGACTACCGTCGCGTCGCCCAGCTGCACATCGATTCAGGCTGGGTGCCGGCCGAGACCAAGCTCAACGAATTCGAAGCGGCGATCCGTACCGTGTGCGAACCGATCTTCGAAAAACCGTTAAAAGACATTTCCTTTGGCCAGGTACTGATGCGCCTGTTCCAGACGGCGCGACGCTTCAACATGGAAGTCCAGCCACAGTTGGTGCTGTTGCAGAAAACCCTGTTGAACATCGAAGGCCTCGGCCGCCAGTTGTACCCAGACCTCGACCTGTGGAATACCGCCCAGCCGTTCCTCGAACGCTGGATGCGCGAGCGCGTCAGCCCCAGAACCTTGCTGGGCAACGTGCAAAGCCAGCTCGAGCAGCTCCCGCACCTGGCCAACATGACCCGCGACCTGCTCGAACGCATGTCACAGCCCCACGCCCACGACCCGGCGCCCCCGTGGCAACGACGCAAGGACGATTGGCTGTTGCGCCTGCTGGGCGCAGCTCACCTGGGTGGCGGCGCCGTGCTGGCGACCGGCGGGCCGCTGAGCCAGCTGGGTCACTGGCCCGCCGGTATCATGATGGTGGTCGGTCTGTATCTGGTCGTTCGCCGATAGCAGGAATCAGCCGCAAGCTTTAAGCTGCAAGCCACAAGCTCCATACATACATAAATCTGCTTTTTACTTGCAGCTTGAAGCTTAAAGCTTGCCGCTGCCGTCAGGACTCAAGATGAAAAACTGGCAGGACGAGATCAAATGGGACGCTGACGGCCTGGTGCCGGCCATCGCCCAGGATCACAAGACCGGGCGTGTGCTGATGATGGCCTGGATGAACCGCGAAGCGCTGGCCCTGACCGCCGCCGAGAACCGCGCCATCTATTGGTCACGTTCCCGTGGCAAGCTGTGGCGCAAAGGTGAAGAGTCCGGGCACGTGCAGCACCTGCATGAGATGCGCCTGGACTGCGACGGCGACGTCATCATCCTGATGGTCGAGCAAGTCGGTGAGATTGCCTGCCACACCGGCCGTCAAAGCTGCTTCTATCGCGTCTTCGAGAACGGCGACTGGAAAATCGTCGACCCGGTGCTCAAGGACCCGCACGCCATTTATTCAGGACATACGCATGAGTGACACCCTGACCCGCCTGGCCCAGGTGCTGGAAGAGCGCAAGGGCGCCGCGGCCGACAGTTCCTATGTCGCCAGCCTGTACCACAAGGGCTTGAACAAGATTCTGGAGAAAGTCGGCGAAGAGTCGGTCGAGACCATCATCGCCGCCAAGGACGCCGCCATCAGTGGCGATTGCAGCGACGTGATCTATGAGACCGCCGACCTGTGGTTCCACAGCCTGGTCATGCTGGCCCAACTGGGGCAGCATCCGCAGGCCGTACTGGATGAACTGGACCGTCGCTTCGGTCTGTCCGGGCATGTCGAGAAAGCCTCGCGCCCGTCCGCCTGATCAATTTTTGAGAGGAGTAGCCACATGGGTATCTTTGACTGGAAACACTGGGTCGTCATCCTGGTCGTCGTGGTGCTGGTGTTCGGTACCAAGAAACTGAAAAACCTCGGCACCGATGTCGGCGAGTCGATCAAGGGCTTTCGCAAGGCCATGAACGACGACGAAAAACCGGCCGACCCGTCGGCGGCTGCTAGCCAACCGGCGCAGCCGACCCAACCGGTACACCCCCAGGCCAGCCAGCCTGTGAACGCGCCGCACACCATCGACGTGCAGGCACAGAAAGTCGAAGAGCCCGTCCGCAAAGACTCGTGAGCACTGACTAATGTTTGGGATCAGCTTCACTGAACTGCTGCTCGTCGGCCTCGTCGCCCTGCTGGTACTGGGCCCCGAGCGTCTGCCGGGTGCTGCGCGCACCGCCGGCCTGTGGATCGGCCGCCTGAAGCGCAGCTTCAATGCGATCAAACAGGAAGTTGAACGTGAAATCGGGGCCGACGACATCCGTCGGCAACTTCACAACGAACATATTCTGTCCCTGGAGCAGGAAGCGCGGAAAATCTTCACGCCGACCCAACAGGAACCGACGCCGGTTCAGCCCGTGGCCGAACCGACGATTGCGCCACAGGCGCCGGTGGATGGTGCGCAGCCGCTGGCTGAACCGGCACCAGTGACACCGACGGTAACGGATACAGCGCCCCCTGCTGTCCCTGCGCCTAACGACCCTACTTTGCCGCCGCGAGCCCCATGAGCGATATCCCTGAAAACGACCAGCCGATGCCGCTGGTATCGCACCTCACCGAGTTGCGCACACGCCTGCTGCGTTGCGTCGCGGCGGTTTTCATCATCTTCGCCGGGCTGTTTTCCTTCACCCAGCAGATCTACACCTTCGTCTCCACGCCGCTGCGCCAGTACCTGCCGGTAGGGGCGACAATGATCGCCACCGACGTGTCGTCGCCGTTCCTGACACCGCTGAAGCTGACGATGATGGTCTCGCTGTTCCTGGCGATCCCGGTGATCCTGCACCAGATCTGGGGCTTCATCGCACCGGGCCTGTACAAGCACGAAAAACGCATCGCCGTGCCGCTGCTGGTGTCCAGCATCCTGCTGTTTTACACCGGCATGGCCTTCGCCTATTACTTGGTGTTCCCGCTGATCTTCAAGTTCTTCGCCGCCGCCACCCCGGCGGGCGTGGAAATGATGACCGACATCAGCAGCTACCTGGATTTCGTCATGACGCTGTTCTTCGCCTTCGGCGTGGCGTTCGAAATCCCCGTGGCCGTGGTGCTGCTGGTATGGATCGGCGTGGTCGACGTGGCCTACCTGAAGAAGATCCGCCCTTACGTGATCATTGGCTGCTTCGTGGTCGGCATGATCCTGACCCCACCGGACATCTTCTCCCAGACCCTGCTGGCGGTGCCGATGTGGCTGCTGTTCGAGATCGGCATCCTGTTCGGTGGCCTGGTGCGCAAGCGCCGGGAAGAAGAACCCGAGGACCAGCCGGTCGATGACCACAACGACCAGCCGCCAGCGACCCAAGCGTGAACCTGCTGCTGCTCGAAGAGGCCGACTTCATCGGGCCTGACCGCGTCATCCTCAGCGATCGCCGGTTGACCCACATGCAGGAAGTCCATCGCAGCGCCGTCGGTGACAGCCTGCGCGTCGGGCGCATCGGTGGGCTGATGGGCACCGCCCAGGTGCTGCGCCTGGAAGCTCGCGAGGCCGAACTGCAAGTGACCCTCGACCAGCCGCCGCCGGCCAAGTTGCCGCTGACCCTGGTGCTGGCCCTGCCTCGCCCGAAAATGCTCCGTCGCGTGTTCCAGACCATCGCCACCATGGGCGTGCCGCGCGTGGTGCTGGTCAACAGTTATCGTGTGGAAAAGAGCTTTTGGCAGACGCCGTTCCTGGAGCCCGAGGCCATCCGCGAGCAATTGATCCTGGGCCTGGAGCAGGCCCGGGACAGCGTGCTGCCGGAAATCATCATCGAAAAACGCTTCAAGCCCTTCGTCGAGGACCGCTTGCCAGCCATGGCGGATGGCACCCTGGGGCTGGTCGGCCATCCTGGCAACTATCCGCCCTGCCCGCGAGCGCTAACAGAGCCGGTGACCTTGGCCATCGGCCCCGAAGGCGGTTGGATTCCCTACGAGATCGAACTGCTGGGCAAGGCCGGCCTGCAACCGGTTCAACTGGGCGAGCGAATCCTGCGGGTCGAGACTGCGGTAACTGCCTTGCTCGCGCGATTGTTCTGATCCTCGTAGCTTGTGCAACGTGACCACAGGCGATTCATCCTCGCTGGCTGCAACGCTTGCCCTCTCCACCGCTAGACTCCCTGACGATTTCTACAGATCCCCGGCATATGGTCGATACTCTCTTCATAAGGCCTATAACAGGTTTGAGGGAGTATCGGCATGTTCAGTTGGTTAACCGAAAAGCTGGGAAACGTCAGCGTCAATCGCAAGCTGGGTTTCGGTTTTGGCCTGGTCCTGCTCATGACCCTCTTGAGCACCTTCGCCGGCTGGAACAGCCTGAGCAGTGTGATCAGCCGTTCAGATAAACAAGCTTCCATCGCCAGTATCAACGAGGCGGCCAAGGATTTACGCGTCGCCCGTCTCGACTACGAGATGCGACGCGGCGAACAAGGGCCGACAGCCGTCAACGAGCTCCTGGGCAAACTTCAAGAGAGCATCCAAGCTGCCCTCAAACGATTTGTGCGCCCGGCAGACCAGGAGTTGCTCAATCAGCAATTGGCTAATGTCGATGAATACAAGCGTGCCTTTGTCGACCTCACTCAAGCGACGCAGAACCGCGAGTCGGCCCGGTCCAAGCTTGGCGCCAACGCCGACAACGCCGTGGCCAAGGTGACAGACGTCGAAAATGCCTTGCGACAAGGCGACAGCGTCCCGCAATTCAACAACGTGGTCGAGCTGAGCAAACTGCTCCAGCAAGCGCGTTACCAAGTTCGCGGCTACACCTACAGCGGTAAGGCCGACGCCGAGCAGCCGGCGCTGGATGCCATCGAAAACGTCCTGAAAAACTTCGAGAGCCTGCCGGGCAAGTTACCGGAACAGCACGCAACCAACTTGCAACAAGCCGCCGAATCAATGAAAGCCTATCGCGCAGCCGTCAGCCAGTTCCGCGATTCGCAGGTCGCCAGCGCCTCAGCCCTCAAGAGAATGGTCGACCAGGACACCCATTTGCATGAGCTGAACAAACATTTGACGGCCTCGCAGATTGAGAAGCGCGACCTGGAGACGATTCATGCGAAAGAGGCCCTGATTACCGTTGCCGTCCTGGCGTTAGCGTTTGGTCTGCTGGCTGCGTGGATCATTACGCGGCAGATCGTTGTTCCCCTGCAACAAACCCTGGTGGCCCTCGAACGTGTCGCCTCGGGCGATTTGAGCCATAACCTGGTGGTTACCCGCCGTGACGACATGGGCCAATTGCAAGCCAGCCTGCAGCGAATGGTGATCAGCCTGCGGCAACTGATCGGGGGTATCAGCGACGGCGTCACGCAAATCGCCAGCGCCGCCGAACAGCTCTCGGCCGTCACCGAACAGACCAGTGCCGGGGTCAACAGCCAGAAAACGGAGACCGACCAGGTCGCCACTGCCATGCACGAAATGACCGCCACCGTGCAGGAAGTAGCGCGCAATGCCGAGGAAGCCTCCGAAGCGGCAGTTGCCGCTGACCAGCAGGCTCGCGAAGGCGAAAAAGTGGTCGGCGAAGCCATCGCCCAGATCGAACGCCTGTCCAAGGAAGTGGGCATCTCCACCGAAGCCATGGGCCACCTCAAGCGCGAGAGCGACAAGATCGGCAGCGTGCTGGACGTGATCAAGTCTGTCGCCCAGCAAACCAACCTGCTGGCCCTCAACGCCGCCATCGAAGCAGCCCGGGCCGGTGAAGCCGGGCGTGGGTTTGCGGTGGTCGCCGATGAAGTCCGCAGCCTGGCCCAGCGCACCCAGAAGTCCACCGAAGAAATCGAAGAACTGATCCTCGGCCTGCAATCGGGCACCGAACAGGTCGCGACCACCCTGGACAACAGCCGCAACCTGACCGACAGCAGCGTCGAACTGACCCGCCGGGCCGGTGGCTCACTGGAAAACATCACCCGCACGGTCTCGGCGATCCAGTCGATGAACCAACAGATCGCCGCCGCCGCCGAGCAGCAGAGCGCCGTGGCCGAAGAGATCAACCGCAGCGTCGTGAACGTTCGCGATGTGTCCGAACAAACGGCTTCTTCCAGTGAAGAAACCGCAGCCTCCAGTGCCGAACTGGCACGGTTGGGGGTGCATTTGCAGACGCTGGTAAGTCGCTTCAAGGTCTAACCATAAGGGCAGGTATAAAACCGTGGCCAGAGATTGCTCGCGCTTGGGCGCGAAGCGGCCACTACTGTGACATCTATTCTCTACAGATCCCTTCCAAACGGTCGATATAGCTCCCAGCACACAAACTCAGCGCTGCAGGGAGTAACAGTATGTTCCGATGGCTAGGTAATGTAGGCGTTAATCGCAAACTCGGTTTCGGCTTCGGCCTGGTGCTGTTCCTGACCGTGATAATCGCCTTCACGGGCTGGACCGGCCTGGGTAACGTCATCAGCCGTGGCGACAAGCTGGGGTTCATTGCCAGCCTGAACGATTTGACCAAGGACTTGCGCCTGGCACGCATGAACTACGACACCTCGCGGGGCGAGAACGGCCCCCAGCAAGTCAACGACCTGATCGGCAAACTCGACGCCGGGCTGAAAACCGCCCGCCAACTGATCGAACAACCGGCCGATGCCGCACTGATCGATAAACAATTGACCGCCGTGGCCGAGTACAAAAAAGCCTTCGCCGAGATGACCCGCGCTACCGCCAGCCGAGAAGATGCCCGCAGCAAACTCGGTGCCAGTGCAGACAATGCCGTGGCTCGCGTCGCTGAAGTAGAGAAGTCGTTGCTGGAAGGCGACAGCGTCGCCCAGTTCAACAACGCTGTGACCCTGAGCAAGGCGATCCAGCAAGCACGCTATCAAGTTCGCGGTTATACCTACAGCGGCAAGAACGAAGCCCAGCAACCGGCCCTTGAGGCCATCGACAATGTCCTCAAGCTTCTCGCACGCTTGCCAGAGCAGTTACCCGAAGAACATGCCGCCAACCTGCAACAGGCCAACGACTCGATCAATGTCTATCGCGCAGCGGTCAGCCAGTTCCGCGACTCCCAGATCGACAACGCCGCCGCACTCAAGCTCATGGCAGAGCAAGGCGACGTATTGATCGACGCCAGCCAAAAACTGACGGTCTCCCAGACCGCTGTGCGCGACCGTGATGCCGCCAAGGCCAAGACCTTCCTGGTCTCGGCTGCCGTACTGGCCCTGTTGTTCGGTGTCATCGCCGCCCTGGTCATCACCCGGCAGATCGTCGGTCCTCTGGGCCAGACCCTCAAAATCGCCGAACGCGTGGCTGCCGGCGACCTGACCCACAACCTCACTTCCGAGCGCCGCGACGAACTGGGCCAGCTACAGCGCGCCATGCAGAACATGACCGTGGGCCTGCGGCAATTGATCGGCGGCATCAGCGAAGGCGTCACGCAAATCGCCAGCGCCGCCGAACAACTATCGGCCGTTACCGTACAGACCAGCGCCGGCGTCAACAGCCAGAAAGCGGAAACCGACCAGGTCGCCACCGCCATGCACGAAATGACCGCCACGGTGCAGGAAGTGGCCAGCAATGCCGAAGAGGCTTCCGAAGCGGCCGTCGCCGCCGATGCCCAGGCACGCGAAGGCGATAAAGTCGTCGGCGAAGCGATTGCCCAGATCGAGCGCCTGGCACTCGAAGTGGGTAATTCCACCACCGCCATGGGCGAGCTGAAGCGAGAAAGCGACAAGATCGGCAGTGTGCTGGATGTGATCAAGTCCGTCGCCCAGCAAACCAACCTGCTGGCCCTCAACGCCGCCATCGAGGCGGCCCGGGCCGGTGAAGCCGGGCGTGGGTTTGCGGTGGTCGCCGATGAAGTCCGCAGCCTGGCCCAGCGCACCCAGAAGTCTACTGAAGAGATCGAGGAACTGATCCTTGGCCTGCAGTCGGGCACTGAGCAGGTCGCGGCGACCTTGGACAACAGCCGCAGCCTGACCGACAGCAGCGTCGAGCTGACCCGTCGTGCCGGTGCGTCGCTGGAAAACATCACCCGTACCGTCTCGGCGATCCAGGCGATGAATCAGCAGATCGCCGCTGCGGCTGAGCAGCAGAGTGCTGTGGCTGAAGAGATCAACCGTAGCGTACTGAATGTGCGTGATGTGTCGGAACAGACTGCCGCCTCCAGTGAGGAAACGGCTGCTTCCAGTGCTGAGTTGGCGCGGTTGGGGGGGCATTTGCAGGGGTTGGTGGGGCGGTTTAGGGTTTGATGGTTTTGTGTGTATATCCGTTATTTAGGTAACGGCTGCTTAGGGTTCCGCCCTGACGGCGGGTCACTTTCGAAAAGCGCGAAAGTAACCAAAGCGCTTGTGCCCCACCACTCGGTGCCTCGCTTAGGCTCGGCATGCCCTCACTCCGGCATTGCTCCGTGGGCCGCCGCGAAGGGCCATCCATGGCCCAGCGCGGCTAACCCGGCATCCATGCCGGGTTGCCCACTGCGCAATGCCTGCGTTCGGCCAGCGTGGTTAATGGGGCGCCCGAGATCAACGTCCACCACGAGGCGGCCTGGTAGCCGACCTGGTTCTTGATGGGGACCGCATTCCTCCTGTGGGATCAGCTTGCTCGCGAAGAGGCCGGCACATCCAACATCACCGCAAAACTGACACACCGCCATCGCGAGCGAGCTTGCTCCCATATTCACCTCCAGTGAAAACAAAATTCATGTCCAACACAGCCCCCTTGTGTTGCGAGCTTGCTCGCGATGAGGCCGGCAAGCCCAACATTTATGTGACTGAACCGCCGCCTTCGCGGGCAAGCCCGCTCCCACAGTTGAATCGGGGTACACCCGCAAGAGACAGGCCAGCTACTAGGCCGCCTTCGCGGGTAAGCCCGCTCCCACAGTTGAATCGGGGTACACCCGCAAGAGACAGGCCAGCTACTAGGCCGCCTTCGCGGGTAAGCCCGCTCCCACAGTTGAATCGGGGTACACCCGCAAGAGACAGGCCGGCTACTAGGCCGCCTTCGCGGGCAAGCCCGCTCCCACAGGGGAAACGCGGTCCCACCATGAACCAGGTCGGCTACCAGGCCGCCTCGTGGTGGACGTTGATTTCGGCGCCCCGTTAACCACGCTGGCCGAACGCAGGCATTGTGGAGTGGGCATCCCGGCATGGATGCCGGGATAGCCGCGCTGGGCCATGGATGGCCCTTCGCGGCGGGCCCACGGAGCAATGCCGGAGTGAGGGCATGCCGAGCCTAAGCGAGGCACCGAGTGGTGGGGCATGAGCGCTTTGGTTACTTTCGCGCTTTTCGAAAGTGACCCGCTGTAAGAGCGGAACCCTAAGCAGCCGTTACCTAAATAACGGATATACATACAAAAATACCTGCGCCCCACAATCCGTCATCCCAAGGCTACGGAGCCTTGCGCCATTGCCTACAACTACGCCAGAATCCGCCGGCTTGTGCGCCTTGGCCCTGGGCTCTAACGTTTGCAGGTCGCTGTCAGTTCAGCGATCGGGTTTAGCAGCCTGGACAATCCTAGACGTACGCTCTCCACATGCGTGAGCAGGCTTCAGCGCCTGCACATCTATGTCATGGCGGTTGTGCGTGGGAGACCTTCGGGTCTGCCGGGTTCTAGGGTCCCGGTCTGCTAACCCGCGTACAGTCGCCACCCATTCTCGTTTAGCAGCGATATCTGGCGGCTCCATTACCCTAGGAGCGTCAACCATGTTCAAGGCCACACCCAACCCACCAGAACCCGAAACCGACCCCAAGAAACTCCAGGAAGCCACCGACCGCGCGCTCGATTACTACCTGAAGCCCAAACAGCCCAACCCCGAAGAAAAACAGCCATCGGGCCAGCTCTTCACCGTCGTGGACGGTATCGACACTGAAAGCCTGTTGGCCAACCTCAGCGAAAACCTGGCCTCAGCCGACGCCATGGTCAGTGACCTTGCGTTCGACCTGGAAGGTTCACGACGTCATGTCGCCCTTGGTATTCAGCAACTGATCGAGCTGAGTGCTTTGTTGGCGAATCGAGCACTGGACAACGTCAACACACAACCCTGACCGCACCACGAAATGTGGCGAGGGAGCTTGCTCCCGCTGGGTGGCGCAGCCGCCCCCGCTTTTTGGCGTCCGCTGCGCGGCCGAGCGGGAGCAAGCTCCCTCGCCACAGGTGTTAACCCTATCCCCGGATCAAACAGTCGTGTTCACAACAGCGCCCAACAAAAAGCCCCGCTTCCTTCCAGAAGCGGGGCTTTGTGCGTATCAGGCCACTTGAGGCTGCACGCTCACCGGCTGTAGCGGTAGCAGCGGTGCATGAGGGTCGGCCTTGACCGACTCACGCCACGCCGCCAGCCACTCGGGATGCCCCTCGCTCCAGACCTGATCATGCAGGCGAGACAAGGCCACCGGGTCGCTCAGCAAGGCCAGTCGCTCGGCGTTGCTGAGGCCGGTCGGGCCGGTCTTCAAGGCGTGACGAACGCGTTCGACCCGCAGCCATTCGATCGGCTCGGCCTTGCCGTGACGCGAGGTTGCCAACGCATACGCCAAGGCGTTCTGTTGTGGATCGACCACCGCCCGGATGAAACCGTCTTTGAGCGCATGCCAACGGTTTTCATGGGTGTACTGGTCCGTCGACAGCAGTTCCTGGGGCGGTGCGTATTCCTCAGGGATCAGGAACAGGCTTTCATCGCGGGACTTCAAGCCCAGGCCCACGCGGCTGGAAATCACCGATACCGGAATCGACAGCATCAGCGAGCCGACAATCGGCACCAGCCACCACAGGAAGCTCGGGTTCAGCCAGATCACCAGCAAGGCCCAGAAGAAGCCCAGCAAGGTTTGCGGGCCGTGGCGCTTGACCGCTTCGCTCCATGGCGTGGAGTCGTCGTCACGTTGTGGCGAGTTCCAGGTTGCAGCCCAGCCCAGGAATGCGGCAAGCACGAAGCGGGTGTGGAAAATCATCCGCACTGGCGCCAGCAGCATGGAGAACAGCATCTCCAGGAGCATCGACAGCGTCACCTTGAACTTGCCACCGAACTCCTTCGCACCCTTGGCCCAGATCAGCACGATACTCAGCAACTTGGGCAGGAACAGCAGCACGATGGTGGTGGAGAACAGGGCGATGGCTTTTTCCGGGTGCCATTGTGGCCACAACGGATAGAGCTGACGCGGCTCGAGGAAGTACTGCGGCTCCATCAGCGTGTTCACCGCCAACAACGCAGTGGACAGCACCAGGAAGAAGAACCACAGCGGCGCCGACAGGTAAGACATCACGCCGGTCAGGAACACCGCACGGTGCACCGGGTGCATGCCCTTGACCAGGAACAGCCGGAAGTTCATCAGGTTGCCGTGGCACCAGCGACGGTCACGCTTGAGTTCGTCCAGCAGGTTCGGCGGCAGTTCTTCGTAGCTGCCCGGCAGGTCATAGGCAATCCACACGCCCCAGCCGGCACGGCGCATCAGCGCCGCTTCGACGAAGTCGTGGGACAGGATGGCACCGGCGAACGCGCCTTTACCGGGCAGCGGCGCCAGTGCGCAGTGCTCGATGAACGGCTTCATGCGAATGATCGCGTTGTGGCCCCAGTAGTGGGATTCACCCAACTGCCAGAAGTGCAGGCCGGCGGTGAACAGCGGGCCGTACACCCGGGTGGCGAACTGCTGCATGCGCGCATACAGCGTGTCCATGCCCGAGGCACGTGGCGCGGTCTGGATGATGCCAGCGTCCGGTGTGGCTTCCATCAGGCGCACCAGGCTGGTCAGGCACGTACCGCTCATGACGCTGTCAGCGTCGAGCACGACCATGTACTTGTAGTCGCTGCCCCAACGACGGCAGAAGTCGTCGAGGTTGCCGCTCTTGCGCTTCACGCGACGGCGACGGCGGCGATAGAAGATCTTGCCAAAGCCCCCGGCTTCACGGCAGACATCCAGCCAGGCCTGCTGCTCGGCTACGCAAATATCGGTCTCGTTACTGTCGCTGAGCACGAAGAAGTCGAAACGATCCAAGTCACCGGTGGCAGCCACCGACTCGAAGGTTGCGCGCAAACCGGCGAATACCCGCGGCACGTCTTCGTTGCAGATCGGCATCACCAGTGCGGTGCGGGCGTCCTTGGGAATCGGCTCGTTGCCGGCGCTGGCACCGGAGATGCGGTACTTGTCGTGACCGGTGAGCAATTCGAGAAAGCCCATCAGCGCCGTCCAGAAACCCGCCGACACCCAGCAGAACAGGATCCCGAACAGGATCAGGATGCTGGTTTGCAACGCATACGGCAGCACTTGCGTGGCCGTCTGCAACAGCGGTTGGTGCAGGACTTCGTCCAGGTCCACCAGCGACCAGCCTTGGTACGGCATGATGCCTTTCATGTACCAACCGGCAACGATGGTCTGGCCGAGCATCAGGATCAACAGGATGTAGCGGCGGATCGAACCCACGGTACGCCAGCGTGCATGGGGCAGCACGCGCTCATCCTTGGGCGGCTTCGGCGGGTTGGTACGCCCGGTCAGGCGCCGCCAACCGCGCACCAGGATATTGGTGCGCCACGGTTCCGGCACGACCTTGGTCCGGCGAATCGGCGGTGTCGCCTTCAAGCACACCCGACCGTTGGCATCGAGGGCCAGCATTTCGGCGTCCTCGAGTTCCTCGGCGGTGCTCAGCGTCAGGCGTCGGCCCACCGAGGCTTGCGCCGCCTCGTTGGGTGCGTCGAATGTCGAGGAAGCCAAGCGTTCATGCAATTGGCTGAATGACGTGCAGCCCGCCAGCTCGGCGCGCTGCTCGTCGGTCATCGGCAAGTGGGCCAGATACTCACTGAGAGTCTCTGGTCGTACGGACGTATTACTCATCGGCAGGCAACTGGTAGCTCCAGGTCTCAGTCAGGACTTGTTCAGTCTGTTCCGGTTCCTGTTGGGTTGGGATCGGCTCGGCGACGGCGGTGGATGCCTTGACGGCCTTGGTTTCTTTCTGCTCGCCGGCTTGCTCGTTGGCTTGCTCTTTTTCGCTCTGCTGCTTGGCGACCTTGTCGGCCTTGGCCAGCGTGGCCACGGAATGCGCGGTGGCTGGGAGTTCGACAGGAACAAGCGGCCTGACCAAGGCGGCACGCATCTCGGTCGCTTTGCTCGGGTCCTTGATCTTCAGGCGCAGCGTCAGGCGCCAGCCCTTGGTTTCAGGGTTGTAGCGCACACTGTTCTCGACGATCTCGGCGTTCTCACCAACGCTCACCTGGCTACGCACTTCGGCTTCTTCAGGCAGCGCTTGCAGGGACGGCCCTTCGAAATCCACCAGGTAGGCCACGCTACCGTCCGGTTGACGGATCAGGTTGGACTGCTTCACGTCACCGGTCGAACGCAGGGTCTGCTTGACCCAGGCGCTGTCTGGCGAGTGCAGGTTGGCTTCGTCGAGGGTCCAGTGCAGACGGTAGGCGAAGTCCAGTGGCTGGCCTGGTTCAGGCAGTTTTTCCGGGCTCCAGAACGCAACGATGTTGTCGTTGGTTTCGTCGGCGGTCGGGATTTCAACCAGATCGACAGTACCTTTGCCCCAATCGCCTTTCGGTTCGATCCAGGCGCTTGGACGTTTTTCGTAACGGTCATCCAGGTCTTCGTAGTGGCTGAAGTCACGACCACGTTGCAGCAGGCCGAAACCACGCGGGTTTTCTACCGAGAAGTTGCTCACGGCCAGGTGTTTCGGGTTGTTCAGCGGACGCCAGATCCACTCGCCGTTGCCGGCATGGATGGACAGGCCGCTGGAATCGTGGAGTTCACGACGGTAGTTCAGCACCTTGGACGGCTGGTTGGCGCCGAACAGGAACATGCTGGTCAACGGGGCGATGCCCAACTTGTTGACACGATCACGCAGGAACACCCGCGATTTCACGTCGACAACGGTGTCGGTACCCGGACGCACGATCAGGCGATAGGCGCCAGTGGCCCGTGGCGAATCCAGCAGGGCGAAGATCACCAGGTGCTTGTCGGTCGGTTTCGGACGCTGGATCCAGAACTCGCGAAAGCGCGGGAATTCCTCACCGGAAGGCAACGCGGTGTCGATGGCCATGCCTCGAGCGGACAAACCGTAGACCTGGCCCTTGCCGATGACGCGGAAATAACTCGCGCCCAGCATGGTCATGATTTCGTCTTGCTTGTCAGCCTTGTTGATCGGGTACAACACGCGGAAACCGGCGTAGCCCAGCTGTTCGGTGGCCTTGGGATCGAACTTCACGTCGCCGAAATCGAAACGTGTCGGGTCGTACTTGATCTCGTCGACGGTGGTCGCGGTGATTTCGTTGATCTTCACCGGCGTGTCGAAATGCATGCCCTGGTGATAGAACGACAGCCGGAACGGGGTCTTCTGGTCGGCCCATTCAGCTTTTTCGGTGCGGAAACGAATTTTCTGATAATCGGCGAATTTCATTTCGCGGAATTCGTTCGGCAAATTGCTGCGCGGGGCTTCGAACTTTTGCCCGGCCAATTCTTGTGCCTTCGCCGATACATCATCCAGGCTGAATGCCCACAGTTGGCCCGCGCCGAACAGGCACAGCAGGGCCGAGCCCGCTACCAGAGCGTTTCTAAACCGTTTGGCAGTCATTTTTGGTGCATTACAGGGACTAACAATCACGAGCAACCCTCGCCGAAAACTGATCAAAAAACCAACGGCCAGATAAAGTATCTGCACGGTAACGGCACTGAAAAACCGTTCCTGCGGACCACTCTTGCCAAGTTGGCGAGCATTGTTCCGACTCCGATGGGACAAAATGATTCCCCAAACGGTCCAGGACAAGTCTCTACCTAAGTCAAATGGACCAGCGAACGCTGATCCCCCGTAGCGCGCGATTATCTAGTAGCCCGCGTGACAACGCATCAGGGGTAGCAAAGTATTTATCGAGAAAACTCCCAGTTTTTCCTCGAAACAGGCCCGAAAAGATGTTTCAAGCGCTTTCAAACCTGTAACAGGAACGTTACCGGGCCATCATTGACCAAATGCACCTGCATGTCGGCGCCGAATCTACCTGATGCCACAGTGCCATGCACCTGTTTTGCCTGGGTGAGCAAATAGCTGAACAACTCTTCTCCCAGGGCCGGAGGTGCGGCTGTCGAAAAACTCGGGCGCAAACCACTTTTGGTGTCGGCCGCCAAGGTGAACTGCGACACCAGCAACAACCCACCACCGACATCCGCCAGGGACAGGTTCATCTTGCCGTCGGCGTCGCTGAATACTCGATAGTTAAGCAGCTTATGCAGCAGTTTGTCGGCGCTGGCCCGGGTATCCCCGGGCTCGACGGCCACCAACACCAGCAAGCCCTGGTCCACGGCGCCGACGATCTCACCTGATACTTCGACCCGTGCGCAGCGAACTCGTTGCAACAGCCCCTTCATGCTTCTTCAGGCGGCAGGTCGAGCAGGCGCCGGGCCATTTGCGCAGCGGCGCGCACCAATGCGTCGGTGATCCCCGGCTCCGAAGCGGCGTGACCAGCGTCGCGAATCACCTGCAGTTCGCTGTTGGGCCAGTTTTGATGCAGCTCCCAGGCATTGTCCAGCGGGCAGATGACGTCGTAGCGGCCATGCACGATGACGCCCGGCAAATGGGCGATCTTGCCCATGTCGCGAATCAACTGGTTGGGTTCGAGGAAAGCGTTGTTGGTGAAGTAGTGGCATTCGATCCGGGCGATCGACAGCGCCCGCTGCGGCTCGGAGAAGCGATCGACCACCAGCGGGTTCGGACGCAGGGTCGCGGTACGACCTTCCCAGGTGGACCAGGCCTTGGCCGCATGCATCTGGGCGATCTGGTCGTTGCCGGTCAGGCGCTTGTGGAAAGCGCTGAGCAGGTCGTCGCGTTCGTCCAAAGGGATGGGTGCGATGTAGTCCTGCCAGTAGTCGGGGAACAGGCGACTGGCGCCGGCCTGGTAGAACCACTCGATTTCCTGCGGACGGCAGAGAAAGATCCCACGCAGGATCAGGCCGTGTACCCGCTCGGGATGGGTCTGGGCGTAGGCCAGGGCCAGGGTCGAGCCCCAGGAACCGCCAAACAGCACCCACTTCTCGATGCCCAGGTGTTTGCGGATGCGCTCCAGGTCTTCGACCAGATCCCAGGTGGTGTTGTTCTCAAGGCTGGCATGGGGGGTGGACCGACCGCAGCCGCGCTGGTCGAAAGTGACGATGCGGTACAGGTTCGGATCGAAGTAACGCCGGCTCTGCGCATCGCAGCCGGCACCCGGGCCGCCGTGAATGAACACCACCGGCAGGCCTTCGGGGGAACCGCTTTCATCGACATAGAGCGTGTGGGTGTCATCGACAGCCAGATCGTGCCGGGCATGGGGTTTGATCTGCGGGTACAAAGTCTGCATTGCGCGCTCCGTAAGGGGTCGAGTCATCCCTGTGGGGACGTCTATTTAGTCTGCCGTCCGGCATCATAAACCCGAATTACCTTAATGAGCATGTCCCCTGCGCAGTCAAAGCATGTCAGCCAGGTACGCCAGCAGCGTGCGATACATCTGATCGACCTCTGGCACCTGGCCGCGGCCACGCAGGCAACCGTGGACCAGCCCATTGCCGACATACAGCGCGGCGTCTCCCCCTGCGGCGTTCAGCCGCTCGCAATAAAGGACGCCGTCGTCGCGCAGCGGGTCCCATTGCGCGACAGCAACCAGCGCTGGTGGCAAGCCGTCCAGGCTGTCGGCGAGTAACGGCATGGCATAAAGCGAGGGACGAGCGCCACCCAGGTACAGCGCCTCATAGCGCTCCAACTCGCGACTGCTCAGGAGCGGGGCATCGCAGCACTCGTGACGCGACGGCAGATCCGCAGGGCCACCGAGCGCCGGATAAATCAAGACCTGGGCCCGCGGCAACGGTTGCCCGGCATCGCGCAAGGCCAGGCATAACGCGGCGGCGAGATTGCCGCCGGCGCTGTCACCGACCACCAGCCGGCGACGGGGGTCGATGGCAAACGGGGCGTCGGTCAAGTGGCGCCACACTGCCAGGCAATCTTCGAAACCGGCCGGAAACGGATGCTCCGGGGCCAGCCGGTAATCCACCGCCACCACCAACGCGCCCAACTCAGCGGCCAGCTCCATGCAGATGAAGTCATGGGAATCCAGGTCCCCCACGACCCAACCGCCACCGTGCAGGTAAAGCATGCATGGCCAGCCGGCAAGCGGTGCCGCACGTTGCGGGTAATAGGCCCGCACCGCCACGCCGGCCAGTTCGAAATCCTCGACGGCCAGCGTCGGCGGGCAAGGCGCAGTGAACGCCCGGCACATCTGGCTGTAGGCCTGGCGCGAGCCGGCAAGGCTGTCGTCCAGGCTGGTGAAGCTCAGGGTTTTGTCGATGAAAGCCGACATTGCCTGGGAGAGTGGGTAGGTCATCGTGGTGTGGCTCAAAGGCTTTTGTGGCGAGGGAGCTTGCTCCCGCTGGGCTGCGCAGCGGCCCCAAAATTTTGCGAGCGCTACGCACTCGAGCGGGAGCAAGCTCCCTCGCCACACAGGGTTATCAGTGCCCGGAAGATTGCCTCAGTTCTTGAGACTGGCCTGCACCGCCGCCACGCCATCCTTGCCATCGAAGCTCGTGACACCCGCCAACCAGCGCTGAAGATCCTCGGGATGCTCGCGTAGCCATTGGCGGGCGACGTCCTGGGGTGTCTTGCGCTCCATGATCGGCACCATCAACTGACTCTCCTGGGCGGCGGTGAAGGTGAGGTTCTCCAGCAAGCGGTTCACGTTCGGGCAGCGCTGGGCATAGTCCGGCGCAGTCACGGTGGAGACCGTGGCGGCGCCTTCGTTCGGGCCATAGACATCTTCACTGCCGGTCAGGTAGCTGATGTTCATGTTGATGTTCATCGGGTGCGGGGTCCAGCCGACGAAGACCACGAACTCCTTGCGATTCACCGCGCGCTGCACCGCCGCCAGCATGCCTGCTTCGCCGGATTCGATCAGCTTGAAGTCCTTGAGGCCGAAGTGGTTGGTCTCGATCATGGTCTTGATGGTGGTGTTGGCACCGCTGCCCGGCTCGATGCCGTAGATCTTGCCGCCAAGCTGATCCTTGAACCGGGCGATGTCGGCAAAGGTCTTGAGCCCTGCCGCCGCCACGTAGTCGGGTACCGCCAGGGTGGCCTGGGCATCGGCCAGGCTTGGCTTGTCCAATACCTTCACTTGGTTGGCGGCCAGGAATGGCGCGATGTTCTTGTCCATCGCCGGTTTCCAGTAGCCCAGGAAGATGTCGAGGCGCTTGTCGCGGATGCCGGCAAAGATGATCTGCTGCACGGCGCTGGTCTGCTTGCTGTCGTAGCCCAGACCGGTGAGCAGCACATCGGCCATGCCGCTGGTGGCGATCACGTCGGTCCAGTTGACCACGCCCATGCGCACGGTCTGGCACGACGCAGGCTCGGCGGCCATCGCCCCGGCGCTCAAGAGGGTGGTACCGCAGAGGATCGACAGACAGCGTTTGAACAGTCTTTTCATCGGGAAGGTCTCGTGCGGCAGCGGATTATTGTAGGTCGGTGTCTTGCTGCACCGTGCCCAAAACATTACGCAGCGCCGAGGGGCTGAAGATGAACTGTGGCGACTCGGTTTTGCACGGTGGCGACAGGTTGAGGGCACTGAAGACCTCTGTGGCGAGGGAGCTTGCTCCCGTTGGGCTGCGCAGCGGCCCCAAAAACTTGCGAGCGCTACGCATTCGAGCGGGAGCAAGCTCCCTCGCCACAGAAGCTGCCTCACCACAGGTTAATGCTTGTAAGCCTGCCGCCCCCACGCCAACAAGCCTTCCAGCAATTGCCTGAGTACCACTTGCGTCGGCTCCGCCAGGTCGGCGCGATAGTTGAACGGTTCGTACTCTTCCATGTAGGTGCTCTGGCAGAGTTCCAGTTGCACCGCGTGGATGTCTTCGGCCGGGTTGCCGTAGTGCCGCGTAATGTGTCCGCCCTTGAACCGCCCGTTGAGCACGTGGGTGAACTGACCATGGCGAGCGCAGATGGCTTCGAGCTGGCTGGCCAGGGTCGGGTCGCAACTGGCACCGTTGAACGTGCCGAGGTTGAAGTCCGGCAGCTTGCCGTCGAACAGGTGCGGGATCACCGAACGGATCGAATGGGCGTCGAACAGCAAGGCATAGCCGAACTCGGCCTTGAGCCGCGCCAGTTCCTGCTGCAGCGCCTGGTGGTAAGGCATCCAGATCTGTTGCAGATACCTCGCCCGCTCCTCGGCCGACGGCTCCAGCCCTTGGCGAAACAACGGCACGCCATCGAACAGCGTCGCCGGGTACAAACCGGTGGTGGCGCCGACGTACATCGGCTTGTCATCGGAGGGACGGTTCAGGTCGACGACGAACCGTGAGTACTCGGCGGCCAGGGTGCTGGCACCCAGCTCGGCGGCAAATTCGTAGAGCCTTGGGATGTGCCAATCGGTGTCTGGCAGGCTTTGCGCCTCGGGGATCAGCCCGGCCTGTACCGCCGGAGTCAGGCGCAGGCCGGCGTGAGGCATGCTGATCAACAGCGGCACGCGTCCTTGCTTGAAATTCAGGACCTTCTCCACAACCGTTCTCCTCAATCGATTTCCACGCCGTGACGCACGACGCGTTTTTCCAGATCGCCACCGAGCCAGTACGCCAGGTCGGCCGGGCGGTCGATGTGCCAGGCGACAAAGTCCGCGACCTTGCCGGCAGCCAGCGAACCGTGGGTTTGAGCCATGCCCAAGGCCTGGGCCGCATGAATCGTCGCCCCCGCCAAGGCTTCTTCCGGGGTCATGCGGAAGCAGGTGCAGGCCATGTTCAACATCAAGCGCAACGACAGCGCCGGCGAGGTGCCCGGGTTGAGGTCGCTGGCCACGGCGATTTTCACACCGTGCTTGCGCAGGGCTTCCATGGGCGGCAACTGGGTTTCGCGCAGGAAATAAAACGCCCCCGGCAGCAACACCGCCACGGTGCCGGATTCGGCCATGGCCTTGGCATCGTCCTCGGTCATGAACTCCAGGTGATCGGCCGACAGCGCCTGGTAACGCGCCGCCAGGCTGGAACCGTGCAGCGACGACAATTGCTCGGCGTGCAGCTTCACCGGCAGCCCAAGTTGTTGCGCTGTGATAAACACCCGCTCGACCTGCGCCGGGGAAAACGCCAGGTATTCGCAAAAGGCATCCACCGCATCCACCAGTCCTTCGGCTGCCAAGGCCGGAAGCATCTCGCTGCAGATGTGTTCGATGTAGTCGTCGGCGCGATCCTTGTATTCCGGCGGCAAAGCGTGGGCCGCCAGACAGGTGCTGCGTACGCTGACTGGCAGCTCAGCGCCGAGGCGGCGGATGACGCGCAGGATCTTGCGCTCGCTGGCCAGGTCCAGGCCGTAACCGGATTTGATTTCCACGGTGGTCACGCCGTCGCGCATCAGGCTTCCCAGGCGCTTGGCGGCGCTGGCGAACAGCTCGTCTTCACTGGCGGCGCGGGTGGCGCGTACGGTGCTGGCGATGCCACCGCCGGCTGCGGCAATCTCGGCGTAGCTGACGCCTTGCAGGCGCTGCTCGAACTCACCGCTGCGGTTGCCGCCAAATACCGTGTGGGTGTGACAGTCGATCAGCCCCGGCGTGACCCAAGCGCCCTTGAGGTCGTTGACCGCCGGGTAGTCACCCGTCGGCAATTCGGCACGCGGGCCGATCCATTGGATGTGCTTGCCCTGGGTGACGATGGCGGCGTCTTCGATGATCGAGTAGACGCCCTGGGCCATGGTGGCGGCGTGGCAGTTTTGCCAGAGGGTTTTCATTGATGTCCTCCGTCAGGATCATTCCCACGCTCCGCGTGGGAATGCAGTCCGGGACGCTCCGCGTCCTTCGTAGATCGGGACGCAGAGCGTCCCATGAGGCGTTCCCACGCAGAGCGTGGGAACGATCGAATCAGCCTTACAGGCTCGGCAACAACTGCGCCGTGACCAGCTCGTTCAGGCACCGACTCGCCAGCAATTCACTGGCCGCATTGATGTCCGGCGCAAAGAAGCGGTCCTTCTCGTAAAACGGCACTTGCGCACGCAACAGCCCCCGGGCCCGCTCCAGCTTCGTGGAGGTCTTCAAGCCGCCACGCAGGTCCAGCCCCTGGCAAGCCGCAAGCCATTCCACCGCGAGGATCCCACGGGTATTTTCGGCCATTTCCCACAGACGCTTGCCGGCAGCCGGGGCCATGGAAACGTGGTCTTCCTGGTTGGCCGAGGTCGGCAGGCTGTCCACCGAATGCGGATGGGACAGCGCCTTGTTTTCGCTGGCCAGGGCCGCCGCGGTGACCTGGGCGATCATGAAGCCGGAGTTCACCCCGCCATTGGCCACCAGGAACGGCGGCAACTGCGACATGTGCTTGTCCATCATCAACGAAATCCGGCGCTCGCTCAGGGAGCCGATTTCGGCAATCGCCAAGGCCATGTTGTCGGCGGCCATCGCCACCGGTTCGGCGTGGAAGTTGCCGCCGGAAATCACGTCACCCTCGGCGGCGAACACCAGCGGGTTATCCGACACGGCGTTGGCCTCGATCACCAGCACTTCGGCGGCCTGGCGGAACTGGGTCAGACAGGCACCCATCACTTGCGGTTGGCAGCGCAGGGAGTACGGGTCCTGGACCTTGTCGCAGTTCTGGTGCGAATCGGAGACTTCGCTGCGCTCGCCCAGCAGATCGCGGTAGGCAGCGGCGGCGTCGATCTGGCCTTTCTGGCCACGGGCGGCATGGATGCGTGCATCGAATGGCGAACGCGAGCCGAGCACCGCTTCCACCGTGAGGCCACCCAGGGCCAGGGCACCGGCAAACAGGTCTTCGCCTTCGAACAGGCCACGCAGGGCAAACGCGGTGGATACCTGAGTGCCGTTGAGCAGCGCCAAGCCTTCTTTCGCGGCCAGGGTCAGCGGCGCGAGGCCGGCCACTTTCAGTGCCTCGACAGCCGGCAACCATTCGCCTTTATAGCGCGCCTTGCCTTCGCCCAGCAGCACCAGGGACATGTGGGCCAGCGGGGCCAAGTCGCCGGAAGCACCGACCGAACCCTTGAGCGGAATGTGCGGATAGACCTCGGCATTGATCAGCGCGATCAGCGCATCGATCACCTGCCGACGGATGCCGGAGAAACCCCGGCTCAGGCTGTTGACCTTGAGCACCATGACCAGCCGCACCAGCGCATCGCTGATCGGCTCGCCCACGCCGGCGGCATGGGACAGCACCAGGGAACGCTGCAGGTTTTCCAGGTCTTCGCTGGCGATGCGGGTCGAGGCCAGCAGGCCAAAACCGGTGTTGATGCCGTAGGCGGTGCGGTTCTCGGCGAGGATCTGTTCCACGCAGGCGACGCTGGCCTCGATCTGCGCCGACGCGCTGGCGTCGAGGCTCAAGGTCACCGGTTGCTGATAGATGTCACGCAATTGAGCCAGGCTCAATTGGCCGGGAATCAGGTTTAAGGCAGTCATGTATTGCTCCTTTTGAGAGTTTTGTTTTTACCCGCCAGTCGCTCCGGAATGTTCCGTTATCCGTCACCTTCGCCTTTTGGGCGATGCTTTATGGGCAATAGGTGCCTTGGCACGCTGGCGCTTTTTTGATCAATTCAAATTCGGTAATACGCTTCGCAGCATGCTCGGGTCTTTAAGCAGGCCAGCGGCACTGGCGATGTCCGGCGCCAGCCAGCGATCCTGGTCGTAGGCCGGCACGCGCTCACGCAGCAGTTTCCAAGCGATGTCGGTGCCGGTGCCGAAGCGCTGGGCCTTGAGAAATTCAAAGGCCTGGGCCGCCAGCAGGTATTCGATGGCGAGGATCTGCGTGCAGTTTTCCAGCGCCCTGTGCAGCTTCAAGGCCGCGTTGGTGCCCATGCTCAAATGATCTTCTTGCAGGCCCGAGGTGACGAAGTTGTCGAGCACCGCCGGTTGCGCCAGTTGCTTGTTTTCCGCGCACAGCGACGCGGCGACGTATTGCACGATCATCATCCCCGAATTCACCCCGGGGTTGGCTACCAGGAAGGCCGGCAGGCCGCTGACGTGGGGGTTGATCAAGCGGTCGAGGCGACGCTCGGCGATGGAGCCGATCTCAGCCATGGCAATCGCCAGCAGGTCCGCCGCCATCGCCACCGACTGACCATGGGGGTTGGCCTGGGACATCACCCGGAAATGCTCAGGCGTGCCGAGCAACAGCGGGTTGTCGGTGGCGGCGTTGAGTTCGGTTTCGATCTGTTGCCGCGCATGCGCCAACTGATCGCGAGCGGCACCGTGCACCTGCGGAATCGAGCGGATACTCAAGGCGTCCTGGGTACGAATGCCCAAGCTCGAGGCGATGACTTCGCTGCCGTCGAGCAAGGCCCGCAAGTTGACCCCGACCTGCTGCATGCCCAGGTGCGGCTTGAGGGCGATGATCTCGGCATCGAACGCGGCAATCTGCCCGCGCAGGGCCTCGAAGCTCATGGCGCCGATCACGTCGGCCCATTGCACCAGCCGCGTCGCATCGGCCAGGGCCAGGCAACTGAGGCCGGTCATGCACGGGGTGCCGTTGACCAGGCACAAACCGTCCTTGGCGCCCAACTGCACCGGTTGCAAGCCTTCGGCGGCCAAGGCCTGTTGCGCCGAAACGATTTGCCCGCGATAACTGACCTGGCCGACGCCCAAAAGCGCGATGCTGATGTGGGCCATGTGGGTCAGGTAACCCACCGAACCCTGGGACGGCACCTGCGGTGTGATGCCCCGGTTGAGCAGCGCCAGCAGCGCTTCGACCACCCGGCGATGGATGCCGGATTTGCCCTGGCTGTAGTTGAGGATGGCGGCGCAGAGAATCGCCCGGGTCTGTTCATCGGAAAGCGGCGCACCGACGCCACAGGCATGGCTGAGCAGGGTGTTGCGCGACAGTTGGCTGAGCTGTTCGTCCTTGAGCGAAACATTGCACAAGGCCCCCAGGCCGGTATTGACGCCATAGGCGCGCTCACCGCTTTCGACGATGCGCTGGACGATGGCCTGGGCATTGTCGATCCGCGCCCAGGCCTGGGCCGACAGCTCAAGCTCGGCACCGAAGCGGGCGACGGCGACCACATCCTGCCAACGCAACGGGGCGTCGGCGATCACGATTTTTTCAGCCTGGGACATCTAAAACCTCATACCCATAAGTTGCCAATAACATTTGTGGCGAGGGGATTTATCCCCGTTGGGCTGCGAAGCAGTCCCATTACTTTCCATCCAATTGTGTCAGGCTGATCCCACTGCTTGGTCTGGGGCTGCTGCGCAGCCCAACGGGGATAAATCCCCTCGCCACAACCGCGTCTGGCCTTACACAACTGGGTCCGGCCTTACACCACCGCAGCCCTGCGCTGCACGAACCGATCGACATACTCATCCGCCGGCGAATGCAGGATCTCCCGGGGCGTGCCGACCTGGATCAGCTTGCCGTCCTTGAGAATCGCGATGCGGTTGCCGATGCGCACGGCCTCGTCGAGGTCGTGGGTGATGAAGACGATGGTCTTGTGCAGGGTCTTTTGCAGCTCCAGCAACTGGTCCTGCATCTCTGCGCGGATCAACGGGTCGAGGGCGCTGAAGGCTTCGTCCATCAGGATGATGTCGGTGTCCGCCGCCAAGGCCCGGGCCAGGCCCACGCGCTGGCGCATGCCGCCGGAGAGCTGGTGCGGGTACTTGTTCTCGTAGCCCTTCAGGCCCACGGTGTTGATCCAGTGCAGCGCCCGTTCGGCGCACACCTGCTTGCTCTCGCCGCGCACTTTCAAGCCATAGGCGACGTTGTCCAGCACGCTCTTGTGGGGCAGCAGGCCGAAGCTCTGGAACACCATGCTGATCTTGTGCCGGCGAAACTCGCGCAGGGCGTCCATGTCCAGTTGCAGGATGTCTTCACCGTCCACCAAGATCGCACCACTGGTAGGATCGATCAGCCGGTTGAAATGGCGCACCAACGTGGACTTGCCGGAACCGGACAGCCCCATGATCACGAAGATCTCACCGGTGCCGATGCTCAACGACAGGTCGTTCACACCGACCACACAACCGGTATCGGCCAGCACCTGATCCTTGGTCTTATTCTGGCGAATCAACTCCAGGGCTTCCTTGGAGCGATTGCCGAAAATCTTGAAGACGTTCTTGACTTCGATTTTGCTGATGGCTGCGTTGTTCATTTGCTCACCTCATGCCGAGGACGACCATAGGCCTGGGTAATACGGTCGATGACCACGGCGAGAATCACGATCGCCAGCCCGGCTTCCAGGCCACGGCCGACGTTGAGGGTCTGGATGCCCACCAGCACGTCTTCACCCAGGCCACGGGCGCCGATCATCGAGGCGATGACCACCATCGACAGGGCCATCATGGTGGTCTGGTTGATCCCGGCCATGATGCTCGGCAGGGCCAGGGGCAGTTGCACACCGAACAACTGTTGCCAGCGGTTGGCGCCGAAGGCGTTGATGGCTTCCATCACTTCGCCGTCCACCTGGCGGATGCCCAGGTCGGTCAGGCGGATCAATGGCGGCGCGGCATAGATCACCGTGGCGAAAATCGCCGGGACCTTGCCCAGGCCGAACAGCATCAACACCGGAATCAGGTACACGAAGCTCGGCATGGTCTGCATGATGTCCAGCAGCGGCATCAGCACCGAACGCAGGCGATTGCTGCGCGCCGAGAGGATGCCCAGGGGAATGCCGATCAACACCGAGATCAGCGTCGCCACCAGCATCAGGGCAAGGGTCTGCATCAGTTTGTCCCACAGGCCCACCGCGCCCACCAGGAACAGTAGGCCGACGATCACTGCCGTGGCCACGACCTTGCGGGTGGCGTGCCAGGCAATGCCTCCGACGATGGCCAGCATCAGCCACCAGGGCGCCATGCGCAGCAGGCCTTCGAGGTTGACGATGGCCCACAGCAAGGTGTCGGAGATGTGCCGGAACACATCGCCATAGTTGGTCACCAGGGCGTCGACCCAACCGTTGACCCAGTCGGCGATGGAGAAGGTAAAGCTTTCGGGAAACATAAGAGACTCTCGATCAGGTGGATGCAGTGAACGTCCCGGCCAACCCTAGGATTGGCCGGGGGATTCGACCTACAGAGCCGCGTCGATTTTCTTGGCAGCGTCTTCACTGACCCAGGCGTGCCAGACTTCAGGATGTTCCTTCAGGAAGATCTTCGCCAGCTTCGGCGACTCGATCCGCTCCTTGGCCATGCGCCCGAGGTTCTGGTTCAGGATATCGATGGGCAGGTTGACCTTTTCCAGCACCGTCACCAACTCCGGGGCTTCGTCGTGGAAGGTCTTGGACAGGCCGACCTTGATGCTCACGCTTTTATCCACGCCCGGTTTTTCTTCCAGTTTCACCAGGTCCACCTGGCCCATCAGCGGCGTAGGCGACCAGTAGTAGAACAGGATCGGCTCGCCACGCTTGTAGCTCGACAGCACCGCCGCATCCAGGGCCGGGCCGGTGCCTGGACGGAAGTTGGTGTAGGTTTTTTCCAGGCCATAGCTTTTCAGCATTTCGCTGTTGTCCAGCTCACATGTCCAACCGGCCGGGCAGTTGTAGAAACGGCCCTTGGACGGTTCTTCCGGGTCCTTGAACACGGCAGCGTACTGGCCCAGGTCAGCGATGTTCTTCAGGCCCGGGGCCTTGGCTTCGAGCTTGCGCTTGGCGTCGCCCTCAACCACGTAGCGCGGCACATACCAGCCTTCGATGGCCCCCACCACCGGGGCGCCGACGCCGACCACCTTGCCGGCCTTCTCGGCCTTGTTCCACACCTCGCTGCGGCCGACCCACTCTTCGGCAAACACCTGGATGTCGTTGCTGCTCAGGGCATTCTCCATGGTGATGGAGTTGCCTGGCAGGCTGTCGGTCTTGCAGCCGTAGCCTTTTTCCAGCACCACTTGCAGGACGTCGGTCAGCAGCATGCCGCTTTCCCAGTTCAGGCCGGCGAACTTCACCGGTTTGCCCGACTCGCACCAACCCGCCGCTTGTGTGGCGCTGGCGCCGGCCAGCAGGCCCATGGAAAGCAATGTGGTCAGCAGGGTCTTGTTCGACTTCATTATGTGACGCTCCTAATCAGTTGGATTGGCTTACGGCAGTCAAGAGGCATCCAGCCCTGTCAACGTCCCATCAGACCGCTTGGATGCGGCCCGCCCTGCTCGGTTGTGCGTCAACCGTGTCCTGCTCGAGCGGCAGGATCAATTGATCGGGTACAGCGCTGTGCCACTTCTTGGCGACGACGTAATACAGCGCCGCCGGAACCACCAGACCGATGATCCAGGAAATATCCACACCGCCCATGGCTTCCACCAGCGGACCGGTATAGAACTTGGTGGCGATAAACGGCAGTTGAACCAGTACGCCGAAGACATAGACGCTGATGCCAAGGGCGTTCCAACGACCGTAGCGACCGTTCGGGTCGGCCAGTGCCGGTACGTCATAGCGCTCGCGGGTGATGCAGTAGTAGTCCACCAGGTTGATCGCGCTCCAAGGCGTAAAGAACGCCAGCAAGAACAGGATGAAGGACTTGAACGCACCGAGGAACGAGTGCTGGCCGAGCAGCGCGATCAGCGTCGCAGCGCCGACGATGACCAGCACGAAGACCAGACGCTGCAGGCGCGTGACGTTCAGGTGACCACGAAAACCGCTGATGATGGTCGCGATGCACATGAAGCTGCCGTAGGAGTTCAGCGTGGAGATGGTGACCTTGCCGAATGCGATGCTGAAGTACAGCAGCGCAGCCGTGGCGCCGGTACCGCCCAGGCCCACGATGTAGGCCACCTCGTGACCGGCGAACTGCCCATTGGCCGAGGCCGCGGCAAACACGCCGAGGATCATCGCCACCTGCGCGCCGATGACTGAACCTGCGCCTGCGGCAAAAAAGGTTTTCACCGAGGAAGTTTGGCTTGGCAGGTAACGCGAATAGTCCGCCACATAGGGGCCGAAAGCGATCTGCCAGGAGGCCGCGAGCGACACCGCCAGCAGGAAGCTGCTCCAACTGAAATGGCGGATTTGCAGGAGTGCGCCAACGTCCGTCTGGCTCATCAGGCGAGCGAACAGGTAAACGAAGGCGATCACACCCAGGATGCTGGCGACACGGCCAATGAAGTGAATCACCCGATAACCAAGCACCGTGACCAACACGATGACACTGGCGAAGATGAGGATGCCGACACTGTCGCTGACATCAAACAACTGGCCCAGTGCCTGACCGGAAAGCACGGTGCCCGTCGCGGTGAAACCCAGGTACATCAGGCACACCAGCACGATCGGGATGGCCGCGCCATACACACCGAACTGCACCCGACTGGAGATCATCTGCGGCAGGCCAAGCTTGGGCCCTTGCGCGGCATGCAAGGCCATGACGCCACCGCCGAGCACTTGGCCGATCAGCAAACCGATCAACGACCAGAACACATCACCGCCAAGCACCACCGCCAATGCACCGGTGACAATGGCAGTGATTTGCAGGTTGGCCCCCATCCAGAGGGTGAACTGGCTCAACAGCCGACCGTGTCGCTCCGCTTCCGGGATGTAGTCGATCGAACGTTTCTCGATCAACGGCTTGCTGCTTGCGCGTGTGCTACTGACAGCCATGGTTCAACCTCTGTGGATTGTTCTGGAATTCATTTTCGCCGCTGCTTCCCTGTGGGAGCGAGCTTGCTCGCGATAGCGGTGGGTCAGCACTGACACGCCCTCATCGCGAGCAAGCTCGCTCCCACAAGGGGCTCGGGGTTACTTGCCGGTAATCATCGGCAAGTTCAGCCCCTGCTCTTTCGCGCAATCGATCGCGATCTGGTAACCGGCATCGGCATGACGCATGACGCCGGTGGCCGGATCGTTGTGCAGTACGCGAGCAATGCGCTCGGCCGCCTCGTCGGTACCGTCGCAGACGATCACCATGCCCGAGTGCTGGGAGAAGCCCATGCCGACGCCGCCACCGTGGTGCAGCGACACCCAGGTCGCGCCGCTGGCGGTGTTGAGCAAGGCGTTAAGCAACGGCCAATCGGAGACCGCATCGGAACCGTCCTGCATGGATTCGGTTTCACGGTTGGGGCTGGCCACGGAACCGGAGTCCAAGTGGTCGCGACCGATCACGATCGGCGCCGACAATTCGCCGCTGCGCACCATCTCGTTGAACGCCAGGCCCAGCTTGGCGCGCTGGCCCAGGCCGACCCAGCAGATCCGTGCCGGCAAACCCTGGAAGCTGATGCGCTCGCGGGCCATGTCCAGCCAGTTGTGCAGGTGGGCGTCGTCGGGGATCAGTTCCTTGACCTTGGCGTCGGTCTTGTAGATGTCCTGCGGATCACCGGACAGCGCAGCCCAGCGGAACGGGCCGATACCGCGGCAGAACAGCGGACGGATGTAGGCCGGGACGAAACCAGGGAAGTCGAAGGCATTTTCGACGCCCTCTTCCTGAGCCATCTGGCGGATGTTGTTGCCGTAGTCGAAAGTCGGCACGCCCATTTTCTGAAAGGCCAGCATGGCTTTGACGTGGACGGCCATCGATTGCTTGGCGGCCTTCACCACGGCGGCAGGTTCGGTCTTGGCGCGGGCACGGTACTCGTCCCAGGTCCAGCCGGCCGGCAGGTAGCCGTTGAGCGGGTCGTGGGCGCTGGTCTGGTCGGTGACCATGTCCGGACGCACACCACGACGGACCATTTCCGGCAGGATCTCGGCAGCGTTCCCGCACAGGGCGATGGAAATCGCCTTGCCTTCGGCGGTGTATTTCTCGATGCGCGCCAGGGCGTCGTCGAGGTCGGTGGCTTGCTCGTCGACATAGCGGGTTTTCAGGCGGAAATCGATGCTCACCTGCTGGCACTCGATGTTCAGCGAGCACGCACCGGCCAGGGTCGCGGCCAAGGGTTGCGCACCGCCCATGCCGCCCAGGCCGGCGGTCAGGACCCAGCGCCCCTTGAGGTTGGAGTCGTAGTGCTGGCGACCAGCCTCGACGAAAGTTTCGTAGGTACCCTGCACGATGCCCTGGCTGCCGATGTAGATCCAGCTGCCGGCGGTCATCTGGCCGTACATGGCCAGGCCCTTGGCGTCGAGTTCGTTGAAGTGCTCCCAACTGGCCCAGTGCGGCACCAGGTTGGAGTTGGCGATCAGGACGCGAGGGGCGTTGCTGTGGGTCTTGAACACACCCACCGGCTTGCCGGATTGCACCAGCAGGGTTTCGTCGTCGTTCAGGTTGGTCAGGCTTTCGACGATCTTGTCGTAGCACTCCCAATTGCGCGCCGCGCGACCTATGCCACCGTAGACCACCAGTTCCTTGGGGTTCTCGGCCACTTCCGGGTCGAGGTTGTTCATCAGCATGCGCAGCGGCGCTTCAGTCAGCCAGCTCTTGGCGGTCAGCGTGTTACCGCGAGGGGCACGGATTTCAACGTCACGGTATTTTTCAGGTTTGCGGGTAGCGTCGGTCACAGCAAAAACTCCTCAGCGATCAATCCAGACCAGCCCGGGCAGTGGGCAGCGATTTAGCGAACGTTGCGTTGAATATCAGTGACTCATACGCATACGTCTTTACTTGTATGTACAAGCATATGCAATCAAGCGGCCAACTTGTTGGAGGTGGTGTTCAGAAACGGTTGGGGAATTGGCTGAAAGCCTTGTGATTTCAGGGCTGCTGAGCGGCATGAAATTTTTTAAGAGGGTTTTCGAGAGGGCAATCGGAGGGTCACAGAAGCATGGCATTGCGCCACGCTGGGGCATTCGGTAACAAATTGGTGCGCAAAGAGGAAACAGCGAGGACGAGGCTTTTTGTGGCGAGGGAGCTTGCTCCCGCTGGGCTGCGCAGCAGCCCCCTCTCAAGCTCACTCAATCAACCTGATCCACCGCGTCGCCGGGTTTTAGGGCCGCTTCGCGCCCCAGCGGGAGCAAGCTCCCTCGCCACAAGAGTGTGTTAGCCGGAAATCAATGGGCCGTCAGCTCAATCACGCAGCATTGACCGTGAGTGGAGACATCCACCAACCCGGTGTTACCGCTCAGTTGCAAACAGTCGTAGAGACCCAAGTCCACAGCGGACTCACCAATCTTGATAGCCAGCCCCGGGGCGGCACTGAACACCAGCACCGTTTCCGCGTCACTGAAAAACCGCTGCTGGCCGCCCAACCACTGCAACCGCGCCCGGTAACGTTGCGGCGCGTAGATCAGGTTGAAGTCACGAATCGGTCCGCCCAGCAGCGTACAAAACACATGGCTCTCGCCGCTGAATGCAAAAGGGTCCAGCGGATGCAGAGGTCGCGTGGCCTGGCCATCGACGTTCAGCGTCATGCCGCTCCCCTGCAAGACACTGATGACCCGCTCGTAACCGGCGAAGGTGGAGAAACCGCCCGACTCACCGATGTCGGCAATCGACAGCCGCCAGCCGAAACCTTCCAGGCCGGTGCCGGCATCGCGAGTGATTTCTTCGGTGCTGCCGCCACCGTTTTTCCACGGCATGCGTGGGTAGTCTGCCGCGCGTAAAACCTTCAAATGGCTCATTTATGAAAGCGCCCTTCCAGACTGTGACGGGAACCCGGATGGATCAGGCGCGCAGCGGTCACCGGCTGGCGCCCGGACCAGGTACGGCGGCGGATCAATAGACACGGCTCGCCCCTTTCGATCTGCAACAGCTTGCATTCACTTGGCTCGGCCAGGATCGCCTCGACCACATGCTCGCCCTCGGTCAGCGGCGCGACCTGGTTCAGATAGGCGTAGGGCGTTTGCACGGTGAAGTCCTGCTTGAGGTAGTCAGGCGCCACCAGCGCGTTGACGAAACGGTCCTCGATTTGCACGGGGATGTCGTTCTCGAAATGCACGATCAGCGAATGGAACACTTTCTGGCCTTCGCGCATATCCAGGGCCAGTGCCCGCTCGGAACCGGCCGCCTCTTCTTCCAGGGTGATGACCTTGCACGTGTGGCGATGACCGCGGGAGGCGATTTCGTCGGCGATGTTATGCACTTCGAACAACGCGGACTGGCTCTTGGGCTCGGCCACGAAGGTGCCGACACCCTGCATGCGCACCAACAGGCCGTCGGCGGTCATTTCCCGCAGCGCACGGTTGATGGTCATGCGACTGAAGCCCAGTTGGCTGACCAGTTCGCTTTCCGACGGCACGCGGTAATGCGGCGGCCAGTTTCCACTGTCGATCTGCTGGGTGATCATCTGTTTGACGCGGGCGTACAGGGGTGCCGGACTGTCACCCATGTTTGCGGCCAGCGGCGGTTTGGCAGGCGGAGTCGACACGGCGGTTCCTTGTTCTGCGGATAAGAATGCTAGCTTGCCGGAGTTTACCGGCCAGGCAAACGTCTGTATATGTATATACAAATTACGCACGATGAGGTTGAACCATGTCCGCCTTCTTTGCCGAACGCGCGCTGCTGCCTAGTGGATGGGCCCATGATGTACGTCTTGAGGTCGATGCCGAAGGCGTCCTGACCCATATCCAGGCCGGTTCCCACGCAGACGGCGCCGAACGGCTGGGCGGCCCGCTGTTGCCGGGTATGCCGAACCTGCACTCCCATGCCTTCCAACGGGCCATGGCCGGGCTGGCGGAAGTGGCGGGCAATCCCAACGACAGTTTCTGGACATGGCGCGACTTGATGTACCGCCTCGTCGGAAAAATCAGTCCCGACCAACTCGGCATCATTGCCCGCCAGCTGTACATCGAAATGCTCAAGGCCGGCTACACCTCAGTCGCCGAATTCCACTATGTGCACCACGACACCGATGGCGCGCCCTACGCCGACCCGGCGGAGCTGGCCCTGCGCATCAGCCACGCCGCCAGCGCTGCTGGCATCGGCCTGACGCTGCTGCCGGTGCTTTACAGCCACTCGGGGTTTGGTGGCCAGGCGCCCAATGACGGGCAACGCCGGTTCATCAACAGCACCGAAAACTACTTGAAGCTTCAGTCGCGCTTGCAGCCGATCCTGGCCGGGCAGCCGTCCCAGGCGCTGGGCCTGTGCTTCCACTCGCTGCGTGCCGTGACGCCCGGGCAGATCCAAGATGTGCTGGCCGCCAGTGACCGCGAGTGCCCGGTGCACATTCACATTGCCGAGCAGCAGAAGGAAGTCGACGACTGTCTGAGCTGGAGCGGCGCCCGTCCGCTGCAATGGCTGTACGAAAACACCGAAGTCGACCAGCGCTGGTGCCTGGTCCACGCTACCCACGCCAACACCCAGGAAGTCAGCCTCATGGCCAGGAGCCGGGCGATTGCCGGCCTGTGCCTGACCACCGAAGCCAACCTGGGGGACGGAATTTTCCCGGCCGTGGATTTCCTCGCCCAGGGCGGGCGCCTGGGAATCGGCTCTGACAGTCATGTATCGCTAAGCGTGGTCGAAGAATTGCGCTGGCTGGAATATGGCCAGCGCCTGCGGGATCAACGGCGCAACCGCTTGTACCGGGCGGATCAGCCGATGGTCGGTCGCACCTTGTTCGATGCGGCGCTGGCAGGCGGCGCCCAGGCCCTGGGGCAACCGATCGGCACCCTCGACATCGGCAAGCGCGCCGACTGGCTGGTTCTCGATGGCAGCGACCCGTATTTGGCCACGGCCCAGGGCGACGCAATCCTCAATCGCTGGCTGTTTGCCGGTGGCGATCGCCAGGTACGCGATGTGATGGTCGGCGGCCGGTGGGTGGTGCGCGATGGGCGGCATGCCGGCGAAGAAGAAAGCGCCCGCGCGTTTACCCAGGTATTGCGCGAGCTCTTAGGCTGACGTAGATAAAAAGTGTGGGAGCGGGCTTGCTCGCGAAGGCGGTTTGTCAGCTAACGATTATGTCGGCTGATACACCGAATTCGCGAGCAAGCCCGCTCCCACATTGAATACTTGCAGGCAGTCAGTCCGAAGTCTTGGCCATCTGCCGATCCGACGCGCGCCAGATCAGTCGGGTCGTGTCATAACCCTGCTGGCGTGCCTTGCTCAGCAGTTCCTCGCGCACGACGCTATTGACAGTCGGCGTACGGGACAGCAGCCACATGTAGCGACGGCTTGGGTCGCCGACGATGGCGGTCTTGTAGTCATCGCTGACGTACAGCACCCAGTATTGCCCTTTCGCCACGCCCGGCACGATCCGCGAAAACCAGTTGTCGAACTCGACCCAGAGCTTGTCGGTCTTGCCCGGCACCTGCGGCGTGGCGGTGCCCCTGGCTTCTTCCCACTGCCAGTCCGAGGTCAGGCAGCGATTGAGCACGCCCACGTTGCCGTCTGGCTTGAGGGTGTAGTGAGCTTCCGATTGTGCGCAATTGCGCTGGAAATACATGGGCAGGCGGGCCAACTCATACCAGGTGCCTTGGTAGCGCTTGAGATTGACGCTGTTGACCGTCTTGGGTGCCAGCGGATCTTCGCCAGAAGTGGCACAGCCAGCCAAAATCAGGCCAGCCAAAAGCACAAAAACTAACCGCATCATTATTTTTCTCCCGCGGGCACTGTGGCCAGCATGGTTAGTTCGTCAGTTCTACTTCTGGCGCCGAAGTAGAACTGACGAACTAACCATACTGGCCACCATCCCCGGTTTACTTCAGGCCTTGGCCGGAAAACATCAACACTTTGTCACCGGCGTACTGCACGCTGATAAAGCTTTTCTGGTCGCCCCAGGTGCAACTGGACATGCCGAGCGCGCCCGAGCAATCGGTCGGTTTCCCCAGTAACGTTTCGACTTCGGACTTGGGCATGCCAGCCGACAGCTTCGAATAGTTTTCCTGGTTGACCTTGCTGCATGCAGTCAATACGACACACACAAACAACAAGGCGATAGATCGCAGCGACATGGTGAACTCCTGGAACGGAAGGGGGGTGGCAGGTGCCAACCAGAAGCTTAGAAGAGAAAACCCCTATCTGGTTCCCCGACACCCCCGGTATTTATTGGGTCTGGCCTGGTGTTTCATCGGTGAAACACTCACTTTGTGACAGCGTCGTGCATTTCGTCGGAATTGAACCGCTATCGGCTGATGGGGCGCTCTGGCACGCCGATAAAAAGAAACAGCGCAAAGGAACGCGTTATGGCAAATTGACAGCCCGTCCTGACCCGTCCCTCCGCGGTAGTGTTATTAATGACCAGAAACATGAAATTCAGCCATAAAATCCTATTGGCTGCCGCCCTCGTGGTGGCCGTTGCATTCGCCTGTTTCATCCTGTTCAACGACTATCGTCAACGCCAGAGCTTGAACGCCAGCACCGAAACCTCCATGCAGGAACTCGGCAGCCTGACCAGTCGCAATATCCAGACGTGGGTCGAGGGCCGCATCCAGTTGCTGCAATCGCTGGCCCAGCAGATTGCCGCGGACGGCAGCAGTGCCGACAGCCTCAAGCGCGCCGTGGGCTTGCCGGCCTACACCAGCAATTTCCAGCTCAGTTATTTTGGTGGCACCGACGGCGTGATGTTCTCGGTACCGGCCGGCAATCGCGCTGCCGATTACGACCCGCGCGCCCGTGGCTGGTACAAGGCCGCCAACAGCGCGCAGCAAACCATCGTCACCGAACCCTACATCGCCGCCTCGTCGGGCAAGCTGGTGATCACCGTCGCCACCCCGGTGCAGCACCAGAACCAGATGATCGGCGTGGCCGGTGCGGACATCGACCTGTCCAGCGTCAGCGCCATCATCAATTCGCTGAACTTCGGCGGCCACGGCCACGCGTTCATCGTCAGTGCCGACGGCAAGATCCTGATCCACCCCGACAGCAAGCGCGTGCTCAAGACCCTGGCCGAGGCCTACCCTAACGGCGCGCCTCAAATCAGCCCGGGCGTGAAAGAAGTCGACCTCGACGGCAAGACCCAATTCATCTCCTTCACCCACGTCAACGGCGTGCCGGGAGCCGACTGGTACGTGGCGCTGGTGCTCGACAAGGACACCGCGCTGGCGATGCTCAGTGAGTTCCGCACTTCGGCGCTGATCGCCATGGTCATCGCGGTGGTGTTCATCATCGCCCTGCTTGGCATGTTGATCCGCGTGCTGATGCAACCGCTGCTGACCATGGGCCGCGCCATGCACGACATCGCCGAAGGCGAAGGCGACCTGACTCGGCGCCTGGTCATCCACGGCCACGACGAATTCGGCGCGCTGGGGACGTCGTTCAACCGCTTTGTCGAACGCATTCATACCTCGATCCGTGAAGTGGCCTCGGCCACCGGCCAGGTCAACGAAGTCGCCCTGCGCGTGGTCAGCGCGTCCAACTCGTCGATGTTCAACTCCGACCAGCAGGCTTCACGCACCAGCAGCGTAGCCGCGGCCATCAACCAGCTCGGTGCCGCCGCCCAGGAGATCGCCCAGAACGCCGCCCTCGCCTCGCAGCATTCCAGCGATGCGCGCAGCCTGGCTGAAGATGGCCAGCACGTGGTGGATAAAACCATCGCGGCCATGCAGCAGTTGTCGGCCAAGATCAGCGATTCGTGCGGCAACATCGAAACCTTGAACAGCAACACGGTGAACATCGGCCAGATTCTTGAGGTGATCACCAGCATTTCCCAGCAGACCAACCTGCTCGCCCTCAACGCGGCCATCGAAGCGGCCCGTGCCGGTGAAGCCGGGCGCGGCTTCGCGGTGGTCGCCGATGAAGTGCGCAACCTGGCCCACCGCACCCAGGATTCGGCGCAGCAAGTGCAGAAGATGATCGAAGAACTGCAAGTCGGCGCCCGGGAAGCGGTGCTGACCATGACCGACAGCCAGCGCCAGAGCGAAAGCAGCGTCGGCATCGCCAACCAAGCCGGCGAACGCCTGGGCAGCGTGACCCAGCGTATTGGTGAAATCGACGGCATGAACCAGTCCGTGGCCACCGCCACCGAAGAACAGACCGCCGTGGTGGAGTCGATCAACGTCGACATCACCGAGATCAACACCCTGAACCAGGAAGGCGTGGAAAACCTGCAAGCCACCTTGCGCGCCTGTGCCGATCTTGAGCAGCAGGCGGCGCGGTTGAAGCAGTTGGTGGGTAGTTTCCGGATCTAGTGCCTGGACTGGCCCCGTCGCGAGCAAGCTCGCTCCCACATTAATGATTGCGAACGGGGTCAAATGTGGGAGCGAGCTTGCTCGCGATAGCGGCGTCAGCTACACCGAAAGAATCAGAACCTGGACCCAGGCCTGTTCAAAAACTCCATTTCCTCAGCCGTGGACTCGCGCCCCAACACCGCATTGCGATGGGGAAACCGTCCAAACCGCGCAATGATCTTCTGGTGCCGCTCGGCATAATCCAGGTTGTCTTCAAACACCGCCCGCTGCGCCTCCGGTTGCTCTCGAACCAGGTCGATGAAGCGCGACACGGCCTCGTTCTGTACCGCAAGGTTTTCGCAGTGTTCAAGCACGAGGTAGATGAATACGCGCTGGATCGGTTTGAGTTGCCGGTCGAAACCCGCTGCCATGCCCTGGGCTACCAGCGCTTGGGCACGCAGGTCACCGGAGAAGGCTTTGGGGGTGTCGCGAAAGATCATTCGCGGGAGTTGGTCGAGGAGCAGCACCAGGGCCAGCCAACCTTCCGGGCGTTGCGCCCAGTCGGACAATTCGCCAGCCAGTGCCAGCTCGACCTGATCGCCGAAGCGCTCGTTGGCCTGGCGATCATGGCGTTTGCCGAACCACAGCTTGCCTCTGTCAGCCGATATTTCGTCCGGTGTCTTGGCTGAACCAAACCACCAATCGAGCAACGGCTGCCAGGGCTCGGCCATGATTTATTCCTTGTGGTAGGCCGTAACGCGCGCCACTTCTTCCTTCGAGCCGAGGAACACCGCCACGCGCTGGTGCAGGCCGTCGGGCTTGATATCAAGGATGCGCTGGTGGCCGTCGGTGGAAGCGCCGCCCGCCTGTTCCACCAGGAACGACATCGGGTTGGCTTCGTACATCAGGCGCAGTTTGCCCGGCTTGGACGGCTCACGGCTGTCGCGCGGGTACATGAACAGACCGCCACGGGTCAGGATACGGTGCACATCGGCAACCATCGCGGCGACCCAACGCATGTTGTAGTTCTTCTTCAGAGGGCCTTCTTCGCCTGCCAGCAATTCTTCGACGTAGCGTTTTACCGGGGCTTCCCAGTGACGCTGGTTGGACATGTTGATGGCGAATTCCTGGGTGGTTTCAGGAATGGTGATGTCTTCGTGGGTCAATACGAAGCTGCCCATCTCGCGGTCCAGGGTGAAGCCTTTGACGCCGTCGCCCAGGGTCAGCACCAGCATGGTCTGAGGGCCGTAGATGGCATAACCGGCGGCAACCTGTTCGGTGCCTGGCTGCAGGAAGGCCTTTTCATTCAAGGCTTCGTTCTGGCTCAGGTATTCGTTCGGGCAACGCAGTACCGAGAAGATGGTGCCAACCGGTGCGTTGATGTCGATGTTCGACGAACCGTCCAGTGGGTCGAACACCAGCAGGTAGGCACCCTTGGGGTATTTGCCCGGGATCTGGTAGGCATTGTCCATTTCCTCGGACGCCATGCCGGCCAGGTGACCGCCCCATTCGTTGGCTTCGAGCAGGATTTCGTTGGACAGCACGTCGAGCTTCTTCTGCACTTCGCCCTGCACGTTTTCGGTGCCCATGCTGCCCAGGACACCACCCAGCGCGCCTTTGGAGACGGCGTGGCTGATTTCCTTGCACGCACGCGCCACCACTTCGATCAAAAAGCGCAGATCGGCAGGGGTGTTGTTGCTGCGGGTCTGCTCAATCAAATAGCGACTCAAGGTAACGCGGGACATGGACGGCTCCGAAGAATAGGGGACGGAAAAACCAGCGCAGTTTAGCGCGAGTCGGGACTTAATTCCTCCTATGAGACGGGGAATGGCGGATTGAGTTCACGGGGTGGCGGCTCGCTTGTGGATTTTGGGTCGCTGGGAGACCGAATCGCGAGCAAGCTCCCACAGTTTGACCGAGTTGTTTCGACAAACGCGGCCTACTGTGGGAGCGAGCTTGCTCGCGATGAATTCACCTCAACCCTTGACCGGTGGCTTGCGCAGCAAGCTGAACGCCATCGCCGCGAGGAACAGTACGCTCAGCAGCAGCACCGCCCACAAGCCGATTTTCTTCCAGTTGGTCCCGACCGTCGCAGGCGTGGCTGCCGTGGCCGCAACCGGGGTTGACGTGGCCGCGCCGTTCACCGTCGCCGTACCCAGCGTCGCCAGGCGCGACGGTTTGTAATCGGGCACCAGCGTGGTCAAGGGCAAGCTGGCCGCTTTCACTGTCGCGTTGCCCAGGGCCAGGCGGTAAGGCCCTTCGCCGCGCGCCAGGAACACCACCTGCGTCGGACGCACGGCAAAGCGCAGGGCCGGGGCTTCGCTACCCAGGCCACCGCCACGCTCGTCCACGGTCAATTTCAATTGCTGCACGATCTGGCCGGACAGTTGCAATTGGTTTTGCAGCACATCCTGGCCGTTCTGGGTCAGGCGATAGAGCAAGCCACTGCCCAGCGGTTGCCACGGATGGCTGCTTTCACGGCGACCGGCCAGGGTCACCGGCGCCAGGCTGTTGGCCTGGCTCAGCTCGACTTGCACCTGCTCGATGTTCAGCCCCATGGGCAACTGCCAGGTGTATTCACCGGCCTTCGTAATGCTGCCGGCCAACGGCTGCGACCAGGCCAGCGGCAACGGCAGGCTTTCGCGGCTGGCGCTTTGCAACTGGGCCGCGGTCAGGATCGGCGCGGAGGATGGCGAATCCCACAACAATCGCAGGTAACGCGCCGATTGCCCCGGCAAGCTCACTTCATGCTGCTCAACTCGCTCATCGGCAAAGGTCAAGCGCGCCACCTGGCCTTCACCCCACGACTGCCAGTGTTGCAAGTCATCACTGGCTTCGATGGTGAACCGCTGGAAGCCGTCGCGCTCACTGGTCCAGTCGAGGATCAACTGCTGCAACGGCGCCTTGATCGCACTGGCATCCAACAACCAGCCACGCAGCTCCTCCTCCCCAGCTTCGAGCCTGCTGGAGGGTTGGACTTCCACCAAGGTGCCGTTGGCGTTCGATTGCACCCGCACACTGGGCGCGCGTTCATTGTCATCGGCGGCGTTGTACAGCGGGAACCACTTCACGTCGGTGAGGGTGCGGTTTTCCCGGCTCTGGGCCGACTCACGTACCAGGGCGTAGGCCTGGGCCTGACCGGCCGCGTTGAAGACCCGCAGATCGCTCAGGTCGGTCTGCCGCGCCTGCAACTGCACGTCCAACGGCAACGGCAAGCGATACCACGGCCCCTCGCCGCTCAAGGCCAACGGCACTTGATGGGCGAAATCCGCCGGTTGCTCCTGGGCCATGGCCGACAATGCCGCCCATAACCCCACCACGCCCAGCCCGATCCGACTCAACTTGCGACTCAAGACGACACTCCCTCACTGACAGGCATAGGCGGCTCATCCTGGGCGACCGTCTCCGGGCGCTTGGGTGGCAGCGGCGCAAAATAGCCCACTACCAGCAGCAACACGCCTACACCGATAAACGAAACAATCCGCGCCAGACCGCCACGGTTACTCAATTCGACAAAGAACAGCTTGGCCACGACCACGGCGATCAACGCAGCACCGATCAGCCACACTTCACGGCGATGGCGCAGATGCCCACCGATCATCAGCCCCAGGGCGATCAGGGTCCAGACAATGGACAGCCCGGCCTGCACGAACATCGACTCGAGCAGCGCGTCCAGCGCGTATGGCACCCCCATCCACTGGTGGGCCGTGCGCATCACCAGGGCGGTGAAGAACGCGAACAGCGACACACCGGCGATCAACTGGGCGATGTTCCCGACGCGATTCCAACGGTTCGTCGATTGCTCCACGGCGTTGCGAGCCCACACATAGATACCGAACAAGGCGAACAGCAGGCCCAGCTCCAAGGGGTTGAGCAACGGCACATAAGGCAGTGGCTCTGAGTTGCCATCGCTGAAGGTGTTGGTCAGCCAGAACCAACCGAGCATCAACAGCGCCATGGGTGCCGCCGCGTAGACCCGATATTCCCGTGGTTGTGCCGAAACCGGCCATGGCAGGGTACGCGGCGTGGCCATCAGCACCAGGTAAAGGCCTGGCAGGATCGCCCAGCCCAGCCAGCGCCAAGCGTTGTACTGCTCGGACAGCAATAGCAGACCGTAACGCAACTCCAGCATCAACACCGCCATCAGCAACCAGCAACCGAGCACATGGGCCGTACTGCGCGCCGGGGCCGGCAGCATCGGCGCCAGGCGCTTGAGCGAGAGGAAGTGCACGGCAAATACCGCCAGCCAGGCCAGCCAGCCGAAATTCGCGGCCGGATGATACTGGCTGTGCCACGTCGCCACCAGCACGCAGCCCGCCGCCGGAATCAGCAAGGTGCACAGCAGCCCCAGCGCCGGCCATTTCAACCGCAGCGACAAAAGGCTCCACACCGCCACGCTGATGGCCGCGACCAACAATAGCAAGCTGCCTTGCAGGTTCTCCGGGGCAAAACGCAGCACTTCGCTGACCCACGCCAGCGCCCACCAACCCGCGCCCCAGATCAGCAACAGCTCGGACAGGCGCTGCAAGCTCAAGGCGTCCAGCTCCTGCGCCGCGTGCGCCCGTTGCAGGCGCCATGCGCCCACCAGCGCTGCCAGCCCCAGGACCAGCGGCGTCCAGAACCCGCTATGGGCCAGCGGTCGCAGTCCCTCGGCGTTGAGCGGCCCCAACAGTGCTGGCCCTGCCATCAGGAACGACGCGCCGCCGAGCAGTTGCAGCAGCAGACCGAAGACAAAGCTCACGCGCTGCTTCAGGTACAGGCTCAACCAGATGATCAACAACCCGCTGGCCGCCCACACACCACTCGCGGTTTGCCAGGGCAGGACGAACAGCACCGCGAGGTTGATCAGCACCAGCCCCGCCAGCAGTACCACTGACAAGCCGCGCAGCAACCGGACATCGTTGCGCACCATATCGTCGCGCGCCGCCAGCAACATGCCGCCGATCAACGCCAGACCGATCAGAGAAGCACTGAGCAAACCGCTCCAGCCCGCGCTGAACACCGCCGCCGAATCGCCCTCGGCACCTTGCAAGCGCAACAGGAACAGGGCTCCGCCGAGCAATTGCACCGCGAACGCCGTGAACAGGAAACTGCGCGATTGCAGGCGCAGGCCGACAAACAACGTCGCCAATCCGGCCAAGGCCCAGGCGATGGCCGTGCCGTGAGTGAAGAAGAACAACGGTGCCAGCAGATAGAGGAAACTCAAGCCCAGCACTGCCAGCACCGGCAGGCCTTGGCGCTCCCAAGCCGCCGTGTGTTCAGGGGCTGCCTTGCGCAGTTGGTAGAACGTGAACAACAAAGCGCCGCCGAGCATCAACGCCCCCAACGGTGAGCCGTCGAGCAGGCTGCTTTCGCCAGATCGCAATTCGCTGAGGAAGGCCAGCGCCGAACCCAATTGCAGCAACAAAGCAAAGGCTCGTGCGAAAGGTCGTTGCTGACGCAGGCCCAGCCAGAAGATCCCCGCACCCTCCACGGCCCACGCAGCGGCGGTCCAGCGGGCGTCGAGCCCCAAGGGAATCGCCAGGCTGGAAAAAATCACCCCCAGGGCCAGGCAGGTTTCCGCCAGCAACAAGGCGCGGCCGCCCATCAATAGCCGCGCCAGGCCCATGTAGATCATGCCCAGGGCCAGGGCGCTGAAGGCAGCGGCGAACTCCAGGTGCTGCACCAACGCGAACTGCAAGCCGAAGCCCACCAGCGGCGGGGCGAACAGCATGGTGCCGTCGACGTAATCGCCCTTGCGCGCCGACCAGCGCAACAACGCGTCGCGGCTGCCCTCTTCGGGGGCGTCGTTCATTTCCAGCAGCTTGCGCCGGGTGAACAGCAAGCCAATCACCAGGTAGATAAGAAAGAACAGGATCAGGAACGGCTCGGTACTCCAAAGCAGCTCCGGTGTGTAGGAACGCATGCCCCAGGCGAAACCGATACCGAAGGTGCCGACAAAGCCGATCAGGTTGAGCAGGCGCCAGGCCTTGAACCAGGCAATCGCGAGGATGCCGGCATTGAGCAGGATGAAATAGCTGAACAGGGCGACGTGGTTGCCGCTGCCGGTGGAAGTCAGGATCGGCGCGGCAAACCCGCCCAGCGCCGCAGCCGCGGCCAGGCCCAGGGCGTTCTGGGTAATCGCCAGGATTGCCGAGAACACCGTCACCGCGACCAGCAAGCCCAGGGCCGCCTTGGAGTCGAGCAACGGATGCAGGCGCATGGCCGCGAACACCGTCAGGTACAGCACCGCGATGCCAGTCCCCTGGAGCATAAGCGCATAGTTACTGTTGCGTTGGCGCAACCACCAGCCCAGGCCCAACAGGCCCAACGCACTGGCCGCGACGCCGGCGTAACGCAACTCGATCGGCACCACCATGCCTTCGGTGGCATAGCGCAGCAAAAACGCCAGGCCGAGGAACAACAGCACCACGCCGACCCGCAGTACCGTGTTGCCGCCGAACAGCCAGTTGCGCGCGCCGATGATGGCGCGGTCGAACAGATTCGGACCACGCGGGGCCGCCGGCTCCGCAATCACTGGCTCCAGAGGCAAAGGGGCAAAATCACGCTCGGCACGTCGACTGGACGTCTCTGGTGCGGGCTTCCAAATGTCATCGGGCAACGGCTGGCTGGCCTGGGTGGCCATAGCGGGTGCGGGTTCGAGGTCTGACGGTAGTTCCCAGACGAGCTCCGGTTCGGTGCGCGTCGCGGGCTTCGCGGCCTGGGGCGCGACAACCTCGGGCACAGGGGCCGGATCACTCGGTTCGGCCACCTTGCCGCGTTCGAGTACCGCCAGGCGGCCCTCCAACGTGAGCAAGCTCTGCTGGGCCTCTTGCAACAAGATCTGTTGCTTGGCCGCCTGGACACCCAGGCGCCCCAATCGAAACGCCTGGGCGATGCCAAGCCCCACCAAAGCGCCTATCAGCGCATCGGCGAACGACTCGTCCACCACCCAGCCGAGTGCCAGGCCCAACAGCGTCAAGATCCATTGCATGGTCGATATCCCTAAGCGGCCCGTTGCGGGCATGACCGGGGTGATGCGGTGCCTGGATCAGTCTAGTGGAACCCCCCAAACCCTGTGGGAGCGAGCTTGCTCGCGATAGCGGCATGACAGACACCTCAAGGTTGACTGATACACCGCTATCGCGAGCAAGCTCGCTCCCACATTGGATTGTTGGCACTTCCAGTGCTGAGCCCGGCTACACAGCCCGGCGAAACTGGCGCCTAGTATATCGACGAAGCCCAACCGCCGTTGGGCTTCGCTCACATTTCTTACAGTAAATGCTACTCCAGGGCTTTCCAGATATCGGTGGCGTACTCACGAATGGTCCGGTCCGAGGAGAACCAGCCCATGCGCGCGGTGTTGAGCACCGCCGAACGCCACCATTGCTTGGAGTCGTGCCAACGCTCTTCGACCTTGGCCTGGGCGTTCCAGTACGAGTCGAAGTCGGCGCAGACCAGGAAGCGGTCGTAATCGACCAACGAGTCCACGAGCCCGGCGTAGCGCATCGGATCATCCGGCGAAAACACTCCGCCGCGAATCGCCTGCAGCACGTCGTTGAGCCGATGGGACGCGGCGATGTCCGGCGCGGCGCTGAACTCACCGTTTTGCTTGCGGGCCTCCACCTGCTCGGCGGTCAGGCCGAAGATGAACATGTGCTCACCGCCGACGCGCTCATGCATCTCCACGTTGGCGCCGTCCATGGTACCGATGGTCAGTGCGCCGTTGAGGCCGAACTTCATGTTGCTGGTGCCCGACGCTTCGAAACCGGCCGTGGAGATCTGCTCCGACAGGTCCGCCGCCGGAATGATGCTTTCGGCCAGGCTGACGTTGTAGTTAGGCAGGAACACCACTTTGAGCAAGCCGCGCACGGTCGGGTCGTTGTTGACCACCCGGGCGATGTCGTTGGTCAGCTTGATGATCAGCTTGGCCTGGTGGTAACTGGCAGCGGCCTTGCCGGCGAAGATCTTCACCCGCGGCACCCAGTCCACCTCCGGCTCGGCGCGGATCGCCTGGTACAGCGCCACAGTGTGCATCAAGTTGAGCAACTGGCGCTTGTACTCGTGGATCCGCTTGACCTGCACGTCGAACATCGCCGCCGGGTTCACCGCGATGCCCAGGCGCTCGTGGATCAGATAAGCCAGGGCCTTCTTGCTGTGCAGGCGCTGCTCGGCGAACAGCTTGCGAAACGCTGGTTTGTCGGCAAACGGCTCCAGTTCGATCAAGCGCTCCTCGGGGTTGTCGAGCACGCTCGGGCCGAGGGCATCGACCATCATCGAGGTCAATTCGGCGTTGGCCTGGAACAGCCAGCGGCGGAAGGTGATGCCGTTGGTCTTGTTGTTGATCCGCTCCGGATAGAGTTTGTGCAGCTCGGAAAACACAGTGCTGCGCATCAACTGGGTATGCAACCCGGACACCCCGTTGACGCTGTGGGAACCGAGGAACGCCAGGTTGCCCATGCGCACCCGGCGGCCATTGTCTTCTTCGATCAGCGAAACCGAACGCAGCACATCGAAATCGTGCACGCCCTTGGCCCGCAGTGAATCGATGTGCTGGGCGTTGATCAGGTAGATGATCTGCATGTGCCGGGGCAACATGCGCTCCATCAGCCCCACCGGCCAGGTTTCCAGGGCTTCGGGCAGCAACGTGTGGTTGGTGTAGGACAGCGTGTCCTGGGTGATCTGCCAGGCCGCGTCCCACGCCACGTCGTAGACGTCCACCAGTTGCCGCATCAGCTCGGCCACGGCAATGGATGGGTGAGTGTCGTTGAGCTGGATCGCCGCGTGATCGCCCAGGGTCAGCACCGAGGTGTGCATGTTGCGATGGCGACGCAGCAGGTCCTGCAGCGAGGCGGCCACGAAGAAGTATTCCTGGCGCAGACGCAGTTCCTGGCCAGCCTCGGTGCTGTCGGCCGGGTACAGCACGCGGGAAATACTTTCGGCCCGGGCCACTTCGGCTACCGCGCCCAAGTGGTCGCCGGCGTTGAAGCGTTCCAGGTGCAGGTCTTCCACAGCGCGGGCGCGCCACAGGCGCAGGGTATTGACGCTGGCACCGCGCCAGCCCACCACCGGCGTGTCGTAGGCAATGGCCCGCACGGTTTCGGCCGGGGACCAGACTTGCCGGGTCTTGCCGGCCTCATCGGTGACGGTCTCGACGCTGCCGCCAAAACCGATCGGGTAGACCACCTCCGGGCGCTCGAACTCCCACGGGTTGCCGAAATCCAGCCAATGCTCGGTCTGCTCCTGCTGCCAGCCGTCAACGATGGCCTGACGGAACAGGCCGTGCTCATAACGGATGCCGTAGCCATGGCCGGCAATACCCAGGGTCGACATGCTTTCCATGAAACACGCGGCCAAACGGCCAAGACCGCCGTTGCCCAATGCTGCATCCGGCTCGAGCAGACGAATGCGCTCCAGGTCCACACCCAGTTCGGTCAGCGCCTCGCGCGCCGTGTCCAGCAGGCCCAGGTTGCTCAGGCTGTCGTAGAGCAAGCGGCCGATGAGGAATTCCAGGGAGAGGTAATAGACGCGCTTCTGGCCCTTGCGGTAGATCTGTCGCGTGTGGTCCATCCAGTGTTCGACCATGTGGTCGCGGGCGGCGAGGGCGATGGCTTCGAACCAATCGTGATCAAACGCATGATCCGGGTCCTTGCCGACGGCATAAGTGAGTTTGGTCAACACGGCGTCGCGAAATGCGGCAACTTCAGCTTCGCGAACAAGTGGTTCTTGAGTCATTGATAAGACCTCGAACGAGCATGGAATTGTCTGAGCCTAGACGGTCTGACAGACGGTACAGGCTCTTGGTTCGGTGGATTTCCCCGAGTGTCGGAGAATCGCCGCCATGGAATTGCCGGATGGTCGAATGAATGCAGGGGCCGTGCCGATCCGGGCGGGTTTGGCCGGGATGAAAAAAAACTGGCGGATGGTCGTTCAAAATTTCACCAGTCCCGGTATGATCGCGCGCCCTGATGCATGCTGGTAAACCGTGATGATGAAGCCCAACCTGATCGCCGCCGCGGAGATCGACCGACTCGATACCTGGGCCAAATACTCCGCCCCGATGTGCGGTTCCTGCGTGTCGAGCTGCTGCACGCTACCGGTGGAGGTCAAGATCAAGGACCTGATCCGCATCGGCATCGTCGATGAGTTCGAACTGGGCGACCCGCCGAAGAACATCGCCAAGCGCCTGCAAAAGGAAGGGATCGTCGAGCGCTACAACCAGAAGTCGGAAATCTTCACGCTCCAGCGCATGAGCAACAACGATTGCCTTTATCTGGACCGCAAGAGCCGGTTGTGCACCATTTACGAGAAACGCCCGGACACCTGCCGCAACCATCCGCGGGTCGGGCCACGGCCGGGGTATTGTGCCTACAAGCCCAAGGAAGTGGAGCGCGAGCGCAATCTGCGGACGCTGGATAAGTTCTGATCTATTGATAATTCAGCGGTGCCTGAGCCGACGCTATCGCGAGCTTGCTCGCGATAGGGCCCTGACAGCCGCCACATAACTTCCAGGCATAAAAAAACGCCCCCGATCTAACGACCGGGGGCGTTTTTTTAGCTGCTAACTAAGTCGAAACTCAGTTGCCGCTTTTCTTGGCAGCGCGGGTACGCTCGCTTTCGCCCAGGATCTTCTTGCGAAGACGGATGGACTTCGGCGTCACTTCGCACAGTTCGTCTTCCTGCACGAACTCCAGCGCTTGCTCCAGGGTGAACTTGACCGGCGGAACCAGGGCGATGGTTTCGTCTTTGCCCGAAGCACGCATGTTGTCGAGCTTCTTGCCTTTGGTTGGGTTCACGCCCAGGTCGTTGTCGCGGCTGTTCAGGCCGACGATTTGACCTTCGTAGATATCCTGGCCGTGCTCGACAAACAGCTTGCCGCGCGCTTGCAGGGTTTCCAGCGAGTAGGTCAGTGCCTTGCCGGTCGCAACCGATACCAGCACGCCGTTCTGACGGCCGGACATGTCACCGGACTTCATCACGTCGTAACGATCGAAGATCGAAGTCAGGATGCCGCCACCGGAGGTCAGGGTCAGGAACTCGTTACGGAAACCGATCAGGCCACGAGCCGGGATGTTGTACTCAAGGCGCACACGGCCCTTGCCATCCGGAACCATGTTGGTCAGGTCGCCTTTACGCAGGCCCATTTGCTCCATGATCGCGCCCTGGGATTCTTCCGGCAGGTCGATGGTCACGTTTTCGTACGGTTCGTGCTTGACGCCATCAACCATGCGGATGATCACTTCAGGACGGCCCACGCCCATTTCGAAGCCTTCGCGACGCATGGTTTCGATCAGTACCGAGAGGTGCAGCTCACCACGGCCGGAGACCTTGAACTTGTCAGCCGAGTCGCCTTCTTCAACGCGCAGTGCAACGTTGTAGAGCAGCTCTTTGTCCAGGCGTTCCTTGATGTTACGGCTGGTCACGAACTTGCCTTCTTTACCGCAGAATGGCGAGTCGTTGACCTGGAAGGTCATGGAAACGGTTGGCTCGTCGACGGTCAACGGCTTCATCGCTTCGACGTTCAGTGGGTCGCACAGGGTGTCGGAGATGAACAGTTGCTCGAAGCCGCTGATGCAGACGATGTCGCCGGCCGCTGCTTCTTCAACGTCGATGCGGTGCAGGCCGTGGTGACCCATCAGCTTGAGGATACGACCGTTGCGCTTCTTGCCGTCGGCGTCGATGGCAACCACCGGGGTGTTCGGCTTGATGCGACCACGGGCGATACGGCCAACACCGATCACACCCAGGAAGCTGTTGTAGTCCAGTGCCGAGATCTGCATCTGGAACGGACCGTCACGGTCGACTTTCGGCGCCGGTACGTCGTCGACGATCGACTGGTACAGCGGGGTCATGTCTTCAGCCATGTTGGTGTGGTCCAGACCGGCAATACCGTTCAGGGCCGAGGCGTAGACGACTTTGAAGTCCAGCTGTTCTTCGGTGGCGCCCAGGTTGTCGAACAGGTCGAAGATCTGGTCCAGGACCCAGTCCGGACGCGCGCCTGGACGGTCAACCTTGTTGATCACCACGATCGGACGCAGGCCGGCTTCGAAAGCCTTCTTGGTCACGAAACGGGTTTGCGGCATAGGGCCGTCCTGGGCATCAACCAGCAGCAGCACGGAGTCGACCATCGACATCACGCGCTCTACTTCACCACCGAAGTCGGCGTGGCCCGGGGTGTCCACGATGTTGATGTGGTAGCCATTCCAGTTGATGGCGGTGTTTTTCGCCAGGATGGTAATACCGCGCTCTTTTTCCTGGTCGTTGGAGTCCATCACGCGCTCGTCGTTGAGCTCGTTGCGCTCCAGGGTGCCGGATTGACGCAAGAGTTTGTCTACCAGGGTGGTCTTACCATGGTCAACGTGAGCAATGATGGCGATGTTGCGTAGATTTTCGATCACTTGTGTATCTCGATCAGAGGATTCGGTGTGCTGACAGGTCGTGGCAGCGATTTACGTTGAGTCCGACAAGGCCGTTACAGCCTGTCGGCGGCGTCGGGGGGCCGGTGACGCAGGCCACAGGCAAACAGCCCCGGGCACTTAGCTCGGTCGATAAACGCGCACATTGGCATGCCCCTCACTGAGCAAATGGTGGGCATGCAGGCGACTCATCACGCCTTTGTCGCAATACAGCAGGTACTGGCGAGTAGGGTCCAGTTCCTTGAAACGCGCGTTCACGGCATAGAACGGCATCGTTTTTACCTCGATGCCGGCGATCTCCAGCGGGTCGTCTTCAGCGTCGTCCGGGTGACGGATGTCGATGATGATCTGACCGGCCAGCGCTTCGCCGACTTCTTCAATCTGAATGTCCTGGCCCAACTCATCGATGACTCGATCGATCGGCACCAGCCTGGCGTTTTCGAGCGCACGCTCGAGCACCGCCATGTCGAATTCTTTCTCTTCGTGCTCCACCCGCCCGCGCTTGGCCGCCGTCTTCGGATTGACCGAGATGACGCCGCAGTACTCCGGCATGTGCCGGGCAAACTCGGCGGTGCCGATTTCATTGGCCTGGTCGATGATGTCCTGCTTGTGGCTGGCGATCAGTGGACGCAAGACCAGTTTCTCGGTCACGCAGTCGATCACCGACAGGTTCGGCAACGTCTGGCTCGACACCTGGGAAATCGCCTCGCCGGTCACCAGCGCATCGATCTGCAGGCGATCAGCAATTCGAGAAGCGGCGCGCAACATCATACGCTTCAAAATGACGCCCATATGACTGTTATCGACTTTGCCGAGAATCTCGCCCAGGACTTCTTCGAATGGCACGCTCACAAATAACACGCGTTGGGAGCTGCCGTACTTCTTCCAGATGAAGTGCGCCACTTCCATCACGCCCAGTTCGTGGGCACGTCCGCCGAGGTTGAAGAAGCAGAAATGGCTCATCAACCCGCGACGCATGATCTGGTAGGCGGCCACCGTGGAGTCGAAACCGCCGGACATCAGCACCAGGGTCTGCTCCAGCGAACCCAGCGGATAACCGCCGATGCTGTTGTGCTGGCTGTGGATCACGAACAGCCGTTGGTCGCGAATTTCGATGCGCACTTCGATCTGCGGATCTTTCAGCGAAATACCGGCCGCGCCGCACTGTCGGCGCAACTGGCTGCCGACGTACTTCTCCACATCCATCGAACTGAACGGGTGCTTGCCGGCACGCTTGCAGCGCACCGAAAAAATCTTGCCGGCCAGGGCATCACCATAATGGAGCATGCACTTGGCAAGGATGTCGTCGAAATCCCCCAGCGGGTATTCATCGACTTGCAGGAAATGCGCGATGCCCGGCATGCAGCTCAGGCGCTCGGTCATTTCCTTCAGAACCTTGGGTTCACTGACACGGGTTTCCAGCTCGAGGTTGTCCCACACGCCATTCACCACCACGGCCGGGTCCAGGTCTCGGAGCACGGCACGGATGTTCTTGGCCAACTGGCGGATGAAACGCATCCGTACCGGGCGGCTCTTGATGGTGATCTCGGGGAAGACTTTTACGATTAGTTTCATGAAAACAGCGCGCGAACGGCCAGCCGAAAAAGGGGGGCGCGGATTATAGCGGAAATTGCTCAAGGTTTAACCAGTTTATGTGCAGATGGTTTTGTATGCACCAAAACAGGTCATTATCGATTGACGACGCCACATTGCAGTGCGTTATTGTCTGACAATCTTTGATTTACGCCTTTAAAAGCGTGGATTTGGTGCAAAAAACCCATGCTGGGGCACTGGCATGCAATTTGCTCCCTTGTGAGGCAGGTTGCCTTGGCAGAGTATTCGCGCCGGCATCACCCATATCTAAGGGCACTCCACTACCCGCCCGAAGCCACCCGGAGGACATATGTCGAAGTCGGTTCAACTCATCAAAGATCATGACGTCAAGTGGATTGATCTGCGCTTCACTGACACCAAAGGTACTCAACATCACGTGACCATGCCGGCCCGTGATGCGCTGGACGACGAATTCTTTGAAATCGGGAAAATGTTCGACGGTTCCTCCATCTCCGGCTGGAAAGGCATCGAAGCCTCCGACATGATCCTGATGCCGGACGACGAAACCGCCGTCCTGGACCCGTTCACCGAAGAGCCGACCCTGATCCTGGTCTGCGACATCATCGAACCTTCGACCATGCAAGGCTATGACCGCGACCCACGCGCCATCGCCCACCGCGCCGAGGAATACCTGAAGTCCACCGGTATCGGCGACACCGCTTTCTTCGGTCCTGAGCCTGAGTTCTTCATCTTCGACTCGGTCAAATTCAAGTCCGACATCTCCGGCTCCATGTTCAAGATCTTCTCCGAACAAGGTTCGTGGATGTCCGACCAGGACGTGGAAGGCGGCAACAAAGGCCACCGTCCAGGCATCAAGGGCGGCTACTTCCCGGTTCCACCGTTCGACCACGACCACGAAATCCGTACCTCCATGTGCAATGCACTGGAAGAGATGGGCCAGACCGTCGAAGTTCACCACCACGAAGTGGCAACTGCCGGCCAGAACGAAATCGGCGTGAAGTTCAACACGCTGGTCAAGAAGGCTGACGAAGTCCAGACCCTGAAGTACTGCGTACACAACGTTGCCGACGCCTACGGTCGCACCGCGACCTTCATGCCTAAGCCACTGTACGGCGACAACGGTTCGGGCATGCACGTTCACATGTCGATCTCCAAAGACGGCAAGAACACCTTCGCAGGCGAAGGCTATGCCGGCCTGTCGGACACCGCCCTGTACTTCATCGGCGGTATCATCAAGCACGGTAAGGCGTTGAACGGCTTCACCAACCCGTCGACCAACTCCTACAAGCGTCTGGTACCAGGCTTCGAAGCTCCGGTCATGCTGGCCTACTCGGCTCGCAACCGTTCCGCCTCGATCCGTATTCCTTACGTGAACAGCCCTAAAGCCCGCCGTATCGAAGCACGCTTCCCGGATCCGGCTGCCAACCCGTACCTGGCCTTCGCCGCACTGATGATGGCCGGCCTGGACGGTATCCAGAACAAGATCCACCCTGGCGATGCCGCTGACAAAAACCTGTATGACCTGCCGCCTGAAGAGGCCAAGGAAATCCCACAGGTTTGCGGCAGCCTGAAAGAAGCCCTGGAAGAGCTGGACAAGGGCCGTGCGTTCCTGACCAAGGGCGGCGTCTTCAGCGATGACTTCATCGACGCTTACATCGCACTGAAAAGCGAAGAAGAAATCAAGGTTCGCACCTTCGTACACCCACTGGAATACGAGCTGTACTACAGCTGCTGATCCAGTAAACGCCGCCACGCACGGCGTGAATAAAGAGAGGCCTCCTTCGGGAGGCCTTTTTTATGGGCGCAGGTTACGTGCATGATGCCTCGTCGCTCCCCCATAGAAGACGAGACTGCCCATGACTTTGCGCTTCAAGCTCTGCCTTGCCCTGTCTGCCGCACTGCTGGCCTCCACCGCCGAAGCCGCCTCGGCTCGCGCCCCCGAGGCCCTTACCCCGTTGCTTAACGCCATTGGCGAACGCCTGGCCCTTGGCGATCAAGTGGCGTTGAGCAAATGGGACAGCCATAAACCGGTAGAAGACCGTCAGCGCGAGCGTGAAGTCATTGCCGCCGCCGTTGCCCAGGCACCGGCCTACAAGCTGAGTGGCGAAACCGTGGAAGCGTTTTTCGCCGCCCAGATAGAAGCCAACAAAATGGTGCAGTACATCAACCTGTCCGACTGGGCCCTGGAAGGCAAGGCCCCGGACCTCCCACGCCCGGACCTGGTGGGAGAGATCCGCCCACAACTCGATCGCCTGCAAAAACGTCTGCTGCAACAACTGGCCGACTTCGCCCCCTACCGCACAGACCCGCAGTGCCCGCAATGGCTGGCCCGAGCCACCCACCACAACAAGCAGCACCCGGTGCACCGCCTCGCCCTGATCCGAGCGACCGGTGAGCTGTGCATCTCCCCAAAAGCCTAAGACAGCCCTCCTCCCCCTGTGGGAGCGAGCCTGCTCGCGATGAAGCCTGCACATTCAACATCTCAGCGTCTGACACACTGCTTTCGCGAGCAAGCCCGCTCCCCCAGGGTTTGGGTGCAACAACTTGGGCCAACCATCCGCCCTGGCCTATGCTGCACCCATCACTTTTCGTTTTCGGTCGATTTTCCATGGGTCGTGGTTTTTCAATCATCCTGTTGTGGCTGCTGGCACTGCCCGCCGCCGCGCAGATCTACAAGTACACCGACGCCGACGGCAACACCGCCTACAGCAACCAGCCGCCCCAAGGCGTGCCGGCCCAGGCGGTGGAGTTGCCGCCGCTCAACAGCATCGAACGCCAATCCCCGGCCAGCCTGAAAACACCGCCAGCCCCCGCCAACAGCGACGAGCCGCGCAATGCCTACGAGATACTGGAACTGACGGACATCCCCACCGACGAGGCCCTGCGCGCCAACAATGGCACCTTCACCGTTGGCGTCCGGGCGCAACCACGCCTGCAGAGCCCGCATCTGTTCCGGCTGTTGCTGGACGGCCAACCCTACGGCCAGGCGTCCAACGTGCCGCGCCTGCAATTGGTGAATATCGATCGGGGCGAGCACAGCCTGGCGGTTCAAGTCATCGACGGGGACAATCTCGTGCAACAGAGTGAAACCGTGACGTTCACCGTGCAGCGGGTGCACCAGCCGTGATCCGCTGGCTGATCGCCCTAGGCCTTTCGCTGGCCGCGCTGCCGGGCATGGCACAGGTCTATACCTACATCGACGCCCAGGGCAATCGCGTCTTCACCGATCAACCGCGCCCCGGCAATGCGAAGAAGGTACAGCTGCCCCCCGCCAACCGCCTGCCAACGCCGCCCGCCAGCACAAACCCTCCGCCCGCGGCAGAAGTCCCGTCCAAGCCACTGTTCCATTACGAAATGCTCCGGCTGCTGATCCCGGAGCCGGACGCGACGATACGCAGCACCGCAGGCGAACTGATCGTCAGCGTCACCAGCGAACCCGGCCTGAAAAAAGGCCACCGCTATCGCTTGTTGCTCGACGGCCAGCCAACAGGCGCGCCGGGGCCAAGCCCGGTGTTTGCCTTGAGCAACATCGATCGAGGCACCCATCAACTGGCGGTAGAAATCCTCGATGAGCAGGACCGCATCGTCGAACGCACCGCCAACCAGCCCTTCCATATGCAACGCATGTCCCTGGCGCAAAAGCGCCGCATCAAACCCTGCGCCACGGCCGATTACGGTCAACGCCCCGAGTGCCCCCTCGCCGAAAAGCCTGAAGAGGAAAAAAGCAGCATCTTGCCGTTCTTCTGATGCCGTTCAGGTTGGCGCACTATATTGGTGCAAACACTTGCACGCTACTCAGTTTCCAAACCCATTTTGGTTCGAAAGTACCCGAAAAAGCTGGCAGAACGCCACGCAACTGGGCGAAAAACACCCTTTTGAGGCTCTAAACGCTTCTTTTCGGAGCCTTGGTTTGGTTTTTGCATTTTCCTTTGTAACAGCGCATTAATCGCGCGCGCAATTTGGGACCGGTCCCGAGTTGCTACGCTCCAAAAGAGGTCCTGATGACCATTAGCGACGCATTACACCGCTTGCTGCTCGACAACCTCACCACCGCGACCATCCTGCTCGACGCCGAACTGCGCCTCGAGTACATGAACCCGGCGGCCGAGATGCTCCTGGCCGTCAGTGGCCAGCGCAGCCACGGGCAGTTCATCAGCGAGTTGTTCACCGAGTCCGCCGAAGCGCTCAACTCCTTGCGCCAGGCGGTGGAACAGGCCCATCCGTTCACCAAGCGCGAAGCGATGCTCACCGCGCTGACCGGCCAGACCCTGACCGTGGACTACGCGGTGACGCCGATCCTGAACAACGGCGCCACCCTGCTCTTGCTGGAAGTCCACCCGCGTGATCGCTTGCTGCGTATCACCAAGGAAGAAGCACAATTGTCCAAGCAGGAAACCAGCAAGATGCTGGTGCGCGGCCTGGCCCACGAGATCAAGAACCCCCTCGGCGGGATTCGTGGCGCGGCGCAGTTGCTCGCCCGCGAACTGCCGGAAGAAAGCCTCAAGGACTACACCAACGTCATCATCGAAGAAGCCGACCGCCTGCGGAACCTGGTGGACCGCATGCTCGGCTCGAACAAGCTGCCATCGCTGGCGATGTGCAACGTCCATGAGGTGCTGGAGCGGGTCAGCAGCCTGGTGGAAGCCGAAAGCCAGGGCTGCATCACCTTGGTGCGCGACTATGACCCGAGCATTCCCGACGTCTTGATCGACCGCGAGCAAATGATCCAGGCAGTGCTGAACATCGTGCGCAATGCGATGCAGGCCATCAGCAGCCAGAACGAGCTGCGCCTGGGCCGCATCAGCCTGCGTACCCGGGCCATGCGCCAGTTCACCATCGGTCATGTGCGCCATCGCCTGGTGACCAAGATCGAAATCATCGACAACGGCCCGGGCATCCCTGCCGAGCTGCAGGAAACCATCTTTTTTCCCATGGTCAGCGGCCGTCCGGACGGTACCGGGCTGGGCCTGGCCATTACCCAGAACATCATCAGTCAGCATCAGGGCTTGATCGAGTGTGAAAGCCACCCCGGCCACACCACCTTCTCGATCTTCCTGCCACTGGAACAAGGAGCCACATCGACATGAGCCGTAGTGAAACCGTGTGGATCGTCGATGACGACCGTTCTATCCGTTGGGTCCTGGAAAAAGCCTTGCAACAGGAAGGCATGACCACCCAGAGCTTCGACAGCGCCGATGGGGTGATGAGCCGCCTGGCGCGTCAGCAACCGGACGTCATCATCTCCGACATCCGCATGCCTGGCGCCAGCGGCCTGGACCTGCTGGCGCGGATTCGCGAACAGCATCCACGGCTGCCGGTGATCATCATGACCGCCCATTCCGACCTGGACAGCGCCGTGGCGTCCTACCAGGGCGGCGCTTTCGAATACCTGCCCAAGCCATTCGACGTCGATGAAGCCGTGTCGCTGGTCAAACGCGCCAATCAACATGCCCAGGAACAACAGGGCATGGAAGAGGTGCCGGCCCTGGCCCGCACACCGGAAATCATCGGTGAAGCGCCGGCGATGCAGGAAGTGTTTCGCGCCATCGGGCGCCTGAGCCACTCCAACATCACCGTGCTGATCAACGGCGAGTCGGGCACCGGTAAAGAACTGGTGGCCCACGCCTTGCACCGTCACAGTCCACGAGCGGCATCGCCGTTCATCGCGCTGAACATGGCGGCGATTCCCAAGGACCTGATGGAGTCCGAGCTGTTCGGCCACGAAAAAGGTGCGTTCACCGGCGCGGCCAACCTGCGGCGCGGGCGCTTCGAGCAAGCTGACGGCGGCACGTTGTTCCTCGATGAAATCGGCGACATGCCGGCAGACACCCAGACCCGCTTGCTGCGCGTACTGGCCGATGGCGAGTTCTATCGGGTGGGCGGGCATACGCCGGTCAAGGTGGACGTGCGCATCATCGCCGCGACCCACCAGAACCTGGAAACCCTGGTTCACGCCGGCAAGTTCCGTGAGGACTTGTTCCACCGCCTGAACGTGATCCGCATTCATATCCCGCGCCTGGCGGATCGTCGCGAAGACATCCCGACCCTGGCCAGGCACTTCCTCAGCCGCGCGGCCCAGGAATTGGCGGTCGAGCCAAAGCTGCTCAAGAGCGAAACCGAGGAATACCTCAAGAACTTGCCGTGGCCGGGCAACGTGCGTCAGTTGGAGAACACCTGCCGCTGGATCACGGTGATGGCTTCGGGTCGCGAAGTGCACATCAGCGACCTGCCGCCAGAGCTGTTGAGCCTGCCGCAGGATTCGGCTCCAGTGACCAACTGGGAGCAAGCCCTGCGCCAGTGGGCCGACCAGGCCCTGTCCCGTGGCCAGTCGAGCCTGCTGGACAGCGCGGTGCCGAGTTTCGAGCGGATCATGATCGAGACCGCCCTCAAGCACACCGCTGGCCGCCGCCGCGACGCCGCGGTGCTGCTGGGTTGGGGCCGCAATACCTTGACCCGCAAGATCAAGGAATTGGGGATGAAGGTCGATGGCGGGGATGATGATGACGGGGATGAGGGCTGAAAGGCCTTAGTTCTTCGCTGATCTGTAGGGCCAATCGCGAGCAAGCTCGCTCCCATAGGGGAAACGCAATTCCTGTGGGAGCGAGCTTGCTCGCGATGCTTTTAAAGGCTTCATGCACCGCATCAATGCACTGCGAACCGCAATGGCACATGCACCACCGGCCAAAACCAATCGGCCCAGCTCGAAAAAAAACCGCACAAACAAGACAAAAGCCCCGGAATACGGGGCTTCTCGACTCAGCAGCAGTTTTTTTGTGACAAGCCATTTAAAACTGGCACGCCCCCTGCAATAGCTCAATCACTACCCAGTTTCGGGGACCTTGGTACAGGCAGGCCGGGGATTCCCCATTTTATACCGGGCTCATCGAGCCCACTGTTTTGGGGGCCTTGATACAGGCAGGTCAAGGTTTCCCTTCTTTACACCAGGGCTGGACCTTCGCGGTAAGCCCTCCCGTTTTGGGGACCTTGGTACAGGCAGGCCGGGGATTCCCTCTTTTATTGCTCCTGGAGACGGACCTCCAGCCGCCAGCGGTCATCGACCTCGCTGCCGGTCCACGCCCCGCGCAATGGACGCGCCGCCACCAACGTCAGCAACAACCCCTTGTCACTCAACCGCACCCGCCAGTTCACGTCCTTGCCGTTGAGCTTTAACTGGCCGTTCTGCGATCGCCCTTCTGCTTCGAACAACAGCGCCACCGAGCCGTCGATGACTTCCCCGTGCAGCTTGGGTTCAGTGTTGAACCAAGCCACCACCCCACCGTCTATCACCTCGACCTGCTGCAGCACGCTCGGTTCAGGCGTGGTCAGGCGTCCGATCATCAATCCGACCATCATGCCGAAGATCGCCAACGAACCCATCACCCGAGGCATTAGCTTCGAACGTCGGTCGGTTTGCAGCGTAGAATGCCGCTCATCTTCATCTGCGGAGCCGTGCATGTTTCACGTCATCCTTTTTCAACCGGAAATTCCGCCGAATACCGGCAATGTCATCAGGCTGTGCGCCAACAGCGGCTGCCACCTGCATTTGATCGAACCGCTGGGCTTCGAGATGGACGACAAGCGCCTGCGCCGTGCCGGCCTCGACTACCAAGAGTATGCCACCTTGCAGCGCCATGCAGACCTCGCCAGTTGCCTGGAAAGCCTCGGGCATCCGCGCCTGTTCGCCTTTACCACCAAGGGTTCGCGGCCGTTCCATGACGCCCGCTTCGTCGCTGGCGATGCATTCCTGTTCGGCCCGGAAAGCCGTGGCCTGCCGGCCGAGGTGCTGGACGCCTTGCCCGCCGACCAGCGCTTGCGCCTGCCAATGCGCGAAGGCTGTCGCAGCCTGAACCTGTCCAATACCGTGGCAGTGGCGGTTTATGAGGCGTGGCGGCAGAACGGCTTTCAATAACACCTGATAACAAATGTGGGAGCGGGCTTGCTCGCGAATAGGGAGAGTCAGTTGACATCAATGTCGCCTGACACACCGCTTTCGCGGGCAAGCCCGCTCCCACAGGGTTTGCGTCGAATTACTGAACGGTCGCGCCGCCTTCTTGCTGCATGCGCTGCAATTCTTGCGCGTACAGGGCATCGAAGTTCACCGGAGCCAGCATCAGGGCCGGGAACGAACCGCGGGTCACCAGGCTGTCCAGGGTTTCGCGGGCGTAGGGGAACAGGATGTTCGGGCAGAACGCACCCAGGGTATGGCTCATCGAAGCCGCATCCAGGTTCTTGATCAGGAAGATCCCGGCCTGCTGCACTTCGGCGATGAACGCCACTTCTTCACCGTTCTTCACGGTCACCGACAGGGTCAGCACCACTTCATGGAAGTCGTCTTCCAGGGCCTTCTGGCGGGTGTTCAGGTCCAGGCCGACGCTCGGCTCCCACTGCTGGCGAAAGATCGCCGGGCTTTTCGGGGCCTCGAAGGACAGGTCACGGACATAAATGCGCTGCAAGGAGAATTGCGGTGCGGCTTCTTCTTCGCTGGCAGCTGTGTTCTGTTGGTCAGTCATCGCAGATCCTTCTTACTTTCAGGTTCTTGAGTGGGAAATTCAGGCCTTGAGCATCGCGTCGAGCTTGCCGGCGCGCTCCAGGGCGAACAGATCATCGCAGCCGCCCACGTGGGTGCTGCCGATCCAGATCTGCGGCACGGAGGTGCGTCCGGCCTTTTGGGTCATTTCGGCGCGCAGTTGCGGCTTGCCGTCGACCTTGATCTCTTCGAAAGCCACGCCTTTGTTCTGGAGCAGGTACTTGGCTCGAGAGCAATAGGGGCAGTAATCGCTGGAATAGACAACGACGTGGGCCATCTCACTTCACCAGGGGCAGGTTGTCGGCTTTCCAGCTCGTAACGCCACCGGAGAGCTTGGCGGCGGTGAAACCGGATTTCATCAACTCGCGGGCAAGGGTACCGGCGTGCTGGCCTTGGGCATCCACTAGGATCAGCGTCTTGGCCTTGTGCTTTTCCAGTTCGCCGATGCGCGCGATCAGTTTGTCCTGGGGAATGTTCAACGCCCCGACAATGTGACCGGCGGCGTAATCCTTGCTCGGGCGGATGTCCACCACCACACCGGCATCCTTGTTGACCAGCGCCGTCAGCTCGCCGGTGCTCAGGCTACGACCGCCACCCTGCATCGTATGGGCGACCAGCAACGCCAGCAGTACGACGAAGATACCGACGAGAATGTAGTGGTTAGTGGCAAATTCAATCAGGTGAGCAACCATCGAAGGAGGTTCCAGGGCGTTAAAATGTCGGCCAGTATACACAGCACGCAAGGCCGGCCAAACCCCGCCCGGCGGTGACGCCGTCGGAACTTACCTTTAAACTGCCCGTCCCTTTTCCATCGTCTTCTTTTAACCCGCCACGAGTGGATTCCATGACTACCACGCCTAAACCTTTGGTCCTGATGATTCTCGACGGCTTCGGTCACAGTGACAGCCACGAATCCAATGCCGTGTATTCGGCCAACAAGCCCGTGCTGGACCGCCTGTGGGCCACCGTGCCCAACGGCCTGATTTCCGGCAGCGGCATGGACGTCGGCCTGCCGGACGGGCAGATGGGCAACTCCGAAGTCGGCCACATGAACCTCGGCGCAGGCCGCGTGGTGTATCAGGACTTCACCCGTGTGACCAAATCGATCCGCGACGGTGAGTTCTTCGAAAACCCGACCATCTGCGCCACCGTGGATAAAGCCGTGGCCGCCGGCAAGGCCGTGCACTTCATGGGCCTGCTGTCCGACGGTGGCGTGCACAGCCATCAGGACCACCTGATCGCCATGGCCGAACTGGCCTTCAAGCGCGGCGCCGAGCAGATCTACCTGCACGCGTTCCTCGATGGCCGCGACACCCCGCCGAAAAGCGCCACCTCGTCGATCGAACTGCTGGACGCCACCTTCCAGGCCCTCGGCAAGGGGCGCATCGCCAGCCTCATTGGCCGCTATTACGCCATGGACCGTGACAACCGTTGGGACCGTGTGTCCCAGGCCTACAACCTGATCGTCGACGGCAGCGCCGAATTCAACGCCGCCACCGCCCAGGAAGGCCTGCAGGCCGCCTACGAGCGCGGCGAAAGCGACGAGTTCGTCAAGGCCACCACCATTGGCGAACCGGTCAAGGTCGAGGACGGCGATGCCGTGGTGTTCATGAACTTCCGCGCCGACCGTGCTCGCGAACTGACCCGCGTGTTTGTCGAAGACGATTTCAAGGAATTCGAACGCGCCCGCCAGCCGAAACTGGCCGGTTTCGTCATGCTGACCCAATACGCCGCCAGCATCCCCGCACCATCGGCCTTCGCCGCCGGCAGCCTGGAAAACGTGCTGGGTGACTACCTGGCGAAAAACGGCAAGACCCAACTGCGCATCGCCGAGACCGAAAAGTACGCCCACGTGACGTTCTTTTTCTCCGGCGGCCGCGAAGAACCCTTCCCGGGCGAAGAACGCATCCTGATCCCCTCGCCGAAAGTCGCCACCTACGACCTGCAACCGGAGATGAGCGCGCCGGAAGTGACCGACCGCATCGTCGAGGCCATTGAAAACCAGCGTTACGACGTGATCGTGGTCAACTACGCCAACGGCGACATGGTCGGCCACAGCGGCGTGTTCGAGGCGGCGGTCAAGGCCGTGGAATGCCTGGACACCTGCGTTGGCCGCATCGTCGAAGCCCTGGAAAAGGTCGGCGGCGAAGCATTGATCACGGCTGACCACGGCAACGTCGAGCAGATGTCCGACGAATCCACCGGCCAGGCCCACACCGCTCACACCACCGAGCCGGTGCCGTTCATTTATGTCGGCAAGCGTGACTTCAAGGTCCGCGAGGGCGGCGTGCTGGCTGATGTGGCGCCAACCATGCTGATGTTGCTGGGCATGGAAAAGCCGGCGGAGATGACCGGGACTTCGATTCTGGTTTGATTCAACACAACCCCCTTGTGGGGCTTGGTGCTCCTCACTTAAGGAAGTAGATGAACCTGTGGCGAGGGGATTTATCCCCGCTGGGGCGCGAAGCGCCCCCAAAACCCGAGCATGCGGTGTGTCAGATGGGTTGGGAGGGACTGCTTCGCAGTCCAACGGGGATAAATCCCCTCGCCACAATGAATCGGGCAATCCTTAAGTAAGCATTGCGCCCCCACAGAGGGGTTTGCAGTGTTTTTCAGGCCAGTTATCACACAGCCCCAAATGGGCGTTTTTTTTGCAGCGTGGGGCGGGCATACTAGGCCGTCCCTTTCCCTGGTGTCGCCCGCCTCTATGCTTCGCGTCCTGATAGCCCTCGCTCTGACTTGCCTGCTCCAACCGGCCTTTGCCGACGAGCGCGCGCAAACCCAACAACAGTTGGAAGCCACGCGCCAGGACATTGCCGAGCTGAAAAAACTGCTGGGCAAGTTGCAGGAAGAGAAATCCAGCGTGCAGAAAGACCTGCGCGGCACCGAAACCGAGATGGGCAATCTGGAGAAACAGGTCGACGCGCTGCAAAAAGAGCTGAAGAAAAGCGAATCCGAGCTGCAACGACTCGATGGAGAGAAAAAAAAACTCCAGAGCGCGCGCACTGAACAGCAAAAGCTGATCGCCATCCAGGCCCGGGCCGCCTACCAGAACGGTCGCCAGGAATACCTCAAGCTGCTGCTCAACCAGCAGAATCCCGAGAAGTTCGCCCGCACCCTCACCTATTACGATTACCTGAGCCAGGCCCGCCTGGAACAACTCAAGAACTTCAACGAAACCCTGCGCCAACTGGCCAATGTCGAAAAAGACATCGAATTGCAGCAAGCCCAGTTGTTGGTGCAGAAAAGCAGCCTCGACACCCAGCGCGAAGAACTCGAGAAAGTTCGCAAGGAACGCCAGGTGGCCCTGGCCAAGCTCAATGAAGACGTGAAAGCCCGCGACAGCAAGCTCAAGGCCCGCGAGCAGGACCAGGCCGAGCTGGCAAACGTGTTGAAAACTATCGAGCAAACCCTGGCCCGCCAGGCCCGAGAGGCAGAAGAAGCGCGCCAGAAAGCGCTGATCGCCCAGCAGGAAGCCGAAAAAAAGCGTTTGCGTGAAGCCCAGGCCGACGCAGACGCCGGCGACGCACCGCGCAAACCGGCAAAATCCAGCCCCGGCGCACTGGTTTCCAGTGACGGCGAAACCTTTGGCGGCGCTTTTGCTTCAGCCCGAGGCAAACTTCCATGGCCGGTCAATGGTCGATTACTAGCGCGCTTCGGTGAAACCCGTGGCGACGACACCCGCACCAAGTGGGACGGCGTGATGATCAGCGCCTCCGCTGGCAGCCAGGTGCATGCGGTTCATGGCGGGCGCGTGGTATTCGCCGACTGGCTACGCGGCGCCGGCCTGTTGGTGATCCTGGATCACGGCAACGGTTATTTGAGCCTGTACGGCCACAACCAGACGCTGCTCAAGTCGGCGGGGGATGTGGTCAAGGCCGGTGAGTCCATCTCCACGGTCGGCAACAGTGGCGGGCAGGATACGCCAGCACTGTATTTCGCTATTCGTCAGCAGGGTCGCCCCAGTGACCCGGCCCAATGGTGTCGTGCGCAAGGATAAGCGCGCCCATCCTATTAAGGAGTTCGTTCGACATGCTGCATTTGTCCCGCCTTACCTCGCTGGCCCTGACGATCGCCCTGGTGATCGGCGCGCCCCTGGCTTTCGCCGCCGAACCGGCCCCGTCGGCACCCGCCGCCACAGCCGCGACTACCAAGGCCCCGCTGCCGCTGGACGAACTGCGCACCTTTGCCGAGGTCATGGACCGGATCAAGGCCGCCTACGTGGAACCTGTGGATGACAAGATGCTGTTGGAGAACGCCATCAAAGGCATGCTCAGCAACCTTGACCCGCACTCGGCCTACCTGGGGCCGGACGACTTTGCCGAACTGCAGGAAAGCACCAGCGGCGAATTCGGCGGCCTGGGCATCGAGGTCGGCAGCGAAGACGGCTTCGTCAAGGTGGTCTCGCCAATCGACGACACGCCCGCTTCCAAGGCCGGCATCCAGGCCGGCGACTTCATCGTCAAGATCAATGGCCAGCCGACGCGCGGCCAGAGCATGACCGAAGCCGTGGACAAGATGCGCGGCAAGATCGGCCAGAAGATCACCCTGACCCTGGTGCGCGACGGCGGTACGCCATTCGACGTGACCCTGACCCGTGCGGTCATCCAGGTCAAAAGCGTGAAGAGCCAGCTGCTGGAGTCGGGCTACGGCTACATCCGCATCACCCAGTTCCAGGTCAAGACCGGCGAAGAAGTCGCCAAGGCCCTGGCCAAGATGCGCAAGGACAACGGCAAGAAGCTCAACGGCCTGGTCCTGGACCTGCGCAACAACCCCGGCGGCGTGCTGCAATCGGCGGTGGAAGTGGTGGACCACTTCATCACCAAGGGCCTTATCGTCTACACCAAGGGCCGCATCGCCAATTCCGAGCTGCGCTTCTCGGCCACCGGCAACGACCTGAGCGAAGCCGTGCCACTGGTGGTGCTGATCAACGGCGGCAGCGCCTCGGCCTCGGAAATCGTCGCCGGCGCCCTGCAGGATCAGAAGCGTGGCGTGGTCATGGGCACCACCAGTTTCGGCAAAGGCTCGGTACAGACCGTATTGCCGCTGAACAACGACCGCGCCCTGAAGATCACCACCGCGCTGTACTTCACGCCCAACGGTCGCTCGATCCAGGCCCAGGGCATCGTCCCGGACATCGAGGTGCGCAAGGCCAAGATCACCAACGAGCAGGACAGCGAATACTTCAAGGAAGCCGACCTGCAAGGCCACCTGGGCAATGGCAACGGCGGCGCCGACAAACCGACCGGTTCCGGTGGCAAGGCCAAGCCAATGCCGCAGGATGACGACTATCAGTTGGCCCAGGCCTTGAGCCTGCTCAAAGGGTTGAACATCACGTCCGGCCGCTGAGATGGGCCTGCGCTTCACCTTCGTCCTGCTGTGCCTGCTAGCGGGAGCCGTTAACGCGGCGCCCGCCACGCCTTCTTCGCCGCACAAGGCCTACCTGAGCCTGATCATCGACGACCTGGGGCAAAACCTGCCCCGGGATCGCCGGGTACTGGCCCTCCCCGGCCCGGTCACCACCGCGATCATGCCTGACACGCCCCACGCCGCCGAATTCGCCCGCGAAGCCCATCGCGCCGGCAAACTGGTCATGCTGCACATGCCCATGGACCCGGCCACCGGGCCGTTCGCCTGGCATCCGGAGCTGCCCATCGAAGAACTGGGCAAGCGCCTCGACGCCGCGTTCGCTGCCGTGCCTTATACCAGCGGGATCAACAATCACATGGGCAGCCGCATGACTGCCCAGCCCCAGGCCATGGCGTGGCTGATGGCGAACTTGCAGCAGCGACACAAGTTTTTCGTCGACAGCCGCACCAGCGCCCAGACAGTCGCCGCCGCCGAGGCCCAGAAGATCGGCCTCGCCAGTGTCTCGCGGGACGTGTTCCTGGACGACGAGCGCACCGAAGCGGCCATTGCCCGCCAGCTCCAGACCGCCATCGATTTGGCCCGCCGGCAAGGCTCGGCCGTAATGATCGGGCACCCCTACCCACAGACCCTGGCAGTGCTCGAACGCGAACTACCCAAGCTCAAGGCCCAGGGCATCGAGTGGATCGACATCAAGTCGATGATCAGCCTGCGCAGCAATCGGGCGATGGTCGGGCATGGGAAGGATGGGGTTTATCGGTAGCGGCTGGGCTCTATCTCAAACCGCGTCGCCTTCATCGCGAGCAGGCTCGCGATGGCGGCAATGCGGCGGGTACAGCCCTTAGAGATACCGCGCCATGATCGCGTCCACTTCACCTTCCTTGCGCAATTCATCCAGGGCCTTTTGAAGCCGGGCAACCACATCGTCAGGCACGTCCTTGTTCAAGGCCAGGTACAACTCGGCACTGTTGAAGCGCAGCACGGTCTTGAGATCGGTCACCCCTTCCTGACGCGCCAGATAACGCCCGGCAGGATCTCCTGTGGCCCACAGATCGATCTGGCCGTTGACCAGTTTCCGGGCGTTGTCCTGATCGCGCAACACGACCATCGGCTTCAGTCCCTGCTTGGCCAGCGTCTCGGCAATCGCGTCGCCCTTGTAGGCACCGATCTTGTACTGACGCGCCTGCTCCAACGAGTCGAGAGCGATCTTGCTGTCGGCCTTGGCGAGCATGATCCAGTCGTCCGGACCGATGGGGCCGACCCATTTGAAAAGCTTTTCACGCTCCGGCAACCGCGCCATGACAAACACACCGTAACCCGGATTTTCCAGGGCAAGTTTGTAGATGCGCTCCCAAGGGAAACGTAGCGTCAGACTGTAGGAGATATCGGCACGTTTGAATATTTCACGGACGACGTCCACGGCAATGCCATGGATGTTCTCGTCCTGGGCGAAGTTCTTGCCGTTCTTGGCCATGTTGTACGGTGGGAAGTTTTCCGTCAGCAACACCAGCGATGTATCAGCGGCGCGGACGGTACCTGCGAGCAACAGCGTGGCACCGGCAAAGGCAAGAACGAGGCGTTTGGGCATGTCGGGCTACCGCAATCCATGGTGTGCCCAAGAGTGCCTTGGGCCCGCCATGGTGTCCAGCGATCAGCGAATGCAGATACCGCGATGCGCCATGTAGGCCTTGGCTTCCGGCACGGTGTACTCGCCAAAGTGGAAAATGCTCGCCGCCAGCACCGCGCTGGCATGGCCCTCCAGGATGCCGTCGGCCAGGTGTTGCAGGTTGCCGACACCGCCGGAGGCGATGACCGGAATGCCCAGGGCATCGCTGATGGCGCGGGTGACGCCCAGGTCGAAGCCGTTTTTCATGCCGTCCTGGTCCATGCTGGTCAGCAGGATTTCACCGGCGCCCAGGCCTTCCATCTTCTTCGCCCACTCCACGGCATCGAGGCCCGTGGGCTTGCGGCCGCCGTGGGTGAAGATTTCCCAGCGCGGGGTTTCGCCCGGGCCGGAGACCTTCTTCGCGTCGATGGCGACGACGATGCATTGCGAGCCGAAGTGCTGGGCCGCTTCGCCGACGAATTCCGGGTTGAACACCGCCGCGGTGTTGATCGACACCTTGTCGGCACCGGCATTGAGCAGGTTGCGGATGTCCTGCACGGTGCGCACGCCACCGCCCACGGTCAGCGGGATGAACACCTGGCTGGCCATGCGCTCGACGGTATGGAGCGTGGTATCGCGGCCATCGACGCTGGCTGTGATGTCGAGGAAGGTGATCTCGTCCGCACCCTGTTCGTCGTAGCGACGGGCGATTTCCACCGGGTCGCCGGCATCACGGATGTTCTCGAACTTGACGCCCTTGACCACCCGGCCGTTGTCCACGTCCAGGCAAGGGATGATGCGTTTGGCCAGCGCCATGATGAGTCCTCAGCCTTTGTAGGAATCGCAGAAGGCCTGGGCCTCGGCGACGTCCAGGGTGCCTTCGTAGATCGCGCGACCGGTGATCGCACCTATGATGCCCGGCGCCTTGGCGTCGAGCAGTGCCTTGATGTCACCCAGGTTGTGGATGCCACCGGAGGCGATCACCGGAATCCTGGTGGCGGCAGCCAGAGCGGCGGTGAACGGGACATTGCAGCCCTGCATCATGCCGTCTTTGGCGATGTCGGTGTAGACAATGGCAGACACGCCATCGGCCTCGAAACGCTTGGCCAGGTCGATCACCTGCACGGTGCTGACTTCAGCCCAGCCGTCGGTGGCGACGAAACCGTCTTTTGCGTCGAGGCCAACGATAACCTTGCCCGGGAAGGCGCGGCAGGCTTCGGCGACGAACTCAGGCTCCTTCACCGCCTTGGTGCCGATGATCACGTAGCTCACGCCGGCCTTGACGTAGTGCTCGATGGTTTCCAGCGAGCGAATGCCACCGCCGATCTGGATCGGCAGGTTCGGATAACGCTTGGCGATGGCCGTGACCACTTCACCGTTGACCGGCTGCCCTTCGAAGGCGCCATTGAGGTCGACCAGATGCAGGCGACGGCAGCCGCCCTCCACCCACTTGGCGGCCATGCTCACCGGGTCATCGGAAAACACCGTGGAGTCTTCCATGCGGCCCTGACGCAGACGTACGCAAGCGCCGTCCTTGAGATCGATAGCGGGGATAATCAGCATCTGGCAAACCTTCAAATACGAATATTCAGCTTGGCTCGAAAATCAATTTTTCTCGAGCGCCCACAAGTCGCTTTCAATGCTTTCGAACCTTTCTTTAAGGTGCGTCTGCACATCGAAAATCGCCCTGTTGTAATAGTGCGGAGCAATTTCGCGGGTAAACAGGTCAAGAATTTCCGCCGCTTCGAACGAGCCCAGGTCCAGCTCGAAACGCTCCTCCATGAACCGCTGGATCTTGCGGTTCGCCTCGCTCTCCTGCTCGGGCGTGAGGGTGAGGATCGGCGGTTTCTTGCGGGCCATTACCAGCGCCCGTCCCACGCTGCGAAGTTCTGCAACAGTTGCAGGCCATGGGTATGGCTCTTCTCGGGGTGGAACTGCACGGCGAAGCGCGAGCCATCGGCCAGGGCTGCGGCGAAATCGACGCCATAGTGACCGCTGCCCACCACCTGCCGCGCATTACCGGCGGCGATATAGTAGCTATGCACGAAGTAGAAGCGCGCCAGGTCCGGGATGTTGTGCCACAACGGGTGATCCACCGTCTGTTTCACTTCGTTCCAGCCCATGTGCGGGACTTTCAGGTGCTCGCCGTCTTCATGCAGGCCCTTGCCGAAAAACTTCACCTGGCCTGGAAACATGGAGATGCAATCGACGCCGTCGTTCTCTTCGCTGCGCTCGAGCAAGGCTTGCATGCCCACGCAGATGCCAAGGAACGGACGGTCCTGGCTGACTTCGTGCACCAGCTTGTCGAAGCCCAGGCGACGAATCTCGGCCATGCAATCGCGAATCGCACCGACGCCTGGAAACACCACCCGGTCAGCTTCGCGAATCACGTCGGCATCGCTGGTGATCAGCACCTTGCCGGCACCCACGTGCTCGAGGGCCTTGGCCACCGAGTGCAGGTTGCCCATGCCGTAGTCGATAACCGCGACCGTCTGCATTACAGGACGCCCTTGGTGGAAGGCATCTGGCCGGCCATGCGGTCATCGAGCTCCACAGCCATGCGCAGGGCGCGGCCGAAAGCCTTGAACACGGTTTCGATCTGGTGGTGGGTGTTGTGCCCGCGCAGGTTGTCGATGTGCAAGGTCACGTTGGCGTGGTTGACGAAGCCCTGGAAGAATTCCTGGAACAGGTCGACGTCGAAGCCGCCGACGGTGGCACGGGTGTACGGCACATGCATCTGCAGGCCCGGACGGCCAGAGAAGTCGATGACCACACGCGACAGCGCCTCATCGAGCGGCACGTAGGCATGGCCGTAGCGACGGATGCCCTTCTTGTCGCCGATGGCTTTGGTAAAGGCCTGGCCCAAGGTGATACCGACGTCTTCCACCGTGTGGTGGTCGTCGATATGCAGGTCGCCCTTGCTGACGATGTCCAGGTCGATCAGCCCGTGACGGGCGATCTGGTCCAGCATGTGCTCAAGAAAAGGCACGCCGATATCAAACCGGGCCTTTCCGGTGCCATCCAGGTTGATCGAGGCTTTGATCTGGGTTTCCAGAGTGTCGCGCTCGACAGACGCCTTACGTTCGGCCATCACCAGCTCCGCAAAATCATTGGGCGAAAAAGGCAGCCATTATAGGGGCGCGAGCGGCAAACAGAAACACGGGAGGTGATATCCCTGACGGGTTGTCTCCCGCGCTGTCGGCGATAGACATGTCCATACAAGTCTTTGCCATCACCCAAAACGACTGTGGGAGCGAACTTGCTCGCGATGGCGGTGGGTCAGCAGACAATGATGTCGACTGACACGCCCCCATCGCGAGCAGGCTCGCTCCCACAAGGGTTGCCCTGAGCCGATGACACAGGGCAACGGTCTTAGCGGAACAACACCGCTGTCTTCTGCAGGGTCACCCACACACCCCACGCCAACGGAATGCCCACCACCAGCCAGGCGGCGATCGCCAGGGGCTTGGTGCCCGGCGCGGCTTTCCATTCCAGCGAAGTGCTGCTGTCGGCGCCCTTGTCATGGCCCAGCGCCTGTTCGGCGGCCAGTTCGGCGTCGGTCATGAAGTACTTGTCGGCGACCGGGCGGACCAGCAGGTTGCACAGGAAGCCCAGCACCAGCAGGCCGGCGAGGATATACAAGGTGATGTCATAGGCTGCGGCACGTTCGACGCCGATGCTCAGCTGATATTCACGCAGGTAGTTCACCAGGACCGGACCCAGCACGCCTGCCGCCGCCCAGGCGGTCAACAGCCGACCGTGGATCGCGCCGACCATTTGCGTACCGAACAGGTCCGCCAGGTACGCCGGCACAGTGGCGAAACCGCCGCCGTACATCGACAGGATGATGCAGAACGCCGCCACGAACAGCGCGACGCTGCCCAGGTGACCCAGGTTCGGGATCAGCGCGTACAGGGCAAAGCCCAGGGCGAAGAACACGAAATAGGTGTTTTTGCGACCCAGGTAATCCGAGAAGGATGCCCAGAAGAACCGGCCGCCGATGTTGAACAAGCTCAACAGACCGGTGAAGCCGGCCGCGATGGCCGCGATCTGGCCCAGTTGCGTAGCGTCCAGTTGGCCAAACGGCAGGTCGTTGCCGAGCAACTTGCCACCGAACACTTCCTGCAACAGAGGCGAAGCCATGCCGAGGATGCCGATACCGGCGGATACATTCAGGCACAGCACCAGCCATACCAGACGGAACTGCGGGGTTTTCCAGGCCACGTTCACGTGAACGTGGCGATGGGTGATCATCGCGTTCGCGGCTTTCTTCGGTGCCGGGGTCCAGCCTTCAGGCTTCCAACCGGTTGGCGGGACGCGGTACGACAAGGCGCCACCGATCATGAACACAAAGTAGATCGCGGCCATGACCAGGAAGCTCTGCCATACGCCCACGCCGGTTGGCGAAGCGAAATGGCTCATCAGCGCGGCGGCCAGCGGAGCACCGACCATCGCACCGCCGCCAAAGCCCATGATCGCCATGCCAGTGGCCATGCCGCGCTTGTCCGGGAACCACTTGATCAGGGTCGACACTGGGGAGATATAGCCCAGACCCAGGCCGATACCGCCGATCACACCGGAACCGACCCACATCAGCCAGATCTGGTGGGTATAGATACCCAGCGCGGAAATCAGCAGGCCACCGCACCAGCACAAGGCCGATACAACGCCGGCCTTGCGTGGCCCGGCGTGTTCCAGCCAGCCGCCCCAGATGGCTGCCGAGCAACCCAGGAAGATGAAGAACAGGGTGTAGATCCAACCGAGCATCGAGATCGGCCAGTCACATTGGGACGAAAAGACTTGCGAGATGAAGCTCATATCCGGTGCACAGGCCACAGGCTTGGTGATACCCAAGGCTTTGGACAGTGGCAGCCAGAACACCGAGAAGCCGTAGGCCATGCCGATGCAGAGGTGAATAGCCAGTGCGGCCGGTGGAACCAACCACCGGTTGAAACCGGGCTTGGCGATGATGCGCTCTTTGGAGAGGAACGCTGGCTGGTCGGCGATGCCGCCAGCCGTGATGCTCGTGCTCATTGTGTATCCCCCAGTTATTGGAATGGTCCGTCAGCCACGCGTCACCCTCAGCCTTCATTGCACGCAGGCATGGCTGTATTTTCTGGTGAAGCTCCATAGTGTGCGACATCAAGTCGCAGAAGGACGGACGAACGGGCAAAGGTTACCATTTGCTCGCGGCAGAAAAACCAAAGTGATATCACCTTTTTCCTGCCATCTGTCTTATCGCACGCCCGCCGGCTTTCTATAGGGGGCTAACGATTTATTTTTTCAGGAATTTCCATGCCCATCGTTGTCGAGCTCATTACAGACGCCAGCTGTCAGGACCAACAGGACCTGCAGAAAATCTACCGGGATGCCCCGGCCTGGCTGTTCGAACCGTTTAGCGATGCCACGCAACTGATCAAGCAATGCCTTGAGGAAGGCTCGCTGATCGCGGCACGCTTCAATGACCGACTGCTCGGCGCAGCACGCCTGCAACGGCACCAGAACGCCTGGCGCTTGTCCCACCTGTGCGTACGAAACGTTACCCGTCGCCGTGGCGTGGCTGAACGGCTGGTGAGCGAAGCTCGGCGAATGGCCGCACCAAGCGGTGCCGAGCTGCACTTGTTGGCCCCGGCCGGGCATCTGCAAACCCAGGCGCTGGCGGCCAAATTGAGATTGCCGCTGGACGAATGCTAGTTAAAGCCGAACACAAATCCCTGTGGCGAGGGAGCTTGCTCCCGCTGGGGGGCGCAGTCCCCCCAAACCCAACGCCTCGGTGTGTTCAGGCACACCGATTCGCCTGGTTTGGGGCTGCTTCGCAGCCCAGCGGGAGCAAGCTCCCTCGCCACAGGATCACACCTGCCGGCCTGACTGCGAGGGAGTGAGACACGATCACCCAACGCGCCACTAATTCGGGGCGTTATACTCCCGGCTAAATTTTGAACTCAACCTACAAGGATTCGCCCATGAAAGCGTTCGGCAAAATCCTGGGTCTGGTACTTCTCGGGCTGTTGCTGATCATTGTGGCCCTGGGCTTTGCCCTGACCCACCTGTTCGATCCCAACGACTACAAAGAAGAGATCCGCCAGATAGCCCGCGACAAGGCCCACATCGAGCTGACCCTCAATGGCGACATTGGCTGGAGCCTGTTTCCGTGGCTGGGCCTTGAGTTGCACGATGCCAGCGTCGCGACCTTGGCCAGTCCGACCCAGCCTTTCGCTGACCTGCAGATGCTCGGCCTTTCGGTCCGGGTAATACCGCTGCTGCGCCGGGAAGTACAAATGAGCGATGTGCGGGTCGAAGGCCTGAACCTGCGGCTCAATCGTGACAAGAACGGGCACGGCAACTGGGAAGACATCGGCAAGGTGCCGGCCTCTGCGTCGACGGCGAACGCGCCGGCCCCCGTGCCATCCCAACAACCGACCCCGCCCGTCAGTACCCCGGCAGAAAAACCTGCCCAGCCGACCCGACTGGATATCGATAGCCTGACCGTGAACAACGCCCGGGTCGAATACACCGACGAGCAGACCGGCAAGCTGTTCACGGCCGAGAGCATCCAACTGAGCACCGGCCCGGTTCACGATTCCACCAACATTCCAGTCACCCTGACCGCATTCCTGTCCAGCAACCAGCCGGCCGTACGCGTACGCACCGAAGTGACGGGGGAACTGCGCTTCGAACGTGCCTTGAAGCGCTACAAGTTCGAAGACCTGAAACTGTCCGGCGAAGCCACCGGCGATCCCTTGCAGGGCAAGACCCTGAACTTCGCCGTCCAAGGCCAACTGTTCCTGGACAAAGCCGCAAACGTCGCCGAGTGGACCGGCATCAAGCTGTCGCTCAATCAACTGCGCGCCCTGGGTGAACTGAAGGTCAACGACCTCGACAAGACCCCGCAATTGAATGGCGGCGTGTCCATCGCCCAGTTCGACTTGGCGAAGTTCGTCGAAAGCATCGGCCAGAAACTCCCAGCCATGGCCGAAGGCAGCCTGAGCAAGGTCGAACTGTCCAGCCGCATTGCCGGTACGCCAACCAGTGTCGAGCTCAACGACATCAACCTGAAAGTGGACGACAGCAACTTCAGCGGTCGCATCGCCGTGGAGGACTTCGCCAAGCAGTCCCTGCGCGCGCAGCTCAAGGCCGACACGTTCAACGTCGACCGCTACCTGGCGCCAAAGTCCGCCGAAGCCGACAGTTCCAAGGCGGCCCGTGAGGCTGAAGTCAGCAACACCGAAGCCAGCGCCATGGCCGGTGCCGGCAGTACACCGCTGCCAAGCGCCCCGACCCAGGGCGCCTGGAGTAACGATCGACTGTTTCCAGTGGAACGCCTGAGCAAGCTGGACCTCGATGCTGACCTGGCCTTCGGGCAACTGACCCTCGATAAACTGCCAATCCAGAACGCTGCGCTCAAGGCCACCGGCCGAGGCGGCCTGCTGACCCTGGAGAACCTGCGAGGCGACCTGTACAGCGGCAACTTCGAAACCAAGGGCACCCTGGACGTGCGCCAGCCTACGCCGCAACTGAGCCTGCAAACGCGCATCAATCGGGTCCCTGCCGAGAAGATCATCGAAAGCCAAGGCAAGAATCCGCCGGTCAAAGGCCTCGTCACCGTCAACAGCGCGATCACCGCCAGCGGCAATAGCCAGAAAGCCCTGATCGACAGCCTCAACGGCACCGCCGGGTTCGTCATCAACGATGGCGTGCTGCTCAATGCCAACCTCGAACAGCAATTGTGCAAAGGCATCGCCACCCTCAATCGCAAGAGCCTCAGCGGCGAACCCCGGGGCAAGGACACGCCGTTCCAGCAACTCAACGGCAATCTCACCTTCAACAATGGCGTTGCCAACAACCCGGACCTGAAAGTCCGCATCCCCGGCATGACCGTCAACGGCAACGGCGACATCGACCTGCGTGTACTGGGCATGGATTATCGCGTCGGCGTCATCGTCGAAGGCGACAAGAGCGATATGCCCGACCCGGCCTGCCAGGTCAACGAACGCTACGTCGACGTCGAATGGCCATTGCGCTGCCGCGGCCCGCTGGAACTCGGCGCCAAGGCCTGTCGCCTGGACAACGACGGGCTGGGCAAGGTCGCGGCGAAACTGGCCGGCGACCGTCTCGGCGACAAGATCGATGAGAAGCTGGGCGACAAGGTCAGCCCCGAACTCAAAGATGCGCTCAAGGGGCTGTTCAAGCGATGAGAGCCGAGCAGTTTTCCACCGCCGTACTGGACTGGTTCGACCGCCACGGGCGCCACGATTTGCCCTGGCAGCAGGCCATCTCGCCCTATCGGGTATGGGTCTCGGAAATCATGCTGCAGCAGACCCAGGTCAGTACCGTGCTCAACTACTTCGACCGGTTCATGGCCTCGCTGCCTACCGTTCAAGCCCTGGCCGCCGCGCCGGAGGACGAAGTGCTGCACCTGTGGACCGGGCTGGGCTATTACACCCGTGCACGCAACTTGCAGAAAACCGCGAAAATCGTCGTCGAGCAGTACGACGGGGAATTCCCCCGGGACGTGGAAAAACTCACCGAGCTGCCGGGGATCGGCCTGTCCACCGCCGGCGCCATCGCCAGCATCAGCATGGGCCTGCGGGCACCGATCCTCGATGGCAATGTCAAGCGGGTACTGGCGCGCTTCACCGCCCAGGAAGGCTACCCAGGCGAACCCAAGGTGGCGAAACAGCTGTGGGCCACCGCCGAGCGCTTCACGCCGCAAGACCGGGTCAACGCCTACACCCAGGCGATGATGGACCTGGGCGCCACACTCTGTACCCGCAGCAAGCCCAGTTGCCTGCTCTGCCCGCTGAAGCAAGGCTGCGAGGCCCACATGCTGGGCCTGGAAACCCGCTACCCGATTCCCAAGCCTCGCAAGGAAGTGCCCAAGAAGCGTACCTTGATGCCGATGCTGGCGAACAACGAAGGCGCAATCCTGCTTTACCGTCGCCCTTCCACGGGGCTGTGGGGCGGCCTGTGGAGCCTGCCGGAACTCGACGACCTCGACGACCTGCAGCATCTGGCCCTGCAACACTCGCTGGAGTTGGGCAGCCAACAGGAAATGCCAAGCCTGGTGCACACCTTCAGCCACTTCCAGTTGGCGATCGAACCCTGGCTGGTCCGGGTCCGGGAAACCGGCCATCACGTGGCCGAGGCCGACTGGCTCTGGTATAACCTCGCCACCCCGCCGCGCCTGGGCCTTGCCGCCCCGGTCAAAACCTTGCTCGAACGCGCGGCCGCCGTAATGAACGCAGGAGAGTTGCAATGACCCGCACCATCATGTGCCGCAAGTACAAAGAAGAACTGGAAGGCCTGGAACGTGCACCGTTCCCGGGTGCCAAGGGCCAGGACATCTACGACCATGTCTCGGCCAAGGCCTGGGCCGACTGGCAGAAACACCAGACCCTGCTGATCAATGAAAAACGCCTGAACATGATGAACGCTGAAGATCGCAAATACCTTCAGGGCGAGATGGACAAGTACTTTTCCGGCGAAGATTACGCCAAGGCCGAAGGCTACGTACCGCCGTCCGAATAAGCTGTCCCGCGTGGGGGCGGATCGTAAGCGACGGTAATAATTAAATATTTTTTGAAAACGTGCTTGACGCCCCCCTGAAAAACCCGTTTAATGCGCCCCGTTGCCCAGATAGCTCAGTCGGTAGAGCAGGGGATTGAAAATCCCCGTGTCGGCGGTTCGATTCCGTCTCTGGGCACCAAATACCGAAAACCCCGATCAAGAAATTGATCGGGGTTTTTTATTGTCCGGGATTTTCTTTCTCCGCCTGATCGACTCGGCTACATTCGTCCACTCCCCTCCAGCAAGCGAGTCGACATGGACATCACCGGCATCCCCTTTGGCACCACCGATTGGTCAACCATCGAACCCACCGAGCACAAAGGCGTCACCGGAACCGCTTATTGGCGCACCCAACAGTTCGGGAGCATTCGCGTGCGGATGGTGGAATATACGCCGGGGTACCTAGCCGACCATTGGTGCACCAAAGGCCACATCCTGTTTTGCCTCAAGGGCGAACTCAATACTGAACTTGAAGATGGCCGGCAATTCTTGCTCAGGCCCGGCATGAGCTACCAAGTAGCAGACCAGGCCGAGCCTCATCGATCCTCCACTTCATCGGGAGCTACGCTCTTCATAGTGGATTGAGATTCGAAGCGTCGGCGTTGAAGCTGTAGGATAGATGGCCTTATCCATCAGGAATCCGGCCATGTCATCGGCGAACAAACAGCACAAGCGCAGCCAGCGCGCCAAGGCGAAAGCCAAGCAGAACCGCACCCGGCGTGCTGCTGCGCCGAACGATTTCCTCGACCCGAACGACGAGCGCATCGATCTGGAAACCGTGGACCTGACGGAGTTGTTCCAACTCATGAGTGCCGCCGAAAAGGTCAGCCAGAAAGCGATGTGCGAAGCGTTCCTGGCCCATCCACTGCTGGCGCTGGTTTTGGAACAGGAAGGCGAGGAAGAAGCGACCGACTTCATCATTACCGCATTGATCGAATACCGCCGTCTGACCACGGGCGTGGATGAACAGACCGCGCTGGACTGGGTGGAAAGCAAGCCATTCCAGGCCGATTATGTGGCCGCGTCCCAGGCGCTGGCCCAAGGCTCGATCTGACCGTCATCCCGCCAAGCGCTTTTGTGATGAAAGCGTCTGCGATGGACGACAACCCTCAGAGAAAGCTCCTACAAGCCAGGGTCAATCGACATAGGGCGGCGTCAAATCCGTCCTGCATGAATCAGCTTTTAATCCTCCAGGCCAATCAGCCCGGTCCTGCATCATCAAAACTTCCTCTGGAGCATGCTTTGGGTCCACCCCTTCTCAATGGCTGGACACATCGATGACTTCAATTTCACCTCAAGACGACCCGCAGCTCGCGCCACTGATCAGTGAACTCGGCCAATTGATCCAGCAGGCACGCCAGAAGGTCTTGCGCGCCGTCGATACCCTGCAGGTGCAAACGTGCTGGCAAATCGGGCGACATATCATTGAGTTCGAGCAAGGAGGCGCCGAACGAGCGGCTTATGGAAAACGTCTGCTGCCGTCGCTGGCGAAAGTGCTGACGGCGCGGTTTGGCAAGGGGTTTGATGCGTCTAATCTGCGCTATATGCGACTTTTTTATCAAGCATTTCCAATGTGTGACGCACTGCGTCACGAATTGAGTTGGACCCACTATCGCCTACTACTCCGTGTTGAAAATGACAATGCACGTCATTGGTACATGAATGAAGCAGCAACGCAAAACTGGTCCACCCGCGCCCTGGAACGCCAGATCGGCACCTTCTATTACGAACGCCTACTGGCCAGCCGCGACAGGCCGGCAGTGGAGCAGGAGGCCCTCGTCAATCTCAAGGAACTGAACCTCGGCCCCAGGGATATCGTCAGGGATCCGGTGGTCCTGGAGTTCCTCGGGCTGCCCAATGCCGGCACGCTCCTGGAAACAGAACTGGAACAGGCCCTGATTGACCAATTACAGGGATTCCTGCTTGAGTTGGGCAAGGGCTTCGCCTTCATCGCCCGCCAGCAACGCATCAGTACCGAAAGCAAAGACTTCTACCTCGACCTGGTCTTCTACAACTATCTGCTCAAGTGTTTTGTAATCGTCGACCTGAAACGTGGCGAACTGAGCCATCAGGACATCGGGCAAATGGACATGTATGTGCGCCTCTACGACGACCTCAAGCGCGGCCCCGATGACAAACCCACCGTCGGCATCATTCTGTGCGCCCAGAAAGACGAATCGGTGGTGCGTTATTCCGTGCTGCAAGGTAACGAACAGCTATTCGCCAGCCAGTACCAGCTGGTACTGCCCACCGAGCAAGAGCTGAGCAGAGAACTGGATCGTGAACGCGCCCGACTTGAGGAAATGGCAACCGGGCCTGGCGTCTGAGGGGAAGACAGTCGCTATCAGGATGGCGTTGCAAATTGGCAGGGGCATCATCCAGGCCCATGGCGGTAAACTGCACGCCGAAAGCCAGCCAGGCCAGGGCAGCGAATTGCGCTTTAGCGTGCCGAAAATCGACTGAGCCGGGCACTGTCCCCTAACGAATTGGAAACCGAAGCCCAATGGCCTCACTGAACAAGCAGCAAAAACGCGCCAAGCGCGCCAAAGACAAAGCCAAGCAGATCCGCATGAGCGGGCGCAAATCGATCCCAATGTATGGCGACCCGGCCCACGCCACCGCCCAGCCACCGGTCTACGTGCTGGAACTGTTCGCCAAGCTGCGCGAAGCCGAGGCCATCAGCCGCAGTGAAATGCTCGATACGTTGCTCGCGTCCCTGAGCGTGATGATCATCGAACGCCCAGGTCTGCTCGACCTGAAAAACGCCGAAAACGAAAGCATGGCCGCCACCAACCTGGCGGCCGACATGCTGGTGGACTACCGCATGTGGGTCGATGACATGGACCGCGAGACGGCGCAGCGCTGGCTCAGCACCCCGGAGTTCATCCAGGACTTCAGCGAGGCGCTGGACCGTTATCGCCAGTCGATGGAAGAACCGGCCAGCGAATAACCGGCCGGTTATTCGTCACCGTTCCAATGGAACACCAGGTTGCGCGTGGCGCCGCTGCCGACGTCGGCGGTGTCGCGCCGCGCCTCGCCGTTGCGTGTCGCCACCACGGTGTACTTGCCCGGCGGCAACTGTACGTAAACCAGCGGTCCCGCCTCGTCCAGCGTCAGCAGCGCTTGCCCCGCCGCGTTCTGGACGACGACATGCACATCCGGGATGTATTTGTTTTCCGGGCCGACCGCGAACGTCATGTGCAGGTTGTAAGCCTGGGCCTGTCCGATGGCCCGGGCTTCATCCTCGCCAATGCCACCGGACAAGTAGGTGATGCCGTTCTGTTGCTGCGGCTGGACCTGCACGCCGGCAGTGTCTACCGGGGCCAGGCTGGTGGCGTTGAGCATGATGGGGAACAACAGCATGCCGAGCAGAAGGAAGGGCAGCAAAAAGTAATGGTTATGCTTCATGGCGAGGACTCCAGGTACTGGAAACAGCTCATGAGTTCTCTTTTGATTGTGGTTACACGCCAAGGTTTAGATCTATTGGCGATGAACGGAATCAGAAAACCATTCATCGCAACGCATATCCGGCTGACATATCCCCGCATGGTTCTATGCTTAGTTTGAATTTCCAAGAGGGACTGCACATCGAACAAGCCACCCTTTTCATGAGTAATTGCAGCCAGGCCGTCCGGCTACCCAAAGCAGTTGCGATGCCAAACGATGTAAAGCGTGTAGACGTGATTGCCATAGGCAGAGCACGCGTCATCACACCCGTTGGCGAAGCGTGGGATAGCGGGTTCAATGGAGACTCCGTGACAGCAGATTTTATGGCAGAGCGTGAACAGCCTGCCGATCAGGAGCGCGAGCCTGTCTGGGTTCTGTGCCCGGCTTGAAGTTTTTGATTATGAAGGCGCAGCGCATACCGGAATGATCCGAGCCGAGCTGGCAAAAATTGGCAAGCCGATCGGCCCCTACGACCAAATGATCGCAGGCCATGCCCGTTCTCGCGGGCTGATCGTAGTGACCAACAATCGAAGGGAATTTGATAGAGTCCCGGGCCTGCGCATCGCGGACTGGACCACAGCGACGACGCCAGGGTTGTAACTTCGGGGGCTTGAAGTTAAAAACCACTCCATTGAGGCTCCTGTGGAAGTAGCTCGCGATGAGGCCATCACCCCCTCATCTTTGTTGGCTTCTCTACCGCCATCGCGAGCAAGCTCGCTCCCACAGATTTCATGACTCTTTTTTCAACAAAATAACGGAACCACGCCCACGGCCTCCGCCAACAAGCAACAAAAACGCGCCAAGCGTGCAAAAACAAAAGCCAAGCAACTACGCGTCAGTCGTACAAAGCCTGCTGCCGTGGCGTTTGATCTTCCTGAGTACGACGATCCGTACTTCCTGGATGCCCTGCAAGACGAACTCGCAGAACGCCCAAGAGACTTCTTGTCACTGTTTTATGAGATGCATGACGCCGAAGAAGAGTCGGGGCGCATTGACATGATGATCAGGATGCTCGGATTAATCCTTGTGATGACGAATGAACAGCCCGAACTTCTGAATCGTGAAAATGCCGAAAACGAAGCCATGGCCGTCCAAAACCTGGTCGAAAATAGCCTGATCACTTATCGAATGTGGGCTGACGATATCGATCGGGAAGCAGCGGAGCGTTGGCTTCACAGCCCTGAAGTACAGGCGGATTTCGAAATTGCACGAGCCAGCTTCAAAGAGGTTCTCAAAGTACTGTGGGATCTCGAGGACGCTCCCGAGTAACCCAACAGACTTTTGATCGCGGCAACGCTCATCCGATTAACCCTTCCAACCCCCGCCCAAAGCTGGCACCATCGCGCCTTTTTTTACGCGACTCCCCGGACTTTTCACCGGTAAACCAGGTTCAAACGGCCGTTCGGTTGTTGAAGGCGCGACAGTCTGCTGTGCCGATGCGACAACCTGCCGCACATCATTGGTTTACCCCCCGTAGCGCTGTTGGCTGCCATTCGGACGCATGCTAGCTTGGCCGCCTCGCCAAGGAAGGCAGCCAACAGCAAGGGAGCACATACCATGAGGACCGCACATGGCCCAGGCCACGCCCGCGCTTGAAATCCGCAACCTGCACAAACGCTACGGACAGTTGGAGGTGCTCAAAGGCGTCTCGCTGACCGCCCGCGACGGCGATGTGATCTCGATCCTCGGATCCTCCGGGTCCGGCAAATCCACATTCCTGCGCTGCATCAACCTGCTGGAAAACCCCAACCAGGGCCAGATCCTGGTGGCCGGCGAAGAGCTCAAGCTCAAGGCCGCGAAAAACGGTGAACTGGTCGCCGCCGACGGCAAACAGATCAACCGCCTGCGCAGCGAGATCGGTTTTGTCTTCCAGAACTTCAACCTTTGGCCGCATATGAGCGTGCTCGATAACATCATCGAAGCGCCGCGCCGGGTGCTTGGCCAAAGCAAGGCCGAAGCCGTCGAAGTGGCCGAAGCTCTGCTGGCCAAAGTCGGTATCGCCGACAAGCGTCACGCCTACCCGGCCGAACTGTCTGGCGGCCAGCAACAACGCGCGGCCATTGCTCGCACACTGGCGATGCAGCCCAAGGTGATTCTGTTCGACGAACCCACCTCCGCCCTTGACCCGGAAATGGTCCAGGAAGTACTTAGTGTGATCCGCGCCCTGGCCGAAGAAGGACGCACCATGCTGCTGGTCACCCATGAAATGGGCTTCGCCCGTCAGGTTTCCAGCGAAGTCGTGTTCCTTCATCAAGGCTTGGTCGAGGAGCAAGGATCGCCACAGCAGGTCTTCGAGAACCCGCTTTCGGCGCGCTGCAAACAATTCATGTCCAGCAACCGCTAACGGAGCAGTACACATGCAGAGCTACAAGAAATTCCTCCTGGCCGCAGCGGCCGGCCTGGTCTTCTCGGCCAGCGCCATGGCGGCCGAAAAAATGAAGATGGGCATCGAAGCGGCCTATCCGCCGTTCAACAACAAGGATGCCAGCGGCCAGGTCGTGGGGTTCGATAAAGACATCGGCGACGCCCTGTGCGCCAAGATGAAAGTCGAGTGTGAAGTGGTCACTTCCAACTGGGACGGCATCATTCCCGCCCTGATGGCCAAGAAGTTCGACTTCCTGATTTCTTCGCTGTCGGTCAACGACGAGCGCAAGCAAGCCGTGGACTTCACCGATCCGTACTACTCCAACAAATTGCAATTCATCGCACCGAAAAACGTCGACTTCAAAGTCGATAAAGAATCTCTCAAGGGCAAGGTCATCGGGGCACAGCGCTCTACCCTCGCCGGCACCTGGCTGGAAGACGAACTGGGCAGCGATATCACCGCCAAGCTCTACGACACCCAGGAAAACGCCTACCTGGACCTGACCTCCGGCCGCGTCGACGCGATCCTGGCCGACAAATACGTGAACTACGACTGGCTGAAAACCGAAGCTGGCCGTGCTTACGAATTCAAGGGGGATCCGGTAGTGGAAGGTGACAAGATCGCCATTGCGGTGCGCAAGGGTAACGACGAACTGCGCAACAAGCTGAACGCCGCACTCAAGGAAATCCTTGCCGACGGTACCTATAAAAAGATCAACGACAAGTACTTCCCGTTCAGTATCTATTGATACTGACGTGCCTGGCCGGCGCAGCCGTCTGGCAGCGCCGGCCCTTAGCAAAGCCTGCCGCGATATGAATTCTTACCCATGATGATCGATCTCTACGGATTCGGCCCGGCGCTTGCCGCCGGCGCGCTGATGACCGTCAAATTGGCACTCACGGCCCTCTGCCTGGGGCTGGTGCTCGGCCTGCTCGGCGCCTTGGCCAAGACCTCGCCGTACAAGCCGCTGCAATGGCTGGGCGGCACCTATTCGACGCTGGTTCGCGGCATCCCGGAATTGCTCTGGGTGCTGCTGATCTATTTCGGCACCGTCAACCTGCTGCGTGCCCTGGGTGAGTATTTCGGCAACCCCGATCTCACCCTCGATGCCTTCGCCGCTGGTGTCATTGCCCTGGGCCTGTGCTTTGGCGCCTACGCCACGGAAGTGTTTCGCGGTGCGATCCTGGCGATTCCCAAGGGCCACCGTGAGGCCGGCGTCGCCCTGGGCCTGTCGAAGTGGCGGATCTTTACTCGGTTGATCATGCCGCAGATGTGGCGCATCGCCCTGCCCGGCCTGGGCAACCTGTTCATGATCCTGATGAAGGACACCGCGCTGGTCTCGGTGATCGGCCTGGAAGAAATCATGCGCCATGCGGAAATCGGCGTGACCGTGTCCAAGCAACCGTTCACCTTCTATATGGTCGCAGCATTCATGTACCTGGGCCTGACGGTGCTCGCCATGATCGGCATGCACCTGCTGGAACGACGCGCCGCCCGTGGATTTACCAGGAGTACCCAATGAACTGGGACGTCATCATCAAGTGGCTGCCCAAGCTGGCCCAAGGCGCGACACTGACCCTGGAGCTGGTGGCCATCGCCGTGATCGCCGGGCTGCTGCTGGCGATTCCACTGGGCATCGCGCGCTCTTCGCGCCTGTGGCAAGTGCGGGCATTGCCCTATGCCTACATCTTCTTTTTCCGTGGCACGCCGCTGTTGGTCCAGCTGTTTTTGGTCTACTACGGCCTGGCGCAATTCGAAGCCGTGCGCAGCAGTGCAATGTGGCCGTACCTGCGGGACCCGTTCTGGTGCGCCACGGCCACCATGACCCTGCACACCGCTGCCTACATCGCCGAGATCCTGCGCGGTGCGATCCAGGCCATCCCCCGTGGCGAGATCGAAGCCGCACGGGCCCTGGGCATGTCGCGGCCCAAGGCGTTGTTCTACATCATGCTTCCCCGTGCCGCGCGCATCGGCCTGCCGGCCTACAGCAACGAAGTGATCCTGATGCTCAAGGCCAGTGCCCTGGCGAGTACCGTGACCTTGCTGGAACTCACCGGCATGGCCCGCACCATCATTGCCCGGACCTACTTGCCGGTGGAGATTTTCTTTGCGGCCGGCATGTTCTACCTGCTGATGTCCTACCTACTGGTGCAAGGCTTCAAGCAGCTGGAGCGCTGGTTGCGCGTCGATGCCTGCCAAGGGCGCTGACTGCGGCGTGCTGACGGGCGAGGCTCTGCTCGCCCGCTTCACGGCGCTGGATACTTTTCTCACGGCGCACCAGGCACTGTGGAAACCGCGTCCGTTCACCCATCTGCAACTGCCTTGGGAAACGTCCCACCCGGAATTGTCCCGATGGCTACGCCAGCGCTCGCTGGAAGCTGCGGAAAACGACCATCATCAGCCGTGGTTGATGGAAGATGCGCCTGCGCCATTCCCGGAATTGGCCGCTATCTCCCGAGCATTGAGCGCTGTCGCAGAATTGCCGGCCAGCACGCTCGAAGCGCCAAGCCATCGCCTCAACGTCGACGTGCCCGGGCGCAAATGGCAGCAGATCGAAGCCTTCGCCAGCCGCCTGCACTTCACCACCCAACCGACCCATTGGCTCGATTGGTGCGCCGGCAAAGGCCACCTCGGTCGACGCCTGCTGCAGGCTGAACAGCAACTGACTTGCCTGGAGTATGACCCCGCACTGGTCGCCAGCGGCCAACAACTGAGCCTGCGCCATCACCTGCCCGCCACGCACCTGCAACAAGATGTGCTGGCGGCGGACGCAACCCAGGCGCTCCATCCTGGACACACGCCTGTGGCCCTGCACGCCTGCGGCGACTTGCATGTGCGCTTGATTCACCTGGCCAGCGCCGTCGGCTGCGCACAACTGGCGATCGCGCCCTGCTGTTACAACCGCATCAGCAGCGAGCGTTATCAAGCGCTGTCCGACGCGGCCAAGGGCTCTGCCCTACAGCTGTCGCTAGACGATCTCAGCCTGCCGCTGACCGAAACCGTCACCGCTGGCGCACGCGTCAGAAGACAACGGGACCACTCCATGGCCTGGCGCCTGGGCTTCGACCTGCTGCAACGGCACATCAGGGGGTGCGACGACTACTTGTCCACCCCCTCACTGCCCAGCGCCTGGCTGGAAAAATCCTTCGCCCAATACTGCACCGATCTGGCGATCCTGAAAGACTTATCCACAGTCGGCACGCCTGATTGGGTCGCCTTGGAAGCAGCAGGCCATCAGCGCCTGGCCGAGGTGCGCAACCTGGAGTTACTGCGAGGTCTTTTCCGACGGCCGCTAGAGCTTTGGCTGGTACTGGACCGGGCGCTTTTCCTCACTCAAAAAGGCTACGACGTTCGCCTCGGCACCTTCTGCGAAACCCCGCTGACGCCGCGCAACCTGCTGTTGCTGGCAGAGCGTTGCCGAGACGAAACAGCCTGTGGATAACTCTGTTGATGAAATAAACTCGGATCCAAGAAATCCGTGATTTCCTGAGCGAATCAGCATTGGTCATTTTTTGTTCATATGGATAAAAAACCATGAAAACAGGCATTTGCGACGAAACGCGAAGGCGGTCACAAAATCACAAGATGCGCTGCGTCTCATCCTGCCCGTTGTGCATAAGCGTCTAAGCAAAACGACATAACCGCCGAATTCAGTGCTGCTCCGCGCCAACAATTGCGTCCACCGCGCCCGTGCTATACAACAGCCAAACGTATCGTGATTGACACAACGCCGACACACTCAAGGACTGGCCGTGACGTTCATTTCCTACGCACAAAACTTCGAAGACATACGCCTGTGGCGCGCCCTCAAATCGGTGGAAAACGGCTTTTACCTCGACGTCGGCGCCAACCATCCGACAGATGATTCAGTCACCCGAGCGTTTTACGACCGCGGCTGGCGCGGCATCAACATCGAACCCGTGCCGGCCTACTACGACGCCCTCTGCCAACAACGCCCCCACGACATCAACCTGCAATGCGTGGCCGGCGACAACGCCGAAAGCCTGACCTTCTACACCATCGCGAACACCGGCCTGTCCACGGTAGAAGCCAGCGTCGCCCAACAACACCGCGACGCCGGCATGGACGTGGGCACCCAGACCGTCCAGTCCCGCACCCTGGCCTCCATCTGCGAGCAATACGCCCAGGATCGTCCCATCCACTTCCTGAAAATCGACGTCGAAGGCCACGAAGAAACCGTGCTGCGCGGCATGGACTTCGGCCGCTGGCGCCCCTGGATCATCCTCATCGAAACCCCATGGGCCCGCGACCAGACCTGGGAAACCCTGGTGACCGACGCCGGCTACCAGTCCATCCTGTTCGACGGCATCAACACCTACTACCTCGCCGAAGAACACCTGGCCCTCAAACCCGCCTTCGACATCCCCCCGTGCAACCTCGACGGCTTCCAACTCTGCAAAGGCCACAAATTCAGCCACCCCATCGACGACACCGACCAACAACTCAGCGCCGCCCTGCAACGCGCCGAACAGGCCGAAGCCCAACTCCACGCCATGCAAAACAGCCGCACCTGGCGCGCCATGAACAAACTGCGCAACCTGCTGCACCGCGCTTGAGTATGGGCAGTGCAAAAATAGTCAGAATTCAGGGGTTTACAGAACGCACCCAATCGCTATAATCGTCGCCCACACGCCGGTATAGCTCAGTTGGTAGAGCAACTGACTTGTAATCAGTAGGTCCCGGGTTCGACTCCTGGTGCCGGCACCATACAAAACAAAGCCCTCGCAGAAATGCGAGGGCTTTGTTGTTTCTGGGGTATTGATGTTCCTACCCCCTGCCTTCGTCGACCAACTCGTAGTCCCCCGCTTCGCTACTCCTCAAAGCATCGATTCTCTCCTAAGGCTCACAATCCGATCTTTATGCTAAATTATGAATTAGCAATAATTATGGCGTATCCATAAAAGGGGGTAATTGCATGAGCAGCATATTTCAACGCCCTGAATTGGCTGAATCGATGGCAAATCAGCTGCTCCATCCAGGCGTGCTCGATGAAGGCCTGCGCTCAGGTCTGTTCCTGTCTGGCTTACGCCGTACAGGCAAAACGACTTTTCTGAGAAATGACCTCATCCCAGCCCTGGAAGAGGCTGGGGCTCTGGTCATCTACGTTGACCTATGGAGCGACACCTTGGCCAACCCGGCCACGCTCGTGCACAACGCCATACATAAAACGCTGAAAGATCTGCAAACGCCGGGCTCCTCTGCCCTGGAAATACTCAAGCGCGTCAGTAATGTCGAGGCAGGCGCCGCAGGGTTCAAATTCGGCTTCAAACTCGACAGCATCGGTAACCCCGACGGCCCGACACTGGCGCAAGCACTGACAGAAGTCGTCGACCAAGCCAAGACCGACTTGGTCCTGATCATTGACGAAGTGCAGCACGCCATCTCCTCCGACGATGGCAATCAAATGCTCTTGGCCCTCAAGGCCGCACGCGATGCAATCAACCCTCGCCCGAATACACCGGGTTACTTCTTGTTTATCGGAACCGGCTCCCACAGGGCCCAAGTCAGCGAACTGACCGCCAAACGCAACCAGGCGTTTTCCGGCGCCACATCAGCCGCCTACCCGCTGCTCAAAGGTGACTACGTAGAGTTCCTGCTCAACCGACTTGCCATGACCGTGAAAAAAGAAAAGCTGCCGTCCGTGGAGACAGCCATCGAGGCGTTCAATACCTTGGGCAACCGACCCGAGGAGATGCTCAAGGCTCTACGCCAACTCTTGCAGCAGGACGGGGACCCCGACCTCTTTCTTCCCGTAATCGCCAGCACTCTACGTTCGGCTGCAGCGAACATCGAGCTGGAAAAAGTCGAGCAACTGGGCAGCCTGGCCCTGGCGATTTTCAACAAAATCGCATCTACAGAAGGCGATGCTCGAGGGATTTTTTCCATCGACGCAGCGGCAGAGTATTCAAAGTCAGTAGGGCGAGAGGTGCGGGTTGAAGAGATTCAACCGGTGGTAATCGCGCTAGTAGCGGAGAACATCATCATGCGGCGCGGGCATGGGATTTACGCGATTACGGATCAGTTTGTTCAGGAGATTTGGCTGGAGCAGCGGGTTTTGATTGAGGGGAGTTAGGGACTGGTTGATCATCGAGTGGCACTAGCCGCATAGGCGTCCGTCCGCAAACGTAGCACTCCTGCACATAGGCACCTCACTTTCGATTTGGAAAATAAATACGTCCCCTTTTTCCTTTCCTTTTTCCTTTCCTTTTTCCTTCCTTTCCTTCCTGATATAGCCTCTGTCGCCGTTCCGGTTCAAATGGATAGAAATGGGGACTGGCCCCCATTTGATGAGGGCCAGTGAGGCTCAGACAGAGGCGGCCACAGGTGCCAGGGTCGGGCCGTGGTCTACACGCTCGGGAGCCTTGTGCACCATGGTGTAGGCATAGTCGACGCCCATGCCGTAAGCACCGGAGTGCTCCTTCACCAGATTCATGACGGCGTCGTAGGTGTCGCGGTTGTTCCAGTCACGCTGCCACTCCAGCAGCACCTGCTGCCAGGTGACCGGCACCACGCCGGCCTGAATCATGCGCTGCATGGCGTAATCGTGAGCCTCCTTCGTTGTGCCACCGGAAGCATCGGCGACCATGTAGATCTCGTAGCCGGCATCGTGCATGGCGGAAAGTGCAAATGTGGTATTGCACACTTCAGTCCAAAGGCCAGAGACGATGATTTTATTACGGCCATTGGCTTTCAGCGCGTCACGGACTTTCTGGTCGTCCCACGAGTTCATCGAGGTGCGCTCCAGCAGAGGCGCGTCAGGAAACACAGCGAGTAATTCGGGATATGTGTGGCCGGAGAAGCTATTGGTTTCGACGGTGGTGATAGTGGTTGGCACGTTGAAAATTTTTGCGGCCTTCGCCAGAGCGACCGTGTTGTTCTTCAGCGTCTGGCGGTCGATGCTTTGCACGCCAAAGGCCATCTGGGGCTGCTGATCAATGAAAATCAGTTGGCTGTTTTGAGGGGTCAGGACTTCGGTTTTTGGATTGTTCATGGTGGTTCCCTTTAGTGAAATGATGGTCTTCTAATCTCTTTGCGGGCCGGGCCAATCTTTTGTCCGCTGAAAATCACGGAAGGTTGTTGGCGGTAGGTGCGGCGCCGATTTCGAGTTCAAGGTAACCGATCATTCACGATTTTAGGGGCGCATTAATGCGTCTCCATAGACGCATTAATGCGCCCTTATAAAATCATTTGCGGTGCTAGTCTCTGGCATCCCACAACTCGGACTGCCGCTGTGCGAGCAGTCTGTTCTACGCCAGGAGAATGCAATGTCAGCTTCGCAACCGTTCGGAAAGAAAACCGCTTACTGGGGAGTCGCATGGGAAGAAAGCTACGGCTACCCGCAGGCCAGACAAGTCGGAAACGACATCTATATATCCGGCCAATTCAACCATGATGAAGACGGCAACCTGGTAGCTCCTGCCCCACTCGATAGCGAAGGCAAGCCCAGTGATTTCTCTTCGATGGGAGAGCAAATGCGCGCTTCCTACGACAACATCTCCAAGTTGCTTACACTGTATGGCGCAACACTTGAAGACGTGGTCGAAGAGACGCTTTATGTGCTGGACATGGACGCGGCTTTTGCCGTGGTAGGCAATGTTCGCAAGGCTGCGTTTGGCACCGAGCGGCCCCAGTGCACGAGCAACATCATCGGCGTATCGAGGCTCGCACAGCGTTCGCAGTTGATCGAAATTGTCTGCAAGGCGGTCATTGGCTCCGGCACCCGCTAAGACGTGCTCCCGGTTTCGTCTACGAAACCGGGAGAGATCGCTGGCCTTCGACCAAGGGCTTGAGTTCGGCAACCGCCGCTGCGCAAAACGTCATGAACGCCTTGACTCGCCATGATTTTCGAATGTCCTGGTGAGTCAGCAGCCAAAGCCCATCCTGAAGTTCAGGCACAACCGGGCCGACACGCACCAATCCCGGCGTGATGTCACCCAGCATGCAGGGAAGGAACCCAAAACCAAGACCCGCTACAATCGCAGCGCTTGCAGCGGCAACGGAGTCGGTACGATACGAAATGCAATCGGGGTGAACTCTGCTATCAACGTAGCTCGTTGCTTTGAGGCCGCATAAAGCTGCCGAGTAAGATACCCACGCCTGGCCTTCTGCGAAAGGTGTCGAGGTCGGTGCGTTTTTATCACTGCCGTATGGCGCCCAGGCAATTGTCGCGAGTTTGCGCCCAACCAAACTTTCAGCTGGTTTATTGGTCGCCCTCACCGCAATATCCGACTCATCGCGGGCAAGACTCAATGTCTGATTGCCTACAAGTACTTCAATCGCTATCCCTTCATTCAGAGCTTTGAATTGCGCAATGATAGGTGTGAGGAAGTACAGCAGCAGCGAATCGCTGGTGGTGATGCGGAGTTTTCCGAGTGGCCCCTGACCCGCCCGTGACACACGCCGTGCAACACTAACGATATCCAGTTCGACTCGCTCGGCGAGCTCTCGCAGCTCTACGCCTTCCGCTGTGAGCATGTATCCCGAGCGGCGGTGATCGAAGAGTGCAACTCCAAGTGTTTTCTCAAGCTGGGCCACTCGGCGCGATACCGTGGATATGTTGATCCCCAGTTTTTTGGCAGCATCAGTGCGATTTGCGCATTCACTGAGCGCTTTGATAATGCGCAAGTCGTCCCATGAGAGCTGGGCCACAGCATCACTGAAATCCGATCTGCCCCCCTTTTGCACTGCCTGGCGTGATGAACCGATGTTAGGTGGCGTATTCACGCGAGATATTCCAAATAGCATGTTCGCTCATCATACGAAAAGGCTAACGGGGAACAAAGTAATTGGGGTACCCCCCAATTTGTGCCACTCCTTTAACGCCCGCGCATCGAATTCGAGGCTATAGGTCATCTAGCGAAACCTTAACCCGCTGGGGATTAGCCAGCCGCTCGCGAACCGTTGCGATCAAGGCTTCATCGTCCTCGGTCATCAGGACGGGCTTGAAGGGTAGCTGACCGCGCTCTGCTACGTACTGCAAGGCTTGGCGCATCAGCTCAGAAGGGGTGACGCCGAGCTTTTCCAGCTCGTGGTAAGCACGCGCTTTGAGGTCGTCGTCGATACGGACATTGATGGACGCCATGGGATGGCCCTCACTGTAATGACATTGGTCTTTACATTGAGGTAACAACTTCATTTGAGCCAGCCTGAAAATAGCTGGTTTTTTTACCCAATTCACAGGTTACGTGTGTCGCTCGCAACTCTACGTACCGAGCACAGCACATGCTCAGGTTTAATCGTCCCCGATTCGATTCCACTGAAAGCCATAACTAGCTGATTTGTTTATAGTTACTAGTTGGGGTACGCCGAATTTTCCAGCGAACTCCAGACCCGCAGAAAACCTAGCCTCGCCGAAAGCTACCGTTCGTCTGGTGCCGGCACCATACAAAACGAAGCCCTCGTAGAAATGCGGGGGCTTTGTTGTTTCTGGAGGTTGAACCTTCCCAGGAGCTAGATAAGACCGATATCGCCTTAATCAGCATCCACAGACCAAACCTTTCCTGCGCTCCTACCCGTTACAATTTCACGTCAGGACAATGTTGACGGTCTCTTACACCGACCTATAATGCCCCCCAACACACCCGCCAAGCCTAGGTTGACCCAGTCAGCAAGCTCAAATCGTGCGGGTTTTTTTTGCCTGGAGAAAACTACATGAGGCCCTTCGACAAGCCGGCTCTCAGCGTAGAACAGCAATTGGAACTGCTAAAGCAACGAGGTTTGCACATCGCCAACGATGATCGAGCCATGCGTTTTCTCGAAGTGGTCACGCTGTTTCGCCTGAGTCCCTACATGCGCCCCTTTCAGGAGCTAGACCCTGAACATCCTTTCAAGCCCGGCAGCACACTGAAGGCAATCGTCGATATTTACCGCTTCGATGGTACGTTGCGGCGCGTCACCATGGATGCCATCGAACGTGTCGAAGTCGCCATACGAGCGACTATCAGCAATCATATGTGCCCCAAGTACGGGCCTGACTGGATAGCTGACGCGTCCGTCTTCTCCTCGTCATACTCACACACCGATTTGTTGCGTCCATTGCGGGAGCAAATGAATAAGGAGCGCAGTAAACTCAAACGTGATGTCGACCGCATCAGAAAGGGCCGACAAGCCGATGGGCTCCAGCAACAGCGGATCGAAAACCGCATGCGTGACAACTATTTCCGATACTACGGTGCAACCTATGCCCACCCGGAGTTGCCGCCCGCTTGGGCGGTCCTGGAAGAACTCAGCCTTGGGACGGTATCTACCCTCTTCAATGCCATAGGCAAAAGCGCCGACAAGAAAGCTATCGCCACCAGATTCAGCCTGCCCTTCGAAGTACTGGCCTCCTGGCTACACACGCTGACCTTCATTCGCAACTGCTGTGCCCACCACTCACGGCTATGGAACCGAGAGCTCTCGATTCGACCATCCTTACCTAAAGAATGGGCCATTCCCACGGCCCCCGCCGACCAGCCTCAGCCCAAACAGCGGCTATACGTCGTATTGACGATGCTGGCCTACCTAACCGACCTGATCAGCCCTGACAGCCAGTGGAAGCTTCGCCTGGCCGAAATCATGGATCAGCAGGAACTGGATTATTTGAGGCTCATGGGATTTCCAAATGATTGGAAAGATCAACAGCAATGGCGCCTAGCGTAGAGAAACTAGAAGCAGACTGCGGTTAATTCCCTGCTTCATCATTCCAGCCAAAAATCGTGGTCTGTCCCCTCGAATCACTGATCGGGGTACGGCAAATTTTCCACCGACGTCTAAACCCGCAGGAAACCTGGCCTCGCCAAAAGCTACCGTTCGTCTGGTGCCGCACCATACAAAACAAAGCCCTCGCAGAAATGCGGGGGGCTTTGTCGCTGGGTTGATCGCAGGAGCAGATAAGCAGGCAGGGCAGGTACCCTTTCACCCTCCGTTCGGGTGAAGGGGTAAGCTGCTACTCTGAACCTCTCGCAACCCGACTCGATCATAAAGAATAGTGTTGAGCAGAAAGTTAAGAATCAAACTGAAAGTAGAATTGGAAGCATTGAAAGTGAGGAATACCGATATGGCAAACGAACGCGCGACCAGTGTTTGGGAAGCGTTGGTTGACACGCCAGAAGAAGCCGAGAACCTTAGAGTCCGCTCCCAAGTTATGCGAGCTATCGCCTTGGTCGTAAAGGCATGGGACGTCTCGCAAGCCGAAGCGGCTCGCCGGCTGCATGTTACGCAGCCACGGCTCAACGATCTGCTGAAGGGGAAGGTTGATAAGTTTTCCCTGGATGCGCTGGTGAATCTGTTAGCCGGTGCAGATTTGAAAATAGAAATCAGCGTTACCGCCAAAGCCGCCTGAACCGGGGGCGCTGTGTCTAGTCCTGAAACAGGTGCAAACCTATTTCAGGACTAGACAAATCACTGTAATGACATTGGTCTTTACAGTGAGCTAAACACCTCATTGGAGCAAGCCTGGAAAACGGCTTGGTTCCGTCAGAGGTCATTCTCAGAGCGCAAAGCAGATCCCATGTGAGCGGCTCATGAGCCCAACCGATACGTGGACTGCACCAACCCCGAGGGAAAGCAGCGACTAGACACCAATTTCAATTCAACGTCCTGCTGAATGGCACCGAACAGCGACCTGCCCGCCCCGATCAGCACAGGAACAGTGGTAATCACCATGTCGGCGACTAATCCATCGCGCAGGAATGACTGCACGACCTGCCCTCCGTCGACATAGACACGATGCAAACCCTGGCTCGTCAGTTCCTCCATCACGTCCTTGGGTGAGAGGTTGGAGAAACGTACCTTGCCCTTCAGCGCCTCAGGCACCGGCGAATCCGCCAGCCGTTCCGACAACACCACCACGGGTCGTTCATAGAACCAAGTATCAAAGGTCAGTACCTTCTCGTAGCTTCCTCGCCCCATCACAATCACGTCTTTATCGGCGATGAAGTCTGAGTAGCCATGGTCCTCGGTTGGATCGTCGCGCTGCAAAAGCCAGTCGATGTCACCATCGGGCCTGGCGATGAAACCATCTAGGCTGGTGGCTATGAAAACATGGGCAGTGGCCATCAGGGTCTCCTTGAGAGGTATGTCGATGCATGACCGGAAGCACGAAATTATTGCTCACCCATAAAAATACCTAAACCGCCTCCGCCAGCATCGCGCCACGATTGCAGCCTTCTCACCCGCCCGCTACTCTCCATCTGTCGCTGCAAATTCAGCGACCGGGCGTAGGAAACCCGAAGTAAATCAAGGCGCATCAGCTGCGCCTCGCTTACTATTGCAGGCGCTTTTTCTGTGTCTGCGATATGCGTTATGGCGGCTGTGCGCGGGACACCTTCGGGTGTGCCGGGTGCCTTGATTCCCGGTTTTCCTACCCCGTGCATGGCCGCCACCCCATCCCGTAGGAAAGGACGGTTGCGGCTCTCACAGTCAAGGAGCCAGACAATGCCAAACCCGCAAGACCTCAAAACCCCAGGCCTAACCCCCTTCTGCTACCACTCCGACCGCCCTTTATTCCGCGTCAACAGCGGCATACCCATCGGCGAAGCCCTGTCCCACGCTTCCGATCTGCTCCACGTCGCCAAGGTCCTGGCCGAGGACGCGGCGATGATTCGCGGTACGGATCGGTATGCCTGGGCTTCGTGTTATTTGCAGGATATGAGCAAGGCCGTCATCGATGACGTGGTGAAGGTGCTTGAGGCGCCGGGGAGTAAGTCGGCTTAAGAGTTGCAAACCCAATGCTGCTCACGAGCGGGGCAGCCTTGGATTTTATCTGCCGGAGCAGATTAAAGAAGGGCTGCTTCACGCCCATCATCGGGGATAAATCCCTCGCCACAGGTTCACTCTGTCCCAGGCCCAAACAGTTGGCGCTGTATTCATCTAATCATTTCCCCCGCCGATAGCCTCAGATAAGAGCCTGGGCTCCCCCAAGGCTCTGCTGGCGCTCGACTACACTTCCCAGAATTCCCCCGCTCCAGGAGCAGTAAGCGATGAAGATCCGCACCAAAGTCATAGGCTCGGGGTTGGTCAGTCTTTCTTTTGCGCTATTGCTCGGCGGTATAGGGCTGTGGGGTTATCACTCCATGACCGAGGCCCTGGTGCAGAACGAGACCAGTATTTCGGCCATGCGCAAGCACATGGAGGCGGACATGATGCACGACGCCATTCGTGCCGATGTGTTGGCCGCATTGCTGGTGGCACCGGGGGACACTCAGGCGGCCAAGGAGGTGACGGAGGCATTCGATGAGCATACGCAGCGGATGCGCAAGGTTATCGCCGAAAACGCCGAGGCCAAGTTACCGGGGGATGTCGCCAAGGCGATTGGCGAGCTTAAACCACAGGTCGAAACCTATATCGACAAAGCCAAGCAAATAATTGGCAAGGCACTGAGCGGTGCCCAGGATGGCCAGGCGTTGCGGGCGGAGTTCGACGGGGCGTTTTCGGCGTTGGAGGAGCGCAACGAGGCAGTGAGTGAGCTGATCGAGAACCAGGCGCAATCCTCGCGTGAGCATCAGGACCACAGCATTCACACCTCGGAGCGCTGGCTGATCGCGACACTACTGGCCACTTGCGTGGCGCTGGCGCTGTTGTCGTGGAGCCTGCTCAAGGCTGTGCTGACGCCACTGAACAAGATCATCCTCAATGCCCAGGCGATGTCCCAAGGGGATTTGCAGCGCTCGATGGGGGCTCAGAGCAAGGATGAGTTGGGTCAGTTGCAAGGTGTGATCGAGCAGATGCAGACCAATCTGCGACAGATGATCGCCACGATCCGCGGCCAGAGCGATGAGTTGCACGGCACGTCCCGGCATCTGGGCGATACGGCGCGACAGATTGTGTCCAGCGCCGATCAGCAGGCCCAGAGCGCAACCAGTATGGCGGCGAGCATGGAGCAGATGATGGCGAATATCAGCCAGATCCATCAGCACGCCGACAGCGCCCGGACGATTTCCGCGCAGTCCGAGCATTTGGCGAGCAGCGGTGGCCAGGTGATTCTCGGGGTGGTGGAAGGCATGAACCGGATCGCCGAGGTGGTCAACCAGTCCTCCAGCAAGATCACGGCGCTGGACGCATCATCCGAGGACATTCATTCCATCATCCAAGTGATCAAGAGCATCGCCGAACAGACCAACTTGCTGGCGCTCAACGCCGCCATCGAAGCCGCCCGCGCCGGTGAGGCGGGGCGAGGTTTTGCGGTGGTGGCCGATGAGGTGCGCAACCTGGCGGCGCGCACCACCCAGTCCACCCAGGAAATCACCGCGATGATCGAGCGCATCCAGTCCAGCGCCCGGGACGCGGTGGCGAACATGCAGGCGTGTGTCAGCCGTGTGGACGAAGGCGTCAACCTGGCCCAGCAGGCCGGGGTGTCCATCAGCGAAATCCGCACCGGTGCCCGGCATGCGGCCGAAGTGGTGGAGGAAATTTCCCAGACCATTGCCGAGCAATCCAAGGCCAGTGATGAGATGGCCCAGCGGGTGGAGTCGATTGCCGAGCAGTCCCGTGAGAACACACGCTCGATTCACAACCTGACGCAAACGGCGGATCAATTGAACAATGCGGCGGGGTCGATGCAGGCTTCGGTGCAGCAGTTCAAGGTTTGATCGGATACCCGTGGCGAGGGAGCTTGCTCCCGCTGGGCTGCCTAGCAGCCCTTTTCAAACCTCGCTCACCTCGAACACAAACGAAATCTCCCGCTTCTGGGCGCTCCAGACGTACCGAATATGCTTGCCCTGCACCGGAATCGAAACTGCCGGAGGGCGAAACGCGGCCACGCATTCGTGGCCGGGCAGCCGGACGCTGTTGTACAGCAGCCCCCACGACAAGGTTTCACGCAGTTGTCGGGCGAACACTTGGGACGGACCATAGGCGGTAGGGTCGGGGTTGTGGAGGTGGGGGTAGTCGTGGCGGATATCGTGCAGAGGTTTGACCACCTTGTTGATGTAGGTGCGCATGGTCAGCTCCAGGTCTGGCTCGTTGGTCGCGCCAAGGAATCGCGCCTGGTGGTAGCAGGTCTCGGCAATGGCCGCTTCCTGGCTGCTGGCGGCGTAGTAGACGCCGAAGGTGCCGTCGCTGAAGCGGCTGCTTTTGCCGATGTGGGTAAACGCCGCCATCACCGGCGAGGAGCCGGGCCCGGAAATGCGGTCCTCTGGGCGGACCCGGGACAGCACGCCGGCTTGCTCCATCAGCCGATCGTTGGTCAACGCTTCCAGGGCGTAGGCCGTGGGCAGGTCTTCAGGGTCGAGTACGTCTTCAAACAGCGAAATCGGCGGGAAGCTGCTGTTGACGATCCGATAGGCCCGATTCCATTGCGGGTCCGCCAGTGGTGGCATCATCAACCGCGCACTCCGTCGAGGTATCGCCGCACATCGGCGATGTCTACCACGCGGCCGGTCAGCATGTAGGACAGTGCCGACTGGCCGTTGAACGGTGCCGCAGTGTTCGGGCTGCTGACCCATTGATAAGCACGGTCCCGGCTGTTGCTGAAGATAATGCTCAGTGCCTTGTGGATACCCATGAGGTAGGAAATGCGCTCGAGCGTATCGCGAGGCAGCTTCACGTTTTCCGGCAATTGTTTGTATTTGTAGAAGGTCGTGTTTCCCACCTTGCCCAGCAATGTGCGCTGCTGCTCGACGCTGCAGCCCCAGAGCGCCATGAGGTTGAAGAAAAACTTCAACGCGACTCGACCCGCATCCGGGGAATCCAATTGTTGCTGCGCATTGAGAGTGATGGAGGAAGTCGCCATGGTTTGGGCTCCTTTATCGCGGGGTGGTGCTTAGAGGATAGTACAGATGTGGATTATTTTTAAGTTTTTATTCGCAAACGGATTCTATCGATGTTCTATTCGAACAATTCGGCATGGCTTTGCAGGTCAACAAACGTAACCAGCTTCCCACTAACGGGTCTTGGCCAGCATCTGTTAGGCAAAATCCCCAAATTCCGCATAAGCTCCAACCATCGCCTGCCGGCGCTTTTCGGCACAAAATCGCGACAACCGTGGCAAGGTGCATGATGATAGCCGGCATGCACTGCCTGGCCCGGACCAGGCGCACAACAATAGCGAGCCCACTTAAGCAGAGGGCATTACCTCATGGATAGCAGAACCCTACGCAACCTCATGCGTATCGTGCAGACCGGCTCGTTGTCGGCAGCGGCCGAGCATTCGTGCCTCACGGTGCAGGCGTTGGCGGCGCAGTTGAACAAGGTCGAGGAACAGTTCGGTTTCCGGTTGTTCCGGCGCTCGAACAAGGGCCTGACGTTGACGAGCCAAGGCTCGGAACTGACCCCCTTCATGGATCAGGTGCTGATTGCCACCCGGCAGTTGGAGGAGAAAGTCGCGGCGCTCAAGACCCCGCGACAGCGCATCCTCAGAATGGCGCTCAATACTACCCTGCCGGCGGAGTTCAACCGGCGAATGATCGACCGGTTGATCGCTGTGTTCCCCCAGTATCAGCTGGAATTCAGCTACGCCGAGTCGATGGAGAACCTGAGCAAACTCAGGAATGAAGATTTTGACCTGGCGGTCCTGATCGGCCAGCAACAGGGCGGTTTTACCAGCATCACCATGCCGGATGTGCAAGTGCGGGTGGTCGGCGCCCATTGTGGCGATGCAGACGATTCCCTTGGCCTGCTCGGTGACAAGTTTCAGGTGCGTCCGGCAGAAGAATGCCCGTATTCCCACAGCTTCCTGCGCTTTCTCGACGCCGGTCTGGGTGAATACGGGCCGAGCCAGCGCATGGTGTATTCCTGCAGTGAAACGCTGACGCTGTCATTGATCACTCAGCTCGATGGCTTGGGGCTGGTGTCCCGAGAAGCCGCGCTGCGCAACGGCCTGGCGATTTTCCCGGATTTCGAGGATTTCCTTGAAGTCCGCCTGGCGGTGAACAATCCGGAGTTGTCCGGCCAGGCACTGCACGATGTGGTGGACCTGACGCTACAGGAACGAACCGAGCGCGATGTACGCCGCCGTGCCCACCGCCACACTGAGAAACAGGTTGCGGCTGAAATACGCACATAACAGCGTCGGAATCGCGGCATAAAACTCAGGGCGGTCGAGTTGTATCTGCTGATCCTTGATCAACAAGGGAGTCAGACTGATGGCAGCGACGATCGCCACTGGCAGGTATTCCAGGGCGCGGGCAATAAAGGGCGGCCAGTGTTCGGTATTGATCTGCAACGGCAGGGCGCGCGGCAGGAAGGTCACGGCCATCATCAGGACCACGACCAGGATCAGGAACGTTTGGTCAGGCATACGCCTACCCCGCAGCCAACGAACGTGGCAATGAAGACATTGAATGGCGAGCTGCCCAGCAGGCTCAGCCCGCCCATGCAGACGACAGCCGCCAGGGCTGCGATCAGTTTGTTGCGGGTGTTGCACAACGAAACCAGCACATAGAGCATCATCGCTGTCAGGGCATAGTCGAGCTGGTATTTGATGAGGTGCGCCGCGTATTGCGCACATACGGCGCCCAGCAAGCCACCCAGTACCCAGGATGTGTGGCAGAACAGGTTGAAGCCGACCAGGTAGCGCACACTCACCGGCGCCCCGCTGCCGAGCTTGACGCTGTGGAACGCGAACGACTCGTCCGTCAGCCCCGCCGCGTAGCACCAGCGCTCGAAACGGCTGAGCCCCAGCGCACGCAGGGCCTTGGCCATGTAGACCGACATCAGCATGTGGCGGGCATTGATCAGGAACGTGGTGAGCACGATGGTGGTCAGCGACGCGCCGCTGGAAATCAACGCCAGCGCCGCGAATTGCGAAGCGCCCGCGTAGACGAACAGGCACATCGCCACCGGCAACCACAGGGGCAACCCGGCGTTGACCGCCATCAGACCGAACACAAACGAAACCGTGAAATAACCCGCTACCACCGGACTGGCTTCAGCAAAGGTACGCGAGGCTTGTGGTTCGACCGCCAGCGGCTGGCTGGAAGTCTTGTTCATAAATCCCTCTCGAAGGTGATTTCGCCCCGGGGCTCACAGAAGCCCTGGGCCGCCCAGAAGCGCTTGCCGGCCAGATTAGCATCGTCGACAAAAAGGAACATGCGCAGCACGCCGACCCGTTTCATGTCAGCCGACGCGGCTTCAACCAGGCGCTGGCCCAGGCCTTTGGCGCGATGCTGCATGCTGACCGCCAGGTGATTGATCGTGCCACGGGTACCGAGCATACCGCCGATCACGGCACCCACCACGTCACCGCTCGCATCGATAGCCAGGTAAGCGGTGGTGGTTTCCTGCAACAACACACCGCGCAAGAATCGGGCGTCCTGCCATTCGCAGAACGACACTTCGTCGAAACCGCGAAAAAACCGCTCCAGTCGCTCGGCGTCCCGGACCATGGCCCGGCGCAACAGGACCTGCTGCGTCGGGTCGTCCATGGGTTCGAGCCGTTCAGCGAACAATGTCGAAAGCGGTCCCGGGCCGCGAGAAGGAGATGGCCAGGATCTGCCGGTACGCCATGTCATGGCTATGGGTGTTGCGCGCCGGGGTCACGTAATGGCGCATGTCGCGATCCAGGAAGAACGTCGTGTCGAGGATGTCCTCGTAGGTCGTCGCCGCCAGCTGTTCTTCCTGGGCGCTGTACAAACGGCTTTCCGCACCCGCCACATTCTGGCGACCCCAGAAGTGCACGCCGCTGAACGGATAGCCATCACAGTGAATCCCTTCGGGGGTGATTTCCAGTTGTTTGCCCGGCTTGATCTCGATGCGGATCTGATGGATCTGGCACTGCCAGATTTCATCGTGCAGCTCCTGCGGCAGGACGTTCTTGTAGACCTCGAAGTCCGTGTCGATCAGGCTGCGCATCACCGGCGAATTGATCACTTCGTTGGAGAAGTCCTGAAAGTGCCGCTCCAGTCCACCGACATAGCTGTTGTTGGCCTTGGACTGAATGTAGGCCCGGTGTTCGAGCTGCGTGAGCTCGCGGGTCGTAGGGTTGTATTCGAAGTCGCTGTAGCGGCGAAAACGCATGCCTGACTCGGCCTGGCCGTAGTAGCTGTCGGGCTCCATGTTTTCCCAGCTTTTGGTCAGCCGGACAAAATCGCCGAAATGACCGTAGAGGTTGAAGTCTCCACCGCGAACATTGACGTATTTGTCACGTCTTAGCGCTTCGCCCACTTCCCTGTTCAGAACGATCATTTTTCATAGGTCTCCGCTGCATTGAGCGGCCTAATCTAGTAGGTGCAGGATTTACGTCCATGAGAAAGTATTTGAGGCATTTCAAGCGGCGCTTGAAACGCTGGCAAAAATTGCATGAGTACGACTTTTGTTCGGGAAAACAGGCGGTTCCAGCGGTGTTTTTTGTGCTGAAAGCCAAAAAGACCCGAGTTTGAGGTCGCAACGCTATTTATTGCAGGCAGGCGTGATCAATTGTGGCGAGGGAGCTTGCTCCCGCTTGAGTGCGCAGCGCTCACACCAGAAGGGCTGCTGCGCAGCCCAGCGGGAGCAAGCTCCCTCGCCACGGTTTTATAGACTTACAACCTGATCAGGCATCAGAAGACGTTGATCGGGTAATCCACGAACACCCGCAGCTCATTGCCGCTGACGTTGTACTCGCTGGACTTCTGCGACACCCGCAGCACGGAACTGCGCAACCTGACGCTCAAGTCCTTGGCCGGACCGCTCTGGACCACGTACTTGAACTGGTTGAAGATCTCGCGCTCGGTGCCGCCTTCGCTGGTCGAGGTGGTGATGTTATCGCCACGCACATAAGCAACGTTATAAGTCAGGCCCGGTACGCCGAAGGTGGTGAAATCCAGGCCATAGCCCAACTGCCAGCTGCGCTCGTCTTCAGCGTTGAAGTCGGACCAGTAGGAGTTGGCCAGGTAGATCGTATTGCCGCCATCACCCACCCGATTCTGCTCGCGCTGATAGCCACCGTAGGCATAACCCAGGTTGCTGTCGCCGGTGCTGCGCTGGTGGGCGAGCGTGAAGCTATGCGGCCCTGTGGCGAAGGTGGCAGCCAGGCTCCAGATCTTGTTGTCATCGCCGGTGACGTTGTTTTCACGAACGTAGCTGTTGTCCAGCTTGGTGCGATAACCGTTGAAATCCAGGGTCAGGGACTGATCCTTGGCCAGCGGGAACACATAGTTGGCGTTCACGTATTGCTTCTTCAATACGTCTTCGACATCCGAAGCGTAGAGCGAAGCCTTGAACTGCTCGGTGAACTGATAGCTGCCGCCCAAGACGTTGATCGACTTCAGGCCACCGCTGTCGCGGCCTTCAGCACTCTTGCGCGATTCGGCGGTGAAACGGCCGGCATTGAGTTCCAGGCCCTTGATCTCCTTGGAGGTGATCAACGTGCCGGTGTAGCTTTCCGGCAACAGGCGCGAGTTGTCATAGCTGAGCACCGGCAGGGCCGGCATCTGGTCGCCGTAGGCCAGCACGGTGTTGGAGACGCGGAACTTGACCGCTGCCCCGAACTTGGACAGGTCATCGGCCGCGTTGCCGCTGTCGCCTTGCTTGAAGAAGTCGATGCCACCCGCACCGCTGCGGCCTTTACCGCCGTCCAGACGCAGCGCGTACAGGCCGAACGCATCCACACCGACACCCACGGTGCCCTGGGTGAAACCGGACGAGAAGGTACCTATGGCTGCCTGGCCCCACTCGGCCTTGTCTTGGTTGCCATCTTTGTAGTCGCGATTGATATAAGCGTTGCGCAACAGCACTTTCAAGCTGCTGTCTTCAACGAACCCCTTGGACTCAGCCTGGTCATTGGCCATGGCGTGTGTCGTGCTCAAGATCCCCAGTGCGATCAAACTAATGCGCTTGTTCAACATGTTTATTTTCCTTGTGCGGGTTGATACGCACTGTGGCGGGCAACCGAAATGGCGCTTTTTGCGCTCTTTTTCGGACTCTTGCTCCTGGAAATAATGAAAAGGCCCGCCCACGAGTGATCGTGTCGGGCCTTTTTATTATTTAAGAGTCATGGCTGTTAGCCACAGGCGTAGGACGAATCCTAGTCGCGCCCTCAACGGTGTGTCAATTTCGTGAAACGTCTGTAATCAGGCAAAAAATGTCTAAGAACTGCTCACCGCGAACAACCATCCAGACCGCAGGCCGCTGGTGGCGTGGAGGCCTGAACCGGCGTGGCTTGCGTCAGCCATTGGGCGAATGCCTCGGGCTTGCCGAGCCAGGGGCCGATGTCGATCAGCGTGAACTGGCCGTCCTGCTCCAGGGCCAAGGTCGGGAAACCCTGGCCGCCAACCTGAGCCAGCAAGGTACGACTGGCCTTGATATGCCCCTGCACGTCAACCGCGCGCAACGCCGCCAGGAACGCCTGGGCCGGCAGGCCCATGGATTGAGCGAACTCCAGCAGAACGGTTTCGTCAGCGATGCGCCGACCCTCGACGTAGTGCGCGGTTTGCAGGCGCCCGAGCAATTCCAGGCCGTGGCCGCCGAGCTGTTCGGCAGCGAGGATGGCGGCGGTCGGCGGCGCCGAATCGAACACAGCGCTGTGGTCACGCAGCAAACCTTCAAAGTAGGCCTCGCCAAACGGCTGCCCGGAATATTCGGCGATGCGCCGGTCGTGGGGCATCACGTAATCGCGCAATTGCGGCGAAACCTGCTGGCGATTGGCACCGGTCATCATGCCGCCGCCATGAGCAATCACCGGCAATACACTTCGGGCAGCCTGCACCAGCGGCTTGGCGCCGTAACACCAGCCGCACAGCGGGTCGTAGATATAATGAAGAGTGGCCATGAGGACTCCGCTAACCATGGGGATTGAATGGCAGCAGGGTAGTCTTGAGAGCGCTGCGGAAAAACGCTGAAACGGTTTTCAGTATGTTTCGTGAATCGGTCGAATATCCCACTGAATTTGAACACCACCCCTGTATGGGAACTGGCTAGCTCCCATAGGATTTGTGCGAATGTGAAAGCCTGCGGATACAAAAAAAGCGCTGCCATCCCGGCCAGCGCTTTTTATCAATCCGTCGAATTCTATCCTTGCATCACATCCCACAACGCTTCCAGCTCCGCCTCGCTGAACAGGCCAACGGGGTAACGCTCAACGATTACCTGGCGCGGATCAGGTTCTCTGATCTGACGCGTTCCGTTGGATTTCAACCACTGCGCCAAGGCTTGAAGCGACTCACCATTAACGGCCAAGGGATGGCATGTGCGCTCGCTTATCATATTCATTCCAGCGCCCTCTCCTGGTTGATGAGCGGCCAATTTATCCAAGGTTTATGACAAAACAACTCAGTTCTCTCCCCAGAACTGCCGAAGTACAGATACAAGAGCTATGCCAATGTATCCGCCACGCCAATAAACAGACACAAAAAAACCCGCGCGCCAATCGGGCCGCGGGCTTGCCGGCATGGATCCAAAACCGCCGACCTAGAGCCGGCGCGGTCGATATCACCCAGCTGTTACATCGCCACTCATTTTGCGCGCGGTGCAGGTTGCTGTTGAGTAAGGCAATGGATATTGCCGCCCCCCAGTAACAGTTCGCGCCCTGGCACCATGACCACTTCGTGCTGCGGGAACAGGTTCTGCAGGATGTCCCTGGCCGGTGCGTCCAGCGGATCGTCAAAACTTGGGGCGATGATGCCGCCGTTGACGATCAGGAAATTCACATAGGAGCCGGCTAGCCGCACGGTTGGGTTGCGCTCTTGGGACCCTTGCACCGCGTCGACACCGGCACACTCCTCCTCGGTGGCGTACAACGGCCCCGGAATCGGCATTTTGTGCACTGTGAACGGGCGTCCCTTGGCGTCAGTGCTGTTTTGCAGCACGCTCATCGCCACGTGACAGCGGGTGTAGTTCGGGTCTTGCGGGTCATCGGTCCAGGCAAGCAGGACTTCACCTGGCCGCACGTAGCAGCAGAAGTTATCCACATGGCCGTCGGTTTCGTCATTGAACAGACCGTCCGGCAGCCAGATGATCTTGTCCACAGCCAACTGCGCGCTGAGCACTGCCTCGATCTCTTCACGGCTCAAGTGTGGGTTGCGATTGCGGTTGAGCAGGCACTCTTCGGTGGTGATCAGGGTGCCTTCACCATCCACATGGATCGAGCCGCCCTCGAGCACAAAACCTTCGGTGCGATAACGCGGGCTGCGCTCGATCTCAAGAATCTTGCCGGCCACTTGCGCATCACGGTTCCACGGTGCGTACAGGCCGCCGTCGAAACCGCCCCAGGCGTTGAAATCCCAATCGACACCGCGCACTTCGCCGTTGTCATTGATGACGAACGTCGGCCCTGTGTCGCGAACCCAGGCGTCGTCGCTGGACATTTCCACCAGGCGGATATTCGGCACATCGAGACGCGCCCGGGCATTTTCGTATTGGGCCGCAGACACCGCCACGGTCACCGGTTCAAAACGGGCGATGGCCTTGGCGACCGCTATGTGGGCGGCCTGGGCGGGCTTGCCGCCCAGGCGCCAATTGTCCGGGCGCTCGGGCCAGATCATCCAGACCTGGGTCTGGGTCGCCCACTCGGCAGGCATGTGGAAACCATCCGCGCGGGGAGTGCTGTGCAACGTTGTCATGGGTCATCTCCTGGGCGATGGGCAGTGGCAACCTTATAAACGATAAATATCGACTAATAAAGCCAAAAAAACTAACACCCATCAAAAAATAGCGCCAAACATCGACAAAAATCGATTTTATAAATTAATGCAACCCCTGTGGAAGCGAGCGTGCTCGCGATAACGGTGGGTCAGCCAAATCAATATAGGCTTGGACACCGTCATCGCGAGCACGCTCGCTCCTACAGGGGAACAGCTTGGCGTTCCAGATTAGTTACAACCCCTCGTCCAAGACCTTCACCAACATATCTACGAAGAAATCCACGCTCTGGCGCGTAGTGACCATCGGCGGTTTGATCTTGAGGATGTTCAGGTAATCGCCGGTCGGTTGCATGAAAATCCCCAACGTTCGCAGGCGGCTGCACAGCGCCGTGGTTTCTTCAGTGGCCGGCTCCAACGTGTCGCGGTCGCGGATCAGTTCCACGCCCAGGTAGAAACCGGAGCCATGCACCGCACCGACCAATGGATAGCGATCGATCAAGGCCTCCAGCCGTGCCTTGAAGTGCCCACCCACCACCCGGGCGTTTTCCCAGAGATTTTCTTCTTCCATGACATCCAGTACCGCCATGCCGATCTGGCAACTGACCGGGCTGCCTCCGGCCGACGAAAAGAAATACCCCTCGGCTTCCAGCGCCTCGGCGATCTCCCGGCGGGTAATGACCGCACCCAGTGGCTGGCCGTTGCCCATGCCCTTGGCCATGGTGATGATATCCGGCACCACTCCTTGCTCTTCGAAGCCCCAGAAAAACTCGCCCATGCGCCCATAACCGACCTGGACTTCGTCGGCGATGCAGACCCCACCGCGCTCGCGCACCATCGCGTAGACCTGCTTCAGGTAACCGGGCGGCAGCGCGATCCCACCGGCGTTGCCGTATACCGGTTCGCAAATGAAACCGGCGAGCTGGCGGTTGTTTTCGGCGATTTTCGCCAGGTTGTGTTCAACGCTGCGCACGTAGTCCGGCGCAGTGTCGGGACCACGGAATTCGCCGCGATAGATGTTCGGTGCGGTCACCGGATGCACCCAGTCCGGGCGGCTGCTCAAGGCCTGGGGATTGTCGGCGATAGACGTCGAGACCGCATCGGCGGCCACCGACCAGCCGTGATAGGCCTCCAATACGCTGAGCATGTCCCGCCCGCCGCTGTAGGCCCAGGCCAGGCGGATCGCCAAGTCGTTGGCCTCGGTGCCGCTGTTGACCAGGAACACCCGGTCCATGTTGGACGGCGCCAACGCCAGCAGGCGTTCGGAAAATTCGGCGATCGCCGCATAGTGGAAACGCGAGTTGGTATTGAGCAGCGACCACTGCCGGGCAGCCACTGCCGCCATGCGTGGATGACCATGGCCCAGCACCGCGACATTGTTGAGCATGTCCAGGTACGAGCGGCCCTGCATGTCGATCAGGTGATTGCGCCAGCCGCGCTCGATGCGCGGCGGATCTACGTAATAGTGCTTCTGCGAACGGGCAAAGCTCGCATCGCGACGGGCCAGCAGCGCCTGGGGATCGATCTCCGGTTCGGCATCGCAAGCCAGTCCCAGCAGCACCGCCGGCGAAGGACATAGTGCCTGCCAGGCCGCTGCCCTGGAGGGCGTGCAGAACAGCGGTGGATTCACCTGGGCGCCACGGCACAACTGGACCCGCAACGGCCCCGTCACTTCACCCAGCACCTGCCCCTTGACCAGTGCCGCGCCGGAATGCAGTGGCGACGTCACGCCCCACAGCCGCACGCTCAACTGCGCGCTGTCCAGCTGCAACAGGCCGTCGGCAGCCTTGCGCACGACCCCAGCGAACGGGGATTCGAGCGGCGTCCCCCGAGGAACGCTCAACTCCACGTGCAGTGGATAAGTATCAGGTTCGACGGCGCTGTCCGGCCGAGTGCGGGATAACCGGTATTGCCCATAGCGGCTGGCGGCCAGGCCATGAACGCCCGCGGCCTCGCTCAGCAGGCGCTGGTCGATCCCCGGCTGCTCCCAATTGCCGGCCTCGAAATGCGGGCTCAGTACACCCAGGTCAATCAGCGCGAACTCACGCCCCACCAGGGTCGGCAACAGCGGCGCAAAGCCTTCGCTGGCGATGGGCGGCAGGCTGTGGCCGACGGCGGTGAGAATCGCCGCTTCCATCAATTCGAAGGGCACCGAGTGGGCGACCCGGAAAATCTCCCACTCATGGGCCAGGTTGTCACGGCTGTATTGGTTGTCCGGGTCGATGGAAACCTGCTGTTCACCGCTGAGCACCAGCACCGCGGCGCGCGCCACGATCAATGGCCACAGCGCCAACAGTTCTTCGCGTTGCAAGGGGTTGACCGCCTGGTAGGCCTTGATCGCCGGCAAGATGAAGAATGGATCGCCGTCGGCGTGGTGCAGCAGGGCCGCACACGTTACCGACAGGTCCGTGATGCGCCAGGTGCGGATCAGGTCGCCGAAATCGATGACGCCCTGCAATTGCCATTGGCGCTGGGCATCGCGCTGCCAGACCACGTTGTCATCGGTGATGTCCATGTGGATCGCCTGCACCGGCAGGCTGGCCTTGAGCGACTGCAAGCGCCGCTCGGCCTGTTGCGCGACCTCGGCGATCAGTTGCCGCCGCTGATCGTCGTCGATGACAGGCAACAGATGATCGACCAGGGCCGGAGCGTGGCGCGCGTCCCATTGCAGGGTGCGTTCCAGGCCTGGGTGGTCGAATGTTGCCAAGGCCAGGTCCATTTCCGCGCACAGGCGGCCCAGGCCGGTCACCAACTCAGGCGGCAGGTGTTTGAGCTGCGTGAGGGCCTGGCCGTCGATGTACTCAAGCAGGCGCATATGGATCGCTTGACCGTCGACGTCCAAAGTCAGCAGGTCCTGGCCGTTGCTGGCGGTAATCACCCGCGGCACCTTCACCGCGCTGTGCCCGGCCAACTGCTTGAGGGCCGCGTGTTGGGCCTGAAGTTCCTGGACAGCGTAGTCGCCGTGGCAAATTTTCAACACAAAGCGCCCACGTTCGCTGTCGACGCGGTAATTGAGGTCCTGATTGCTGCCAAGGGGTCGCAGGTCGCCGCTGAGTCCGTAATTCGAGCGCAGCAACACCAGCGCTTGCTCGGCGCTGATCTGTGGGCTTGGCAAACTGGCACGGTGAACCAACGTAGCGAGTGGCATACAACGACCCCTGAGGTGGTTTTGTTCGGATGCCTATCACGCCACTGAGCCGGAGGATAAGCAACCCCTCCTGTTCAAAAATATGCACAGCTCTCCTGAGAGGCTATATGGGGAGGGCGTGTCCATGGGATATTCGCTTGCACCGCCCCTCGCCATGCCTACAAGCTATGCTCCTAAAGCTCTGTCGTCTCACGGAAAAAGGCTTACCCGGATGCGCATTCTCGTCACTGGCGGTGCCGGTTTCATCGGCTCGGCTCTCATACGGCACTTGATTCTTGATACCGGACACCAGGTTCTGAACCTCGATAAGCTGACCTATGCTGGCAATCTCGAATCACTGAGCAGCATCGATCACGACAGCCGCTACGAATTCGTCCAGGCCGATATCGTCGACCAACCAACCGTCAGTGCGGTGCTGGCGCGATTCAAACCTGACGCCATCATGCATTTGGCGGCCGAGTCCCATGTAGACCGCTCCATCGATGGCCCGGCGGACTTCATCCAGACCAACATCGTGGGCACCTACAGCCTGCTGGAGGCCACTCGAGCCTACTGGCAGGCCCTGCCCGAGCCGCAGAAACGTGCGTTTCGCTTCCACCACATTTCCACCGACGAAGTGTATGGCGACCTGCACGGCGTGGATGACCTGTTCACCGAGACCACCGCCTATGCCCCAAGCTCACCGTACTCGGCGAGCAAGGCAGCGTCCGACCACCTGGTCCGTGCCTGGCAACGCACCTACGGCTTGCCCGTGCTGTTGACCAACTGCTCCAATAACTACGGGCCGTTTCACTTCCCCGAGAAGCTCATTCCACTGGTGATTCTCAACGCGCTGGCCGGCAAGCCGTTGCCGGTCTATGGCGACGGCCAGCAAGTGCGCGACTGGCTGTTTGTCGAAGATCATGCCCGTGCACTGCTCAAGGTCGTCACCGAAGGCATGGTCGGCGAGACTTACAACATTGGCGGTCACAACGAGCAGAAAAACATCGACGTGGTGCGCAGCATCTGCGCCTTGCTCGAAGAGTTGGCGCCACGCAAGCCCGAAGGGATCGAGCACTATGCCGACCTGATCAGCTTCGTCCAGGATCGCCCCGGCCACGACCTGCGCTACGCCATCGACGCCAGCAAGATCGAACGGGAACTGGGCTGGACACCACGGGAAACCTTCGAGACCGGGCTGCGCAAGACCGTGCAGTGGTACCTCGAAAACCTGCTGTGGTGCCAACGTGTCCAGGACGGCAGCTATCAAGGCGAGCGCCTGGGTTCGCTCGACAACAAGGATGCAATGGCATGATGAAAGGCATTGTCCTGGCCGGCGGTTCCGGCACACGCTTGCACCCGATTACCCTCGGGGTTTCCAAGCAACTTTTACCGATTTATGACAAGCCGATGATTTATTACCCGATCTCGGTGCTGATGCTCGCCGGCATCAAGGACATCCTGGTGATTTCCACGCCGCAGGATCTGCCGCAGTACCGCAACCTGTTGGGCGATGGCCATCAGTTTGGCGTACGGTTCAGCTATGCCGAGCAGCCGTCGCCCGATGGCCTGGCCCAAGCGTTCCTGATTGGCGAACAGTTCATTGGCAGCGACTCGGTGTGCCTGATCCTGGGCGACAACATTTTCCACGGCCAGCATTTTGGTGAACAATTGCAGACCGCCGTCAACCGGCAGAGTGGCGCGACCGTGTTCGGCTACTGGGTCAAGGACCCTGAGCGTTTTGGCGTGATCGACTTCGATACAGAAGGACGGGCGATGTCCATCGAAGAAAAACCCACCGCACCCAAATCCAGCTACGCGGTCACCGGCCTGTATTTCTACGATAACGACGTGATCAAGATCGCCAAGGCCATCAAGCCGTCCAAGCGCGGCGAACTGGAAATCACCGACGTCAACAATACCTACCTGCAACGCGGCGACCTGCACGTCGAGCGCTTCGGTCGTGGTTTCGCCTGGCTGGACACCGGCACCCACGACAGCCTGCTGGAAGCCTCGCAATACGTGCAGACCATCGAACATCGCCAAGGCCTGAAAGTGGCGTGCCTGGAAGAAATTGCCTACCAGCAAGGTTGGGTCAGCCGCGAGCACGTTCTGGAGCGCGCCCAGTATTTTGGCAAGACCGGCTACGGCCAGTACTTGTTCAAGATCGCCGGAGAAACACGATGAATGTCATCGCCACCCGTTTGCCAGACGTCCTGGTCATCGAACCGAAAGTCTTTGGCGACGACCGGGGTTTTTTCTACGAAAGCTTCAATGCCCGGGCGTTTGCCGAAGCGACTGGCTGCACCCTGCAGTTCGTCCAGGACAACCATTCACGCTCCACTAGGGGCGTGCTGCGGGGCCTGCACTATCAGATCGAACAAACCCAGGGCAAACTCGTGCGCGTCACGGCGGGGGAAGTGCTGGATGTCGCGGTAGACATCCGCCGCAGCTCGCCGACCTTCGGCCAATGGGCCAGCGTACGCCTGTCGGCGCAGAACCACCGGCAGATGTGGGTCCCGCCAGGTTTTGCCCACGGTTTCGTCGTACTGAGCGAATCAGCGGACTTCCTCTACAAGACCACTGATTACTACGCCCCCTCGGCCGAACGCTGCATTCGCTGGGACGATCCGCAGTTGGCCATCGATTGGGAGTTCGAAGGCACGCCGATCCTCTCGGCCAAGGACCTGAATGGCAAAGCCCTGCACGAGGCTGATCTGTTCCAATGAGTGCCCCCTTGCGTATCCTGATCATCGGCCAGAACGGCCAGGTTTCCCGGGCGCTCCAATCGCGCCTGAGCGGCCTGGGCGAGTTGACCGTACGCGGCAGCGACCAGCTCGACCTGGCACAACCGGATTGCCTGCGTGCCCCCATCGAAGCCCTCAAGCCCGGCCTGATCATCAATGCCGCCGCCCACACGGCCGTCGATCAGGCCGAAAGTGAACCGGAGCGGGCGTTCACCATCAATGCCACGGCACCGGGCATCCTGGCCCAGGCAGCGGTTGCGCTGGGCGTCCCGCTGATTCATTACTCCACCGACTACGTCTTCGATGGTCTCAAATCCGCTCCCTACACCGAGGACGACACGCCCAACCCGCTGAGTGTCTACGGACGCAGCAAGCTGGCCGGCGAGAATGCCATCCGCCAGGCTGGCGGCCAGCACCTGATTCTGCGCACCAGTTGGGTGTACTCCACCGAGGGCCGCAACTTCCTGTTGACCATGCAGCGCCTGTTGCAGGAAAAACCGCAGCTGCGGGTGGTCGCCGACCAGGTCGGCGCACCGACCTGGGCCGGCACCATTGCCGACAGCACCGCGCAATTGATCGAGCGCTGGCAGGCCGGCCAACCCGGCGCCTGGGGCACCTATCACCTGACAGCCCGGGGCGAGACGTCCTGGTTCGGTTTCGCCCAGGCCATTGGTGAAAACCTGCTTGAGCGACACAAGCCGTGTGCGCAGCTTGAGCCGATTGAATCCAGCGCCTATCCGACTCCAGCCCCGCGGCCATTCAACTCGCGCCTGGATTGCACGCGCCTGCTCAAGGAGTGGGCAGTGAGCCAACCGGACTGGCGAGACGCGTTGCAGCAGTGCCTCGCCGGACAAGCCTAGTACTGCCTTACAAATAGTATTTGCAAGGCAACTAGGCATAATACGCCTGTCACCACAGGCGTCCGAGGCTCATGAATTCCACCCTTCCCCGCAGACCCCGTTGGCGCAGCCTGGCCTTGCTCGCGCTGTGCCTGGCGCCGTTGCTGTGGCCGTTGGAGCACTTGGCCGAACGTTACTACCGCAGCGAACTGGCCGGGCAAAACCGCCAGACCCTGGACCTCTACGTCGCCAACCTGTTGGGCACACTGCACCGTTATGAGGTGCTGCCACAGATTCTCGGCGACCTGCCGGCCTTGCGCGCCGCCTTGTCGGCACCCGACGATGGCGTGACCCAAGGCAATGCCAACCGGCTGCTGAAAAACATCAGCGCCCAGACCGGCGCCGAAGTCATGTACCTGATGGACCCTTCCGGCAAGACCCTGGCCGCGTCGAACTGGGACAAACACGACAGTTTCGTCGGACGCAATTTCGCCTTCCGGCCGTACTTCATCGAAGCCATGGCCGGACGCCTGGGTCGCTTCTTCGGCTTGGGCACCACGTCGGCCAAGCGCGGTTACTTCTTCGCCGCCGCCGTGCACGACCGCGAAAAAGTCATTGGCGTGCTGGTGGTCAAGGTCGACCTCGACCACACCGAAAGCCTGTGGGGCAAAACTCCCGAACAATTACTGGTGACCGACCACAACGGCGTGGTCATCCTCACGTCGCGACAAGAGTGGCGATTTCGCGCGACCCGACCCTTGAATGACGCCGAGCGCGAGGCCATCAGTGCGGTACAACCGTATCCGACCCGCGAGCCCAAACCGCTGAACCTGAACGCCAACGCCTGGCTGACCCAGACCCAGTCCATCGAGGAAACCGGCTGGAGCGTAAGCATCCTCGCCCCGCGCACGCTGATTGATCGTCCGGTGCGCACTGTGGTCGCCATCGGTGGCGCGGCCTTGCTGGTCTTGATGCTGTTGCTCGGGTTGATGATGCAACGCAGGCGCCATTACCTGGATCGAATCGCCTTCGAAGCCAAGGCCCGTCAAGAATTGGAAGGCCGGGTGGCCGAGCGCACCAGCGACCTGGAAGGACTGAACCGACGGTTGAAGCAGGAAGTGCTGGAGCGCGAACAGGCTCAGCAAGAGTTGGTCCGTGCCCAGGATGACCTGGTGCAAGCCGGCAAGCTGTCTGCCCTGGGCACCATGTCGGCGAGCATCAGCCACGAACTCAACCAACCGCTGGCAGCGATTCGCAGCTACGCGGAAAACGCCGAGATTTTGCTCGATCACCAACGCACCGAAGATGCCCGGGGCAACCTCAAGCTGATCAGCGAACTGACCGGGCGCATGGCCTCGATCATCGCCCACCTGCGCGCCTTCGCCCGCCGCGACCGACATGCGCCGGAAAGCGTCGCCCTGCAACCGGCGCTGGACGACGCCTTGGCGCTGCTCGCCAAACGTCGGCGCGGCATGGAAGTGGAACTGATCCGCGACTTGCCGGCCGCCACGCTGTGGGTCGAGGCCGGCGAAACCCGCTTGCGCCAGGTACTCGGCAACCTGCTGGCCAACGCCCTTGATGCGCTCACCGAGAAAGGCCCACCGCGCAAACTCTGGCTCAGTGCCCAGGCCACCGAAACCGGCGTCAACCTGTACATCCGCGATAACGGCCCGGGGTTTTGCATGGAAGCCCTGGGCCGCGCCGGTGAGCCCTTCTACACCACCAAGACGCGCACCCAAGGCCTTGGCCTGGGACTGGCGATCTGCGACACCCTGATGCGCGCCTTCGGCGGTGAACTGTCGTTCGCCAACCACAAGGAAGGCGGCGCCCTGATTACCCTGAAACTGCGCGCCGGAGCCCCCGGGGTGAGCCTGCAACCGTCCGAGGACCGAAGTGTATGACCATCGACAACCGGATTGAGGTGGTGCTGATCGACGACGATCCCCATTTGCGTCAGGCCCTGAGCCAGACCCTCGACCTGGCCGGCCTGAAAATTCTGCCCCTGGCCGAAGCCAAAGGCGTGGCCGGGCAACTGCCCCGTGACTGGCCGGGGGTGGTGGTCAGTGATATTCGCATGCCGGGCATGGACGGCCTCGAACTGCTGGGCGAACTCCACGCCCAGGACTCAGAGCTGCCGGTGCTGCTGATCACCGGCCATGGCGACGTGCCACTGGCGGTGCAGGCAATGCGCGCCGGGGCCTACGACTTCCTGGAAAAACCTTTTGCCAGCGATCATCTGCTCGACAGCGTGCGCCGGGCCCTGGCCTTGCGCCGCCTGGTGCTGGACAACCGCAGCCTGCGCCTGGCCCTGAGCGATCGCCACGAACTCAGCGCCCGCCTGGTCGGCCAATCGACTCCGATGCTGCGCCTGCGCGAGCAGATCGGGGCACTGGCCGCCACCCGCGCCGACGTGCTGATCCTCGGTGAAACCGGTGCCGGCAAGGAAGTGGTCGCTCGGGCGCTGCACGACCTTTCGAGCCGGCGTAACGGGCCGTTCGTGGCCATCAACGCCGGCGCCCTGGCCGAGTCGGTGGTGGAAAGCGAGCTGTTCGGCCACGAACCCGGCGCTTTTACCGGCGCGCAGAAGCGCCGCATCGGCAAGTTCGAATTCGCCAACGGCGGTACGCTGTTCCTGGATGAAATCGAAAGCATGAGCCTGGATGTCCAGGTCAAGCTGCTGCGCCTGCTGCAGGAGCGCGTGGTGGAGCGGCTGGGGGGCAATCACCAGATCCCGCTGGATATCCGCGTAATCGCCGCCACCAAGGAAGACCTGCGCCAGGCCGCCGACCAAGGGCGTTTTCGCGCCGACCTGTATTACCGCCTGAACGTCGCGCCGCTGCGCATACCGCCCTTGCGTGAACGGGGTGAAGATACGCTGATGCTGTTCCAGCATTTCGCCGACGAAGCCAGCGCTCGCCACGGGCTGCCGCCCCATGAATTGCAACCGGCACAACGGGCGCTGCTGCTGCGCCACAGTTGGCCGGGCAATGTGCGGGAATTGCAGAACGCCGCCGAACGCTTTGCCCTGGGACTGGAACTGGCCCTGGATAACAGCGCGCCAGACGGCAACCCCGGCGCACCGGTGGAACTGGTCAGTGGAGGCTTGAGCGAGCAGGTGGAAAACTTCGAGAAAACCCTGATCGCCGCCGAACTGGCACGCCCCCACAGCTCGGTGCGCAGCCTGGCCGAAGCCTTGGGCATTCCACGCAAGACCTTGCACGACAAGTTACGCAAACATGGGCTGCACTTCGGCGACAGCAGCCATGGTTCGGCCGATGAGTCCGATTGAGTTATCGTCATTTCCCGTTCAAGCAAAAGGCCCCGCAATGAACCGCGACAGTCGTTACCTGGAATCGATCCTGCACCACGACATCCCCTTGACCCGGGACATGGGCCTCAAGGTGCTCGATTGGCAGGCCCGGCAACTACGCCTGTCCTTGCCGCTTGCAGCCAACGTCAACCACAAGAGCACCATGTTCGGTGGCAGCCTGTATTGCGGCGCGGTGCTCGGCGGCTGGGGCTGGCTGCACCTGGCCCTGCGCGAGGAAGGCATCGAAGACGGGCATATCGTGATTCAGGAAGGGCAGATCAGTTATCCGCTGCCGGTGACCCGCGATGCGACCGTCGTCTGCGCAGCGCCCGAGGAAAAGGTCTGGAAACGCTTCCTGGCCACCTATCGGCGCTATGGCCGGGCGCGACTGGCCTTGCAGACGCAAGTGTTGAATACCGGAAGTGAGGAAGTGGCAGTACAGTTCGAGGGGCAGTACGTGTTGCACCGCTAAAGCAACGCAGCCCCCTGTGGCGAGGGAGCTTGCTCCCGCTCGGTTGCGCAGCAACCGCAAAATCTTGGGGCCGCTTCGCAGCCCAGCGGGAGCAAGCTCCCTCGCCACAGGAAAGCAGGTACGGTTCAGGAACGGGCCAACTCCAATAGCTTGCCCCGCCATGCCGCTTTCGCCGGCAACGCCAGGAACGATGTATTCAACAGCGACTCCCGCGGTGGATAACAGAACGGTTCACCGCTCAAGTCCAACACCTCGCCCCCCGCACCTTCCAATACACCCTGGGCGGCAGCGGTGTCCCACTGGGAGGTCGGCGCCAGCCGTGGATAGCAATCCGCCGCGCCTTCGGCCACCAGGCAAAACTTCAACGAACTGCCAATACTGGTCAGTTGCAGCTCACCCAGGCTCCCGCTCAAACCATCCAGCAGGCGTTCCTGTTCCGGGCTGGTGTGCCGACGACTGGCGACCACGGTAAAAGCTTCACCCGGGGCCAGGACGTCACGAACCGCAATAGGCAAAGGCACGCCGCCCTTATCACCACGCCAGGCACCCAGCCCTGCACCGCCGACGTAAAAGCGTCCATTGGTGGGCATCGACACCACACCGAACACCACGCGGCCCTGCTCCACCAACGCGATGTTGACGGTGAACTCCTCGCTGCCGGAAATGAACTCCTTGGTGCCATCCAGCGGGTCTACCAGCCACCAGCGATGCCAGCCGGCGCGCACGTTTTGGGCAATATCGGCGTCTTCTTCGGAGAGGATCGGAATATCCGGGGCCAGCGCCATCAGCCCGGCCACGATCACATCATGAGCGGCCATGTCTGCAGCGGTCACCGGCGACTCGTCGGCCTTGTGGTTGACCTGCACGTTGGCGCGCCAGAACGGCAGGATCGCTTCACCGGCCTGGAGCGCCAGCTCGACTACAGGGGCCATCAACGGATGAGGGAAAGTCATGACAGGAACGCTCCACGCTGGGTCAGCAGGTCACGGGCCAGGTATAGCGCTGCCAAGGCCCGGCCCTCCGTGAACTGCGGGTTCTGTGCCAGGGCCGACAGCTCACGCAGGTTGACCTTGTCCACGCGCATCGGCTCGGGCTCGTCACCCTCCAGCCGTTCTTCATACAGATCGGTCGCCAGCACCACCTGGATCTTCTGGCTCATGTAGCCGGGGGACAGCGACAGTTCGGTCAGGTGTTCCAATTGACGCGCTCCGAAACCGGCCTCTTCCTTGAGTTCCCGTTCGGCCGCCGCCAGCACATCTTCACCTGGCTCGATCAAGCCCTTGGGCAGGGACAGTTCGTAGGCGTCGGTGCCCCCGCAATACTCTTCCACCAACACAGCGTGGTCGGCATCGAGCATCGCCACGATCATCACCGCGCCATAGCCCGCCCCCTTGCTCGCCAGACGTTCATAGGTGCGCTCCACACCGTTGGAAAACCGCAATTTCAGTTCTTCCACGCAAAACAGGCGGCTGGTAGCGACGATCTGGCGATCGAGTATGGTGGGTTTCTGGCGCATAAACGGCTCCCTGGGCGATAGCGGGCTACTATACCCGGCCTATTCTGATTGTTTGTGTCGGATATCCGATTACCGCTGGAGAAGTTTTATGGCTTTGCTGCCCTGGCATGAGATCGATACGGTTCTGCTGGACATGGACGGCACCCTGCTGGACCTGCATTACGACAACCATTTCTGGCTCGAACACCTCCCACAGCGCTACGCCGAACTGCATGGCGTGAGCCGGGCGATGGCCGAGATGGAGCTGCAGCCGCTGTTCGAGCGCAACGCCGGCCAGTTGCAATGGTATTGCCTGGATTTCTGGAGCGCCGAGCTGAAACTGCCGGTACGCGAACTGAAGTTGGAAACCGCGCACCTGATCGCCTTGCGCCCGGACGCCGATACCTTCCTGGCAGCGATCCAGCGGGCCGGCAAGCGCGTGGTGATGATCACCAACGCCCACCGCGATTCATTGTCCCTGAAGCTGGAGCGCATCGAGCTGGCCCCTTACTTCGACCGCCTGATCAGCTCCCACGACTACGGCTTTCCCAAGGAAAACCCGCAATTCTGGGACGCACTGCAAGCCGACTTGGATTTCGACCCGGCCCGCAGCCTGTTCATCGACGACACCCTGCCGGTGTTGCGCAGCGCCCGGGACTTCGGCGTGGCGCACTTGCTGGCCGTGAGCGAGCCGGATAGCCGCAAAGGGCCAAAGGACACGGGGGAGTTCGAAGCGTTGATAGACTACCGGACGCTGATCGAAGGGCTCTGAAAAAAACCTTTGTGGCGAGGGAGCTTGCTCCCGCTGGGCCGCGAAGCGGCCCCTTTTTTTCCAGACAAGTGCTGCGCACTTGAGCGGGAGCAAGCTCCCTCGCCACAGGAAACCGGCTACTCGGGAATACGTAGCACCTGCCCCGGATAGATCTTGTCCGGGTGCGACAGCATCGGCTTGTTGGCCTCGAAGATCTTGTTGTACTTGTTCGCGTCGCCGTACGCGGCCTTGGAGATGGCGCTGAGTGTGTCGCCCTTCTTCACGGTCACGAAACGCGCCGCCTGTGCTACCGGGCCAGTCACCGTAATCTGGTCGTCGACACTGCCGACACCTTCGATATTGCCCACCGCCAACAGGATCTTTTCCTTTTCTTCCTGGCTCGCTACTTCACCGGTGACGATGACTTTGTCGCCGTCGAGGGTCGCCTGAACATTCGGATTACCCAGGCCGACCTTTTCAATATGCGCTTTCAGTTGTTCGCTGGCATTGGCATTGCCGGGGGTCAGCAGGTCGATCAGCTTCTCTCCTGCTTCCTTCACAAAGCTAAAAATACTCATGGCACACGCTCCTTGATTTAAGTGTCCAGACGCAAAGACTAGACCAGGCGAGACGAACCCGGTTCCCAACCGACCAATGACCCCGCCACGCGCAAGCGCTAGAATCCGAACCTTCCTGCGCCCTGGAGCGAAGATGGACATCAAGCAGCTGAAATTTCTCATCGCGCTCGACGAAACCCGCCACTTCGGCCAAGCCGCCGCACGTTGCCACATCACCCAGCCGACCCTGTCGATGCGCCTGCGCAATCTTGAAGAAGAACTTGACCTGCCGCTGGTCAATCGCGGCCAGCGCTTTGAAGGTTTCACCGCGCCGGGGGAACGGGTCCTGGCCTGGGCGCGTACGGTGCTGGCGGCCTATGACGGGCTGCAGGCCGAAGCGGCGGCCTGTCGTGGCAACCTGGTGGGTACGCTGCGCCTGGGCGTGGTGCCGTTGTCGGACTTCGACCCCCTGGCGATGATGCAGCGCTTGCACGCCGAGCACCCCAACCTGCGATTCGAATTGTCGTCCCTGAGCTCCGAACGCATCCTCGAACAGCTGGCGAACAACCGTATCGACCTGGGTATTTCCTACCTGGAACGCCTGGACAACGAGCGCTTCGAAGCCCTGCCCTTCAGCCACACCCGCATGGGCCTGCTCTACGACCAGCGCTATTTCTTTTTCGGCGAACAACCGCTGAGTTGGGAAGCGCTGATCGAGCTGCCCCTGGGCATGCTCACCAGCGGCATGCATTTTCGCCAATCCATCGACCACAACTTCCACAGCCGGGGCCTCACACCTCAACCGCTGTTGCAAACCGACGCAGTGCATCAATTGTTACAAGCTGTGCACGGTGGACTGTGTTGCGCGGTGATGCCCTTGGACAGCGGCCTGAATGTGCTGACCGAAGATTTGCGCATCCAGCCCATCGAAAGCGCGCAGACCTTAGTCCCACTGGGCCTGATCATGCGGCGCGGCGCCCCACGTTCGGCCTTGGCAGAGGCCTGTTTTGCCCTTTACCAGAAATCATCGACAACATCTTGATCGACGTCATCTATTGAGAGATCAGTAATAGCGATTAGACGTGGCAGATTGCCGCATTTAGTCTTAACACTATTCCTACTTTCAGTGATGCCTATGAACGACAAGCCTCCGGTCAGTCCAGCGCCAGCGATGGAAACATCCGCGCCGGCCGCCAGCCAGAGCTATCGCTACTGCAATCTGGACCACTCCCAATCGGACAGCACCGCGCTGGCCGAGGAAGTGGCGCTGGCGATTGCCTATAACGGCATCAGCCAGGCGGTCATGCTGGTCACCCCCACCGACCTTGAAGACTTCATCGTCGGCTTCAGCCTCGGCAGCGGCATCATTGAAGACACATCGGACATCTATGACCTGCAACTGAGCGGCACGGGTGCTGCGCACCATGCCGAGGTGACCATCGCCAACCGCGCCTTCTGGAACCTCAAGCAGCAACGCCGGCAATTGACGGGCACCAGTGGCTGCGGCTTGTGCGGCGTGGAGGCAGTGGAACAGGCATTGCCAAACCTCAAGGTGCTGCCCGGCGCACCGCTGCCACCCGCCCAATGGCTCGATGGCCTGCGTGACCGCATCAGCCAGTTCCAGCCCCTGGGTCAATACTGCGGCGCAGTCCACGCCGCGTTGTTCATGAACGCCCAAGGCGAATTGCTGTTGGGTCGCGAAGACATCGGCCGGCACAACGCCCTCGACAAACTGATCGGCGCGCTGGTCCGGCAGCAGATCCCGGTAGCCGGCGGCGTAGCGATCGTCACCAGCCGTTGCAGCCTCGAACTGATCCAGAAAGTCCTGCGGGCCGGTATCCAGACCCTGGTCAGCCTGTCGTCACCCACGGGCCTTGCGGTGCAGTGGGCCCGCCAACACAACCTCAACCTCATCCACCTGCCACAAAAAAGTGCGCCACGGGTCTACAGCCCAGCGATGGAGAAACAAGCGTGAGCAATCATCAACAAGCCGACCAGAAACCCGTACCGCGCTACAAACCCTACAAGGGCCCGGCCGGTGGCTGGGGAGCACTGATCAGCGTCGCTCAGGCCTGGTTGACCAGCGACAACGCGCTGAAAAACATCCGCATGATGCTCAAGACCAACCAGAATGGCGGTTTTGACTGCCCAGGCTGTGCCTGGGGTGATTCGCCGGAAAGCGGCATGGTCAAGTTCTGCGAGAACGGCGCCAAGGCCGTGAACTGGGAAGCGACCAAGCGCCGCGTCGATGGTGCATTTTTCGCCAAGCATAGCGTGAGCTCGCTGCTGGAGCAGAGCGACTACTGGCTCGAGTACCAGGGTCGCCTGACCGAGCCAATGCGCTACGACGCCGAAACCGACCGCTACAAACCCGTCAGTTGGGAAGCGGCGTTCGACCTGATCGGCAAGCACCTGCAAGGGTTGTCCAGCCCGAACCAGGCCGAGTTCTACACCTCGGGCCGAGCCAGCAACGAAGCGGCCTACTTGTATCAGCTGTTCGTGCGCGCCTACGGCACCAACAACTTCCCCGACTGCTCGAACATGTGCCACGAGGCCAGCGGCGTAGCGCTGTCCCAGAGCGTGGGCGTGGGCAAGGGCACAGTGACCTTCGACGATTTCGAACACGCCGATGCGATTTTCGTCTGGGGCCAGAACCCCGGGACCAACCATCCGCGGATGCTCGAACCACTGCGCGAGGCGGTGAAACGCGGCGCCCAAGTGGTCTGCATCAACCCGCTCAAGGAGCGTGGCCTGGAGCGCTTCCAGCATCCGCAGAACCCGATCGAAATGCTCACCAACGGCAATAAGCCGACCAACACCGCCTATTTCCGCCCGGCCCTGGGTGGCGACATGGCGATCTTGCGCGGCATGGCGAAGTTCCTGCTGCAGTGGGAGCGCGAAGCGCAGAACACTGGCGCTGCGGCGGTGTTCGACCACGCGTTCCTCAATGAGCACAGCACCAACGTGCTGGATTACCTGGCGGCGGTCGACGACACGCCGTGGGAACAGATTGTCGAGCAATCGGGCATGACCCTGGTCGACATCGAGCAAGCGGCGCGCATGTACGCCAAGAGCCAGAACGTGATCATGTGCTGGGCGATGGGTATCACCCAGCACCGTCATTCGGTGGCGACCATCCAGGAAATCGCCAACGTGATGATGCTGCGCGGCAACATCGGCCGGCCAGGCGCAGGCCTGTGCCCGGTACGTGGCCACAGCAACGTCCAGGGTGACCGGACCATGGGCATCAACGAGCGTCCGCCAGCGGCGTTCCTCGATTCGCTGGAGCGGCGCTTCCAATTCAAGGTACCGCGTGAAAATGGCCACAACGTGGTCGAGGCGATTCACGCCATGGCCGACGGCCAGGCGAAGGTGTTCATTGCCCTGGGCGGCAACTTCGCCCAAGCCACGCCGGACAGCCATCGAACGTTCCGGGCCTTGGCCAATTGCGACCTGACGGTGCAGATCAGCACCAAGCTCAACCGCAGCCATCTGGCTCACGGCAAGGAAGCGCTGATCCTGCCGTGCCTGGGCCGCACCGACATCGATCTGCAAACCGAAGGTGCGCAAGCGGTGACCGTGGAAGACTCCTTCAGCATGGTGCATGCGTCCATGGGCCAGCTGCAGCCGCTGTCGAACCAGATGCGCTCCGAACCGTGGATCATCGCCGGCATCGCCGCCGCCACACTGGGTAGCCGTCCGGTGGACTGGAACTGGCTGGTGGCCGACTACAGTCGCATCCGCGACCTGATCGCCGACACCGTACCAGGCTTCAAGGACTTCAACGAAAAGCTGAAGAACCCTGGTGGGTTCTACCTCGGCAATAGCGCCGGTTCGCGGCGCTGGAATACCCCGTCGGGCCGCGCCAACTTCAAGCCCAACCGGTTGCCGACCGATCTTGTGCATGAACGCACCCGGGCCACCGGCCAGTTGCCCGACCTGATCATGCAGTCCATGCGTTCCCACGATCAGTACAACACCACCATCTATGGCCTGGATGACCGCTATCGCGGTGTGAAGGGCCAGCGTGACGTGTTGTTTGCCAACGAAGCGGACATCATTCGACTGGGCTTCAAGCCGGGGCAGAAAGCCGACATCGTCTCGCTCTGGGATGACGGGCGCGAACGGCGGGTCAAGGGCTTTACCCTGCTGGCATTCGACATTCCTGCCGGGCAGGCTGCTGCTTATTACCCAGAAGTGAACCCGCTGGTGCCACTGGAAAGCACGGGCGACGGCAGCCACACCCCAACGTCGAAATTCGTCGCGATCCGCCTGGAAGCGGCGAGCGAGAATGGACTGATCCTGGCCAAGTCGGCCTGACACAGTATTGTGGCGAGGGAGCTTGCTCCCGCTTGGTTGCGCAGCAACCAGAAAAGGGAGTCGCAGCCCAGCAATACCCCCTCGCTACAGAGTACTTTCCAGCGCCCACAAAAAAGGCCGTTTTCCCTAGAAAACGGCCTGTCCGAAGTAGCTAAAGACCGACCAAATTGTCTTAAGTTCCCACCAAAAAACAATAACTTAGAGAATTGTGCACAAGTCGTGTTACTCGTCGGATTTCTATTGTAACCAAGCGAAGCCAGCCTCAGGATCGCGCCGTCATCCCTTTGAGGCTCCTCTATGAAGTTCTCCTCCATTCTCTTGTTGTCCCTTAGCCTGGCCAGTGGCATCGCTTCTGCCGGTGGTACTGCCGAAGCAGGTGTGGGCGGCGCATTGGGCGGGGTTTTGGGTTCGGTCGTCGGCCAGTCCCTGGGCGGCAACACCGGCTCCACTATCGGCGCGGCGCTGGGCGGCGCGGGCGGCAGTGCAGTCGGTGCAGACAAACACAGCCGCGGCGAAGCGGCGATCGGCGGCGCGCTGGGCGCAGCCGGCGGTAACGTGGTCGGTCGTAGCGTCGGCGGCACCACTGGCAGCCTGATCGGTGCGGCAGCGGGCGGCGGCGCTGGTGGTGCCCTGGGTAACTACATGGGCAAGGACGATGACGATGATCGTCACTATGACGGTCGCCGTGGTGATCGCCGCTACTACCGTGACGGCCACCCAGGTCGTGGCCATGCCTACGGGCATCGCAAAAAACATCATCGCTACTACCGCGACTAACGGCTGACTGATAACCGCCGTTGAAGATCGCAGCCTCCGGCAGCTCCCAGAGCTGACAGGAGGCTGCGATTTTTTGTTTCAGACCACCAACAGTTCCAAAGCCCCACGCAGCCGGTCCGGAATCGCCACCGGCCGATTCGACGCCCGGTCCACAAATACGTGAACAAAACGCCCCGCCGCACAGGCCTCCTCCTCGCCGACCTTGAACACCGCCAGCTCGTACTGCACCGAACTGCTGCCCAGCTTCCCGACCCGCAGGCCGATTTCAATCCGGTCTGGAAAGGCGATTGAGGCAAAGTAGTCACAGGCCGAACTCACCACGAACCCCACCACCTCTCCGTCATGGATATCCAGACCACCGACTTCGATCAGGTAGGTATTCACAGCGCTATCGAAAAAGCTGTAATAGGTGACGTTATTGACGTGACCGTACACATCGTTGTCGTGCCAGCGCGTGGTAATGGGTTGCAAGTGTCGGTATTCGTTGCGTTGGGGCATCAGGTGTCCTTTACGGTTGTTTCAATGATCTTGAAGTGGCCCCGGCCTCAGGCCTGCGCGAAACCCTTGCCCTGCGCTGCCAGATCGCCAATCAGACGCGCGGGCTTCCACTGGTCGCCCTGCTTCGTTTCGAGCGCCAGCAGGCGTGCGTGGATGTCCTCCAGCCCCTGCCCGTCGGCCCACGCCATCGGCCCGCCCTTGTCCGCAGGGAAACCGTAGCCGTTGAGGTAGACCAGATCGATGTCGTGGGCCGACTCGGCAATGCCCTCCTCCAAAATTTTCGCGCCCTCGTTGACCAACGCCAGCAAGCACCGTTCGAGGATTTCCTCCGGGCCAATCTCGCGCCGCTGGAAACCTAGCGCTTCACTGACCCGTAGCACCAGCGCATCGACCTCGACATCATGCTCGGCCTGTCGACTGCCCGGCTCATAGTGATAATACCCATTGCCGCTTTTCTGGCCGAACCGTCCCAGTTCGCACAGCCGGTTGTCTATTTGGATCTCTGGCGCATCCTGGCCTGTTCCTGCCAATTCTCGTGCGCGCCACTCCAGGTCGATCCCGACGACGTCGTACATGCGAAACGGCCCCATGGCAAAGCCGAAGCCTTGCAGCGCCGCATCGACCTGATGGGGGAAAGCCCCCTCGAGCAACATCTTGCGAGCCTCCAACACATAAGGATGAAGCATCCGGTTTCCGATGAACCCATGGCAATTGCCCGATACCACGCTGACCTTGCCCATGCGCTTGCCTAATACCAGGGCCGCGTCCAGAACCGCCTTGGAAGTTTGCGCACCACGAACGATCTCCAGCAGCTTCATGATGTGCGCCGGGCTGAAGAAATGCAGGCCCAGCACCTGGGTTGGCCGGCGAGTGGCGGCGGCGATCGCATCGATGTCCAGCGCCGAGGTGTTGCTCGTCAGGATCGCCTCGGGTTTGAGCAAACCGTCCAGTTCACGAAAAATCCTCTGCTTGAGCTCGAGATTCTCGTAGACCGCTTCGATCACCAGGTCCACATTGCGGATCGCCGCGTAATCATCCGCCCGTGTCACCCGGGCAATCCGCGCATCAGCCTCACCCTGATCGATACGGCCCTGACGCACGCCATGGGCATAGGTCTCGGCCACGGCGACCAGTGCCTGCTCGAGCATCTGCGGATTGTTGTCGACCCACTGCACCGCCACGCCCGCGTTGGCCAGGCACATCACGATGCCCCGGCCCATGGTGCCTGCACCGACCACCGCGGCACGCTGAATATCGAAAGGTGTCTGGCTCATGTTTGCTCTCTTGTTGGCGATACAAAGACAGCCTTCACCTTAGTCAGCCGCCGAATGTTTTTGAAATTTATTCGTGTGATGCAAGGCATTCAGCGGATGGATGCAGTTCACAGGTGCGCTTGAGCCCAATGGCGAACCTCTGCGTACGGATATTCCTCCAGTGCGGCATATCCACGGATCTTTCGCGCCTTCAACCGGGTGAACAACGGCACGCTGATCCCGCACAGAAACCGGGTCAAGCGCTCGGCGGAAGGTGGGTTGCCGGTGTGCTCCTCATGCCTGTGGATAAAGTCACCGCACAGCGTCTCGAAGTTTTTATCCACAAGTGCCGGCAACGACGGCGGTTCCGGCAATTGAGCGACCTGTCCGTGGCACACCGAGCAATGACCGCACTGCTGCGGCGCGTTGTCATCGCCGAAATACTGCGCCAATCGATAACCGAGGCAACGGTCGGTGGCGAACAACTCGAGCATGGCATGGATCCGCGCGATTTCACCGCGTTCATGCCGGGTGAAATAAGCATGGAGTTCGGCGCCCAAGACCTGCGTATCCATATTCGTCTCCAGCACGTTGTACACCTCGGTCATCTGCTTGCTTTCCAGCTCGATCCAGCCCTTCTCCTGGAAGTAATCCAGTGCCTTGACCACGCGACTGCGTTCAGCGTGATACTGCTGGTACATCCCGTCGAAATTCACCGTGGCCCAGGTCCGGGCGCGACTGGAGGTCTGGATGATGGCCGAGACGAAATCCCTTCGCTCGCCTTCGAAGCGCTCCAGCAATTCTTGTGGCTCAGTCAGGAACTTGAAGCGGTACTCCGCGAAATAGGCATAACGCGGCGCGATCAGCCGGCGCAGTTCCAGCTGGACCAGCAGCGTCTTGAGCGGCAATTGCCGGATGTTGCTCTGGTCCGCCAGGGGGCCTAGCAAAAACTCCCATTGCCCATCGGGCGCGGCGGCCTTCAGCTCATCGAGCACGCAACGAATGCCCTCCAACTCAGGAGTATCGCCATAGACAAAGTTCTCCAGCACGTTGAGGCTGTCGCGATTGGCCAGTACCAGGCAATCGGACGGTTGCCCGTCCCGCCCGGCCCGGCCAATCTCCTGACTGTAGTTTTCGATGGATTTGGGCAAGTCGAAATGCACCACGTTGCGGATATCGCTCTTGTCGATGCCCATGCCGAACGCAATGGTCGCGACAATGCAATTGGACTGCCCGCCCATGAACCGCCGCTGGATGGCTTCGCGTTGTTCGTGGGGCAAACCGGCGTGATAGGCCTCGGCCCCGATGCCGTGCTGGGTCAGGTGTTCGGCTATCTGCTCGGCGGTTCGCTGCAAGGTGACGTAGACGATGCTCGGTTGCCCGGGACGTTCGCCCAGCCATTGCACCAGCCGTGCTCGCTTGTGCGCACCGCGCACGGGTTCGACCAGCAGGTTGAGGTTGGGCCGATAGAAACCGGTCGTCACCACATCCTCGGCGGCGATGGCGAACTTCGCCTGCATGTCGGCGATGACCTTGGGTGTCGCGGTGGCCGTCAGCAGCAACACCTGGGGAATATTGAACTGGCGCTGATAATCGGGAAGCTTGAGGTAGTCCGGACGAAAGTTATGCCCCCACTCTGAAATACAGTGGGCCTCGTCCACCACCAGCAACGAGATCGGTACCTGCTGCAGGAAATTGCGAAAGCGCTCGTTCTTCAGCCGCTCCACGGAAATCATCAGGATCTTCAACTCCCCCGAACGGGCCCGCGCCATGGCGTCGTTGGCTTCGTCACGGCTCTGGGCCGAATCGATACTGGCCGACGCGATGCCGTGACGTTGCAGGAACGCCAACTGATCCTGCATCAGCGCCAGCAATGGTGAAACCACCAGGGTCAGGTGCGGCAATAGCAGGGCTGGCAATTGATAACACAGGGACTTGCCGGAACCGGTGGGAAAAATGGCCGCTGCCGACCGACCGGCCAGGACTGCTCCGATGGCAGACTCCTGACCGGGGCGAAACTGTGGATAACCGAAAACCTGTTCCAGGGTGCTGTGCATGAGCGGTCGCTCCTTTGACTGCTGCGAGACCCAAAGACTAGCGGGACAGCGCAGCGCGTCGAGAAAAGGTCGGGTAAAAAACGATACCGGATGATACAGCCTCAACGTCCGATTGCTTTGCCACGAGGTGATACAAATCCGGGCACTTTGATGCCTCGTTCCCCCTCCATTTGCGGGTTAAGGTGCGCCGTCAACTCAAGAGCAAGGCCAGGAAGCCTGACGCTCAAGACTCTCTTCAAGGATCGAACCATGCCACACCTGTTTCCCGTGCTACGCGCCCTGGCGATAGCATCCGCCTCACTGCTGGCCGGCTGCCTGACCATTGCTGAACCCTCCGGGGTGGAACCGGCCGTGTTCGAAACACCGGAGTATCACGCTCAGCAGGGCTTGGCCGTCGTCAAGGCCTCGGCGTTATATGCCCGTGGCGGCACCGGACAGGGTGTGCTGGTCGCACTGATCGATTCGGGGCTCGACACCCGCCTGAAGGAGTTCGAAGACCGACTGAGCGATCCCGGATTCGATTACGTCGAAAACCGTCCAGGCACGATTGACCGCATCGGCCACGGCACGCAAATGGCCGGCATACTCGCCGCCAACAAGGACGACCAGGGTATGCATGGCATCGCGTTCAACGCTCGGTTGATCCCCTTTCGTTTTGGCGACGACAACGAGCCGTTTTTCTTTGACAGCGAAATCGCACAATCCTGGCAAAGCGGCTTCGACAAGGGCGCCCGCCTGTTCAACAACTCGTGGGCCAACGCCATCCCCGCCACCGAAATCAATGAGGCACGTTACAACCAGGTCATGCCCGACTCTCTGGCCGTTGCTCGAAAACTGGTCGCGGACGGCGCCGTGTTCGTCTTCCCGACAGGTAACGAACTCAAGCGTGAGCCTTTGGCCGAATCGGGGCTGCCGGTGGCCTTGCCTGAACTGGAAAAAGGGTGGCTCGCGGTGGTTGCGCTGAAAAACGACGGCAGCGCGATCAATGGCAAATCCAACTATTGCGGCGTTGCAGCCGCCTGGTGCATCGCCGTACCTGGCGGCGACTCCGGGGCGCAGGCAGGCTTGCTCACGGTGGGCAAGGAGGGTCGTTACGTGCAAACCGCCGGCACGTCTCCAGCCGCAGCCTTGGTCAGTGGCGCACTGGCTGCGCTGCAAAGCCTTTACCCGCAACTCAACCCGCAACAGGTGCGCGAGCATCTGCTGGCGACAACCAACCGCACGGGCATCTATGCCAACAGTGAGGCCTATGGCAGGGGGTTGATGGATCTGGAGGCGGCCTCACGACGAGTCCCCGCCCCCATAGCGGATTAAAGTACTGCACCATCGACGTGGAGCTCGCTTCCACCGCTTGTTATTTCATCAGCTCCTGTAACGGCGAGATGACTAGCCTGTCGGAAATGGCCTGCCGCATCCTAAGCCTTCCCTACAGCGAGTTTGTAGGATCGGCCAGACGGTGAATGGGAAATGAAGACGGGTCAGCTAGCCCTGGAGCAAACATTTCATCCAAGCGTCAGACGCTGGTAAACGTCCTACACAAGCTGTCCTTTCAGGTCCTATTGCGGTGCCTGGAAGGAGCCCTCTATAGTTTCGGCGCGATTGAAAATCGTACTGAAGAGGGCTCAAATGCATACGGATACTCCGCCCATCGATCGATACCAGCGACTCAACAGCACACCGATTCTGGCCATCGACACCGAGGCCAACCTCCACGACCTCTGCGACGCCGCCGCCCAACGAATCCGCGCGTCCAGCGACCTGCTCGAAACCCTTCACTGCCTATGCTTCAAACATGCCGATGTGAAAGACATTCCCAACATCGTTCATGCGCTTTATCTGCTGACTCAAGATGGCAGCGAGTTGCTGGAGGTTGTGCGGCAGCGGTTGCGTTAATTAGCCGTCCATAAAAAAACGCCCTCGAAGGGTAATGCTGTTCACTTAAGAAAATGATGGACCTGTGGCGAGGGAGCTTGCTCCCGCTCGGCTGCGAAGCAGTCGTAAACCGGCGGGGGCGGTGTGTCTGATGCTGCGCATTTGCCAGGTTTAGGGGCCGCTTCGCAGCCCAGCGGGAGCAAGCTCCCTCGCCACGGGTTTGTCGATGGCCTTAAGTGAACAGCATTACCCCCCATTGAAGGGCGCGGCAAACCATACCGAGCAACCAAAAGCCCCCTTACCAGACGGTTCCGAGACTGTTGTGAGACTTTTCTTCTTTTTCCAATGGGCAACGATTCGCCCTAGACTTTCACCCCGATAGACACCCCCCCTTCAGCCCGGACATTTCACCATGCGCCTTAGCCCAGACTTCCCCGACGACCCGGTCATACGCCAACTCATGGAACTGCTCCACGAAGAAATCGGCTTGCCCGAGCACAAGACCATTCGCCTGGGCACGGCAATCAATTTCGATCTGGGCTGCGATGGCGCGGATGCCCGGCAGCTGATGGAAGCCTTGGAGGAGCGGTTCACCATCGATCTCGTCGACTATGACGCTTACCGCTACTTCCAGCCGGAAGGCTTTGATGTGTTTCAAAAGCGCAGGGCCAAGGGCCGTGGCAATAAGATGCCGTTGACCATCGGCATGCTCTACAAGGCCATCAAGGCACAACGATGGGATACGCAGGAAGTGGAAAACGCCTAGCTGGTAAGACAAGCCGCCCACAAAAAAGCCGCCCTGAAGAGGGCGGCTTTTTCATCTGCTAACCGAGCCTTACAGCTGCGGACCAGCAGCCTTGATCGCGTCGCTCACGTCGAACTTCTTGAAGTTCTCGGTGAACAACCCGGCCAAGGCCTTGGCCGCTTCGTCGTAGGCAGCTTTGTCGGCCCAGGTGTTGCGTGGGTTCAACAGGCCAGTCTCGACGCCCGGAACAGCCAGCGGCACGTCCAGGTTGATGATGTCCAGGTGTTCGGTTTCAGCACCGATCAGCGCGCCGCTCTGGATCGCCGCGATCACCGCACGGGTGGTCGGGATGTTGAAGCGCTTGCCGACGCCATAGCCGCCGCCAGTCCAGCCAGTGTTGACCAGGTAGACCTTGGAGCCGAAGCCGCGGATACGCTTGATCAGCAGCTCAGCGTACTCACCGGCCGGACGCGGGAAGAACGGGGCGCCGAAGCAGGTGGAGAAGGTCGATTTGATGCCACTGCCCGAACCCATTTCGGTCGAGCCCACCAGCGCGGTGTAGCCGGACAGGAAGTGGTAGGCGGCTTGCTCTTCGCTGAGAATCGACACAGGCGGCAGTACGCCGGTCAGGTCGCAGGTCAGGAAGATCACGGCATTGGGCTCGCCACCGAGGTTTTTCGGTGCGCGTTTTTCGATCAGCTCACGCGGGTAGGCGGCGCGGCTGTTCTGGGTCAGGCTGTCGTCGGCGTAGTCGGCTTTCTTGGTGACTGGGTCCAGGACGACGTTTTCCAGCACGGCGCCGTGCTGGATGGCTTTCCAGATAACCGGCTCGTTCTTCTCGGACAGGTCGATGCACTTGGCGTAGCAACCGCCTTCGATGTTGAAGACCACGCCCACGCCCCAGCCGTGCTCGTCGTCGCCGATCAGGTAACGGCTTTCATCGGCAGACAGGGTGGTCTTGCCAGTGCCCGACAGACCGAAGAACAGGGTCACGTCGCCCTCTTCGCCCATGTTGGCAGCGCAGTGCATCGGCAGCACATCGACCGCTGGCAGCAGGAAGTTCTGCACGGAGAACAGGGCCTTTTTCATCTCGCCGGCGTAACGCATGCCGGCGATCAGCACTTTCTTGGCCGCGAAATTGATGATCACGGTACCGTCGGAGTTGGTGCCGTCGCGCTCAGGCTCGCAGACGAAGTTCGGCGCGTTGAGGATCTGCCACTCATCCTTGCCACCGGCGTTGTACTGCTCGGGGTTGATGAACAGGCAGCGACCGAACAGGTTGTGCCAGGCTGTCTCGGTGGTCATCTTGACCGGCAGGTAGTGCGCAGGATCGGAACCTACATGCACATGGGAGACAAAACGCTCGCGCTCGCCCAGGTAGGCTTCAACGCGGTTCCACAAGGCATCGAACTTGTCGGCCGGGAACTTGCGGTTGATCGGGCCCCAGGCGATGGCGTCCTGGGTGGTTGGCTCTTCCACGATGAAACGGTCGACTGGCGAGCGACCGGTACGATGACCGGTACGAACAACCAGCGCGCCAGTATCGGCAAGCTCGCCTTCACCGCGATTCAGGGCTTCTTTGACCAGATCATCGACACTCAGATCGGTGTACACGGCGTTATTGGCTTGCGTCATGAGATTCCCCGTCGGCCCGTGGCCGAGTGCTCCAAACGTTTTGTAGTAGGAAGTCGCGCACTACTACCCGAAAAAAGTGGGCCGGATTATGCCAGAAAACCCCAAAAAGAGTAGGGCCCTCCCGTCAGTACGGCGTAAATCCGGCGTTTGCCAGGAGATTTACCTGCGCTGAACCGTTTTAGTGACGAGTATCTGACGGTGTGTCGACACCCGCACCGGCGAACAATTGCGCAATGTCCGCCGCGTCGAACAGGTAGCGCTCGTTGCAAAACTGGCAATCGATCTCGATGGCACCGCCATGCTCGATCACCAGTTGCTGCGCATCTTCCAGACCCAGACTGACCAGCGCATTGGCAGAACGTTCACGAGAGCAGCTGCATTGGAAGCGCAACGGTTGTCCGTCGAACAAGCGTACCTGCTCCTCGTGATAGAGGCGATGCAGCACGGTTTCGTTGTCCAGGCTCAACAGCTCATCGGCGCTCAGGGTGCTGGCCAGAGCGGTGACGTGCTGCCAACTGGCGTCGCGCTCTTCCGGGTCACGCAGGCGATCGGCAGGCAGTTGTTGCAACAGCAAACCGCGGGCACGCCGCCCGTCGGCGTAGAGCCAGAAGCGGGTATTGGTCTGCTGGGACATGACGAAGTAGTTGGTGAAGCATTCAGCCAGGGTCACGCCATCGAGATCGACGATGCCCTGGTAGCGCTTGCCATGGGTAGGGTCCACCGTCAGGGCCAGCACGCCGTTGGGCATCATGTCGGCCAGGGTCGCGTCGGGCGCGATCTGCTCGGCGTGATAACGGGCCAAGCCGCGGATCTCGCGCTCGCTGGAGCACTCGATCATCAGCAGCGGGACCGGACCTTCGGAACGCGCCTGGAGAATCAGCAAGCCATCGAACTTCAAGGTGCCCACCAGCAACGCCGCAGCCGCCATCAGCTCGCCGAGCAGTTGTGCGACCGGCTCCGGATAGGGGTGCTTGGCGAGGACTTCGGCGTAGCTACGCTCCAACGCCACCAGCTCGCCACGGGCGTCGCTGTCATCGAAGATGAAACGTTGGGTGTAGTCGGTATCCGGTAAATCAGTCATAGGGTCTGGTATCTGAGGTGATGACAAATGATGGCGGGCATTTTATGGGCATTGCCGGTGGGTTCCAAGCAAGGCTTGGGTTTGCCTGACGGGAAGAGACCGATGACTCAATCCGAATTGTCATTGTGGCGAGGGAGCTTGCTCCCGCTCGGTTGCGCAGCGACCGTCAGATTTCGGGGCCGCTACGCAGCCCAGCGGGAGCAAGCTCCCTCGCCACGGGCCTTGCGCCAGCCTTTTTATTCGTTATTGCTGCCATGAAATTTGAACAGGTCCCGGCGCTGCTTCTTGCTCGGCTTGCCATCGGTGCTGACCCCCAGGGCGCCGGCCTTGCGTTGCGCGGCGGCGGCTTCGCGCTTGGCGATGCTGGCTTCGGTCTCACGATACAGCGCCTGCGCTTCAGGTGCGCCGCGACGCACGATCGACAAAGCTTCGACCACCACGGTCTTTTCATCGAAGCCGGTGCGAATGACAAATTCATCGCCAACGCGTGGCTCCTTGCCCGGCTTGCAACGTTCTCCGCGGTGATGAACCTTGCCGCTCTCGATGGCGGTCTTGGCCAGGGCCCGCGTCTTGTAGAATCGCGCCGCCCACAACCATTTATCGAGACGGACCTTGTCGTCCTCTTCCTTTTTTTGTGCCACTGCCATTCCTCTTTTCTGCCAATTGCCGGAACTGTACTACCGTTTTTGTCGAGCGCACGAATCCGGGCCGACGGATAGAATGTCCGCCAAATCGCCTCCACATGCATGGCTTGGCTAGAAATCGGTTACAAGCACAAACAAGCGCGTAGATAACTGTCGCCATTTTGTGATTATTCTGCGTGAATACCGCGATTCGCGGAGTCCACGATCCGATGTACTGATCGCAGGTTTTTTTATTGAAGACTTTTGACCATTTGACCGTTGTCGGTCTGCGCGAGTGGGTGGCGCTCCCGGATCTGGGAGTCGTGGGCCTGCGGGCAAAAATCGACACCGGCGCCAGCACCTCCAGCCTGCATGCCACAGACATCGAGCCATTCGAGCGCGATGGCGAAAAGTGGGTGCGCTTCACTGCCCACCTCGGTACGGTCGTGCAATTGCGCCATCGCCGCTGCGAAGCCCCGCTGGTGGCCCGCAAGACAATAAAAAGCTCCAACGGCCACGCTCAGGTCCGCTACGTGATCAGCACCACGTTGGCACTGGGTGATCGGATCTGGCGGGTCGAGTTCACCCTTGCCTGCCGCAAGTCCATGCGATACCGCCTGTTACTGGGTTCCAAAGCCTTGATCGACGGCCAACTGGTGGTCAATCCGGGTATCAAATACGTTCAAGACAAGCCGGCATTCCCGGTGTCCACTACCTCTGCCACAGGTGTTGCATGAAGATCGCTGTGCTGTCGCGTAATCCGCGTCTGTATTCCACTCGTCGTCTGGTTGAAGCCGGGACCGAACGAGGCCATGAAATGGTGGTGATCGACACCCTGCGCGCCTACATGAACATCGCCAGCCACAAGCCTCAGATCCACTACCGTGGCAAGCCGCTGGAAGGGTTCGACGCGGTGATCCCGCGCATCGGCGCATCGGTGACGTTCTATGGCTGCGCCGTGTTGCGCCAGTTCGAAATGATGGGGGTGTTTCCCCTCAACGAGTCGGTGGCCATCGCCCGCTCCCGGGACAAGCTGCGCTCGCTGCAACTGCTGTCACGGCGCGGGATAGGCCTGCCAGTCACCGGTTTTGCCCACTCCCCCGACGACATTCCCGACCTGATTGCGATGGTCAACGGCGCACCACTGGTGATCAAGGTGCTGGAAGGCACCCAGGGCATCGGCGTGGTCTTGTGTGAAACCGCGACGGCGGCGGAGTCGGTGATCGAGGCGTTCATGGGCCTGAAGCAGAACATCATGGTCCAGGAGTACATCAAGGAAGCCGGTGGCGCAGACATTCGCTGCTTCGTCGTCGGCGATAAAGTGATTGCCTCGATGAAACGCCAGGCCAAACCCGGAGAGTTCCGCTCCAACCTGCATCGCGGCGGCAGTGCCAGCCTGATCAAGATTACTCCGGAAGAACGCATGACCGCCCTGCGGGCCGCGAAAGTCATGGGTTTGGCCGTGGCCGGCGTGGATATCCTGCGCTCCAATCACGGGCCGCTGGTGATGGAGGTCAACTCCTCGCCAGGCCTGGAAGGAATCGAGACCACTACAAGCAAGAACGTGGCAGGGATCATCATCGAACACCTGGAAAAGAATGGCGGGCCGAACATGACCCGGACCAAAGGAAAGGGCTAGAAGAGCAGCTTCAAGCTTTAAGCCAAGCCGGTTCAACTTGCAGCTTGAAGCTCGCGACTTGCAGCTGCCCCTATACCGCATCCCTTGGCAGCATCAGCCCCAACGGCAACCGCACCCGAGCCTCCAGCCCACCACCGGCGCGATTGCGCAACTCGACGTTGCCGCCGTGCATCGAGGCGATGCGCTTGACGATGGCCAGGCCCAGCCCCGTGCCCTTCCCGCCCCGGGCGCGATCGCCGCGAGTGAACGGGTTGAAAATGGCTTCCAGCTCAGAGGGATCGATGCCGGCACCTCGGTCCATGACGCTCAGCACCACGTAAGGCGCGCTGGTGTCACCGGAGACATAGGCCGCGACCTCGACGCCGGTGCCAGCGTGGTTCAGCGCATTGCCAATCAGGTTGTTCAACAAGCGCTTCATCGACACCCGGCGCAGGGGGAAAGGCTGGATCGGCTCCAGGCGCAGGTGCACTTTTTCGTCATTCTGGTTATAGGGCGCAGCCACCTCCCGCACCAATTCACTGAGGTCCACTTCTTCCACAGACTCGTCACGACCGTCGCGAATGAACGCCAGGAACTGGTCGAGAATCGCGTCCATGTCCTCGATGTCGCGGACCATCTCGTCAGTCAAGTCGGTGTGCTCGCCCATCAACTCCAGTGACAAGCGCAACCGGGTCAGCGGCGTACGCAAGTCATGGGAGACACCCGCGAGCATCAACTCACGCTCGCGCCCGGCCTGTTCGACATCCTCGGCCATCTGGTTGAAGGCGCGGTAGACCTCGGTCATCTCGCTGGGCGTATCGCTGATGGGCAGCCGCACGCTACGCCCCTGGCCTAGTTGGCGGGCGGCGTAGACCAGGCGTTTCAACGGTTGATTGAGCTGGCTGACGAAGATCCACGCCGATGCCGTCGACAGCAGGCCGATGGCCAGGAACCAGCCGAGCACGTTCCAGATTTTCTGGCCGCGCAGCGGATGCGGGTACAACGGCACTTTCAGCCAGCCATCCCCCAAGCTCGGGGCCCGCACCCACAGCGCTGGCGGCGAATGCATGCGCAATCGCACCTCGGTATCGGCGCCCAGTTCGGCCTGCATCTGGCGTTGATAGATCTCGCTGTAGGGCCAATGCTGCTCGCCCTCCGGCACGCCGGCACCGACGACGCGGATCAGTGTCGCCGCCTCGGCAATTTTCGCCCGGTTGGTTTCGTCCGCCGCCCAATAGGCCCGCAGGGTCAAGGCAACACCGTGGCTGTACTGCCGGTCCACTAGAACGTCTTCGTTCATCAGCAGGTACACCAGCGTCAGTGCCTTGGAGAAGAGCACGACGATCAGCACCAGCCAGAGGGTGCGGGAGAAGAAACTCTGGGGGAACCAAACGGGGGTTTTCATGAATAACCGCTACACACTTGCAGGAGCGAGCGATGCTCGCACAATGACAGACCGCGAGTCGCCTGGAAGAAGACATTTCAACCGGCCAGGCCACCCGCTCCTACAAATCGCCGATCACTTGCTGGCGGCGCCATCCGGTACGAACACGTAACCCACGCCCCAGACGGTCTGGATGTACCGCGGCTTGGAAGGATCGGGTTCGATCATCCGGCGCAGACGGGAAATCTGCACGTCAATGGAGCGCTCCAGCGCATCCCATTCACGACCACGGGCCAGGTTCATCAGTTTGTCGCGGGTCAGCGGCTGGCGGGCGTTCATCACCAGGGCCTTGAGCACGGCGAACTCGCCGGTGGTGAGCATGTGGACCTCATCGCCGCGCTTGAGCTCACGGGTGGCCAGGGACAGTTCGTAGTCGCCGAAAGTCACGCTTTCGTCTTCGCTGCCCGGCGCGCCAGGCACCGGCGCCGACTGGCGACGCAGCACCGCCTTGACGCGGGCCATCAGCTCGTCGGGGTTGAACGGCTTGGCCAGGTAATCGTCGGCGCCCAGTTCAAGGCCCTTGATACGGCTAAGCTCGTCGCCCTTGGCGGTGAGCATGATGATCGGGATCTGGTTGTTGGCGCCGCGCAAGCGGCGGCAGGCGGTCAGGCCGTCTTCACCGGGCAGCATCAGGTCGAGTACGACCAGGTTGAACACTTCACGGGCCAGCAACCGATCCATTTGCTCGGTATTCGGTACGGTGCGGGCGCGGTAGCCCTTGCTGACGAAAAAGCGTTCCAGCAAGCTGCTCAGCCCCGGATCGTCGTCAACAATAAGAATTTTTTCGCCTTCAGCAGTTTGTGCAGTGCTGCTCATAGGAAGCTCCTTTGATCTCGGCGCGCATTATGGCCTAGCTGCCGTTATACGCACCGTGTGCATTGTTAGCAGATTTTTCCTCTATCACCACAAATCCGGGTATCAAGCCTACAGACCATGTCCCCCCCTCAGGACAGAACGCTGGTTATAATGCGCGGCCTTTTGTGCCAGGGAATGTCGGATCGTGACCCGGCGTGCCATTTTTTCAGCCTTGGCAAGGCAACTTTTTGAATTTCGCGGGTCAACAGGCAGCCTTTTGACCCAGGCAGCGGCGCATGCCAGGCCGCTCAACCAGTCTCGCCGAACCCTGCTTCTGCGGTGGCGAGCCTGATTTCACAATTTGTCAGGTGGTTTTATGGACAGCATCAACAGCCGCATCGCCGAGGAACTCGGTGTACGCCCACAACAGGTCGAAGCGGCCGTCGCGCTACTCGATGAAGGCTCCACGGTGCCTTTCATCGCCCGTTACCGGAAAGAAGTGACCGGCAGCCTCGATGACACTCAATTGCGGCATCTGGAAGAACGCCTGCGCTACCTGCGAGAACTCGACGAACGGCGCATCAGTATCCTGGCCAGCATCCAGGAGCAGGGCAAGCTGACCCCGCAACTCGAGCGCGACATCAAGCTGGCCGACACCAAGACTCGTCTCGAAGACTTGTACCTGCCCTACAAGCAAAAGCGCCGCACCAAGGGCCAGATCGCCCTGGAAGCCGGCCTCGGCGAGCTGGCCGACGGCCTGTTCAACGACCCGACCCTGGCCCCGGAAACCGAAGCCGCGCGCTTCGTCGATGCCGAAAAAGGCGTGGCGGACGTGAAAGCGGCGCTGGAAGGCGCCAAGTACATTCTCATGGAGCGTTTCGCCGAAGACGCCAACCTGTTGGAAAAACTGCGTAACTACCTCAAGCAGGAAGCCACCCTCAGCGCCCGGGTGATCGCCGGCAAGGAAGAGGAAGGCGCGAAGTTCCGCGACTACTTCGAACACGACGAACCGCTCAAGAGCATGCCGTCCCACCGCGCCCTGGCGATTTTCCGGGGTCGCAACGAAGGCATCCTCAGCTCCGCACTGAAGGTCGGCGATGAACTGCCAGGCACCATGCACCCGTGCGAAGGCATGATCGGCCAGCAATTCGGCATCCAGAACCAGAACCGCGCCGCCGACAAATGGCTGGCCGAAGTGGTGCGCTGGACTTGGAAGGTCAAGCTCTACACCCACCTGGAAACCGACCTGCTGGGCGAGTTGCGCGATAACGCCGAGACCGAGGCGATCAACGTGTTCGCCCACAACCTGCATGACCTGCTGCTGGCCGCACCGGCCGGCCCCCGCGCCACCCTGGGCCTGGACCCGGGCCTGCGCACCGGCTGCAAGGTCGCGGTGGTGGACTCCACCGGCAAGCTGCTGGACCACGCCACGGTCTACCCGCACGTGCCGCACAACAAATGGGACCAGACCCTCGCCGTGCTCGCCGCCCTGTGTGCCAAGCATTCGGTGGACCTGATCGCCATCGGCAACGGCACCGCCAGCCGCGAGACCGACAAGCTGGCCGCCGAGCTGATCAAGAAATACCCGGCCATGAAAATGACCAAGGTGATGGTTTCCGAAGCCGGCGCTTCGGTTTATTCGGCGTCGGAACTGGCCTCCAAGGAGTTCCCGGACCTGGACGTGTCGATCCGTGGCGCGGTGTCCATCGCCCGTCGCCTGCAAGACCCATTGGCGGAGTTGGTAAAGATCGACCCCAAATCCATCGGTGTCGGCCAGTACCAGCACGACGTTTCTCAACTGAAACTGGCGCGCGGCCTGGATGCGGTGGTGGAAGATTGCGTGAACGCCGTGGGCGTGGACGTGAACACCGCTTCGGTGGCGCTGCTGGCGCGGATCTCCGGCCTGAACGCCACGCTGGCGCAGAACATCGTCACCCACCGTGACGAACACGGCGCGTTCAAGACCCGCGCCGCGTTGAAGAAAGTGCCGCGCCTGGGTGAAAAGACCTTCGAACAGGCCGCCGGCTTCCTGCGGGTGATGAACGGCGATAACCCGCTGGACTCCTCCGCTGTCCACCCTGAAGCCTACCCGCTGGTACAACGCATCGCCGCCCAGACCGACCGCGACATCCGTTCGCTGATCGGCGACGCCGCGTTCCTCAAGCGCCTGGACCCGAAGAAATTCACCGACGAAACCTTCGGCCTGCCCACCGTGACCGACATCCTCCAGGAACTGGAAAAGCCGGGCCGCGACCCGCGCCCCGAGTTCAAGACCGCCGAGTTCCAGGACGGCGTCGAAGACCTCAAGGACCTGCAACCGGGCATGATCCTCGAAGGCGTGGTGACCAACGTCACCAACTTCGGTGCCTTCGTCGACATCGGCGTGCACCAGGACGGCCTGGTACACATCTCGGCGCTGTCGGAGAAGTTCATCAAGGACCCGCGCGAGGCCGTGAAGGCCGGTGATGTGGTGAAAGTGAAGGTCATGGAAGTCGACATCCCGCGCAAACGCGTTGGCCTGTCGATGCGCATGAGCGACACGCCGGGCGAGAAAGTCGACGGTGCCCGTGGTGCGCGTCCTGGCTCGACACCACGCCAGAGGCAAAACACCGCGCCGCGCAAGGAAAGCGCCACCGCAGCACCGACGAACAACGCCATGGCTTCGTTGTTCGCCAACGCCAAGCAGTTGAAGAAACGCTGATGGACGTGCCAGCCGGGTTGGTGGAGAGCGCTTTTTTCAAGCTGCTCGGCTGCCGTCTGCACAGCCTTGGGGACGGGGTGGCGCAAGTCGCCCTGAGCCTTGAGCCGCCGCTGCGCAATCGCGGCGGCAAGCTGCACGGCGGCGCGCTGTTCAGCCTGGTGGACATCGCCATGGGGCTGGCCTGTTCCAGTGTCCACGGCTTTGACCAGCAGAGCGCGACCATCGAATGCAAGATCAACTACATCCGCGCCGTGTCCGACGGCGACGTGTTGTGCACCGCCCGGGTCATCCACCCCGGCCGGCGCACGCTGGTGGTCGAAGCCGAGGTGATGCAAGGCGACAAACTGGTCGCAAAAGCGCAAGGCACGTTCGCTGTCCTATAGCTCCCGGTCATCGATTTGAGTTAATTTCGACGCCACGAAATGCGGTGTCGGGCTTTCCTGTGGGAGCGGGCTTGCTCGCGATAGCGCAGGGTCAGTCAAGATCAACGTTGCTGATCCACCGCCATCGCGAGCAAGCTCGCTCCCACAGTGGGGTTGCGGTGGCTAGCTTTTGGCACGAAAACCAGGCGAAAACGCCAGTTTCAACTTCACCCTTGTAGACCGTCTTGCCCACCCCCATATTGGGGCGACTGACGCGTGAAGGAATTCAACTTGAGCGACCTTTTAAACCGCCGCCTGGCCCTGCTCGGCGAGCGCGCCAACCTCTCCCTGCTCGAACAGTGCCTGCACGGCATCGAGCGCGAATGCCTGCGCGTCACTGGCGATGGGCATTTGGCGCAGACCCCGCATCCCAAGGCCCTGGGCTCGGCGTTGACCAACGAACAGATCACTACCGACTATTCCGAGTCGCTGCTGGAGTTCATCACGCCAGCCCTGACCAAACCCGCCGATACCCTGCGCAGCCTCGACAAGATCCATCGGTTTGCCTACAGCAAGCTCGGCGACGAGTACCTGTGGAGCCCTTCGATGCCGTGCCCACTGCCGGCGGAAGAGAATATCCCGATCGCGTATTACGGCACCTCGAACATCGGTCGTCTCAAGTACGTCTATCGCAAGGGCCTGGCCCTGCGCTACGGCAAGACCATGCAATGCATTGCCGGGATCCACTACAACTTTTCTCTGCCTGAAAAGCTCTGGCCCCTGCTCCGGCAGGCCGAAGGCGTCGAGACCAGCGACCGTGATTTCCAGTCGTCGGCCTACATCGCGCTGATCCGCAATTTCCGCCGCTACAGCTGGTTGCTGATGTACCTGTTCGGTGCCTCGCCGGCCCTGGACGCCGGTTTCCTGCGGGGGCGCCCGCACCAGTTGGAGCAACTGGACCCGGACACCCTGTACCTGCCCTACGCCACCAGCCTGCGCATGAGCGACCTGGGTTACCAGAGCAACGCCCAGGCCGGCCTCACGCCTTGCTACAACGACCTGGCCAGCTACACCGACAGCCTGCGCAAAGCGGTGGCGACGCCTTATGCGCCGTACGTCGAAGTCGGCACTCACCAGAACGGCGAGTGGGTGCAGCTCAATACCAACATCCTGCAGATCGAAAACGAGTACTACTCCAACATCCGCCCCAAACGCGTGACCTACACCGGCGAGCGGCCGATCCAGGCCTTGATGGCCCGGGGTATCCAGTACGTCGAAGTGCGTTGCCTGGACATCAACCCGTTCCTGCCGATGGGCATCGACCTCACCGAGTCGCGATTCCTCGATGCGTTCCTGCTGTATTGCGGCCTCAATGACAGCCCGCAGTTGGAAAACAACGAATGCGGCAACGCCACGAGCAACTTCCTGACCGTGGTCAAGGAAGGCCGCAAGCCTGGCCTGCAATTGCAGCGCCAGGGTCAAGCGGTGGACATGCAGGCCTGGGCCGTCGAATTGCTGGAAAAAATCGCACCGTTGGCCTCGCTGCTCGACCAGAGCCAAGGTGGCGATGCCCACCGCCAGGCGCTGGACGCACAACTGGCGAAAGTCCGCGACCCGTCCCTGACGCCCTCCGCCCAGGTGCTGGCCGCCATGGCCGAACATCAGGAAAGCTTTGCCCAGTTCTCCCTGCGCCAAAGCAAGGCCCACGCCGAGTTCTTCCGCGCCGAGCCGTTGCCCGCCCAGGAGCAGGCGGCCTTCGAAGACGCCGCGCGCGAGTCGCTGGTCCAGCAAGCTGAGCTGGAACAGAACGAGGTCGGCGATTTCGATGTGTTCGTGGGTTCGTATCAGGCGAGCATTTTGGCGATCAGTAACTGATCATCCTTCTTTGACGGGGATGCTCTTGTGGCGAGGGAGCTTGCTCCCGCTCGGCTGCGCAGCAGTCGTAAAAATGGGGCCTGCTGCGCAGCCCAGCGGGAGCAAGCTCCCTCGCCACGGGGGGCTTAGCCATCTTCAATAGATTTTTTCGAAAATAAGCTCATTCGAAAAAGTTATTTATTTTCCAATTCTTAGATCATTTAGTCTCCTTCAACGCCGAACATCCGGCGGCCTGTTGAGGAGCTTTCCCATGTCTTTGCGTTTCCCCCTTCGCCTTCTCGCGGCCGCCTCCCTGGCCGTCACCAGCTTTTTTGTCCAGGCAGCCGACCTGACCGTCGCCTACCAGACCACCGTCGACCCGGCCAAGGTCGCCCAGGCCGATGGCGCCTATGAAAAAGCCACCCAAGCCAAGATCGACTGGCGCAAGTTCGATAACGGCGCCGATGTCATCACCGCCATCGCCTCGGGCGACGTGCAGATCGGCTACCTCGGTTCCAGCCCGTTGACGGCGGCCATCACCCGCAAGGTCCCGGTGGAAACCTTCCTCATCGCCACCCAGATCGGTGCCGCCGAAGCCTTGGTGGTTCGTGACGGTTCGGGCATCAATTCCCCACAAGACCTGATCGGCAAGAAAATCGCCGTGCCATTCGTGTCCACCGGGCACTACAGCCTGCTCGCCGCGTTGAAGCACTGGAACATCGACCCGTCGAAAGTCACCGTACTCAACCTGGCGCCACCGGCCATCATCGCCGCCTGGAAGCGCGGTGACATCGACGCCACCTACGTCTGGGACCCGGCCCTGGGCGTAGCCAAGGAAAACGGCAAGGTCCTGATCACCTCGGCGGAGCTGGCCAAGTTCGGCGCCCCGACCTTCGACGCCTGGATTGTGCGCAAGGACTTCGCCCAGAAGCACCCTGAAATTGTCACAGCCTTCGCCAAAGTGACCCTGGATGCCTACGCCCAATACCGCAAGGACCCACAAGCCTGGCTGGCCGATGCATCCAATGTCGACAAACTGGTGAAGCTCTCCGGCGCCAAGGCCAGCGATATCCCGCTGTTGCTGCAAGGCAACGTCTTTCCCCTGGCGGCCGATCAGGTCGTGAGCCTCGGCGCACCGACCACCCAAGCCATCACCGACACCGCAGCGTTCCTCAAGGAGCAAGGCAAGGTCGACGCCGTGCTGCCGGACTACGCGCCTTACGTCAGCGCCAAATACATTGCTCGTTGAGCGAAAAAAGGGAGACACGCAATGGCCTTGCTCCAGCTGGAGCGCATCAGCGCACAGTACCCCGGCGCGGCGGAACCTGTGCTGGCGGATATTTCACTGACCCTGGGGCCCCAGCAATTGCTGGTTGCCCTCGGCCCGTCCGGCAGTGGCAAGACATCGCTGTTGAACCTGATTGCCGGGTTCGTCGAGCCCAGCGCCGGGCAGATCACTCTCGACGGCAGGCCGGTCAAGGGCCCGGGCGCCGAACGCGGCGTGGTGTTCCAGGACGATGCGCTGCTGCCGTGGCAGGACGTGCTGGCAAACGTTGGGTTCGGCCTGGAACTGGCCGGCATCCCCAAGGAAAAACGCGAGGCTCGCGCCCGGGAAATGCTTGCTTTGGTGGACCTGGCCGGTTTCGAGCACCGCCGTGTCTGGCAGCTCTCCGGCGGCCAGAAGCAACGCGTCGGCCTGGCCCGGGCATTGGCGGCCGACCCTCGCGTGCTGCTGATGGACGAACCGTTCGGCGCGCTGGACGCCTTCACCCGCGAGCAGATGCAGGAACTGTTGCTGCAAGTCTGGCAGCGCACCGCCAAACCGGTATTCCTGATTACCCATGACATTGAAGAAGCGGTCTTCCTCGCCACCGACTTGATTTTGCTGGCGCCCAATCCGGGGCAGATCGTCGAGCGTCTAAGCCTGGATTTCGGCCAGCGCTACGGCGCCGGGGAATCGGCGCGGTCGATCAAGTCCGACCCGCGCTTTATCGAAACCCGCGAGCATGTGCTTGCCAAGGTGTTCTCCCAACGCAGCGCCACTCGACCCCAGGAGCGCGCATGAGCAGCTACGAAATTCCAGCCACGGTCCGTGACACGACGACCCAGCCCAAGGCCAGCGGTTTGAGACCCCACCTGAGTACGCGCTGGATCAGCGGCTTGACCCTGATCGCACTGCTGGCGGTCTGGTGGGCCGTCACCGCCAGCGGCCTGATCGAACCGCTGTTCCTGCCCTCGCCGTCTGCCGTGCTGCAAAAAGGTTGGCTGCTGGCGACCAGCGGCTACATGGACTCGACCCTCTGGCAGCACCTGGCCGCCAGCCTTGAACGCATCGGCCTGGGCCTGTTGTTCGCGGTGCTGACGGCAGTGCCGGTGGGCATTGCCATTGGCGCCAACCGCATCGCTCGCGGCGTGCTCGACCCGTTGATCGAGTTCTACCGGCCAATTCCGCCGTTGGCGTACTTGCCGTTGATCGTGATCTGGTGCGGCATCGGCGAGTTGTCGAAGGTCCTGCTGATCTACCTGGCGATCTTCGCCCCGATTGCCATCGCCACCGCCACCGGTGTGCGCACTGTCGACCGGGCCAAGCTACGCGCTGCGCAATCGTTGGGCGCCACCCGGGCCCAGTTGATTCGCCACGTGATCGTGCCCAGTGCCTTGCCGGACATCCTCACCGGCATTCGCATTGGCCTGGGCGTGGGTTGGTCGACGCTGGTGGCCGCCGAACTGATCGCCGCCACCAGCGGCCTGGGGTTCATGGTGCAGTCAGCGGCGCAGTTCCTGGTTACCGACGTGGTGGTGCTGGGAATCCTGGTGATCGCACTGATCGCTTTCGCCATGGAAATGGGCCTGCGCGCCCTGCAACGCAAACTGGTGCCGTGGCACGGCCAGGCCCATTGATACCCAATGACCACGCCGACCCTTCGGCGCCCAGACCGAGAACATTGCGATGAACCGCCCAACCATTACGCCATTGAGCACTGCCCTCGGCGCTCAGATCAGTGGGATCGATATCAGCCAGCCGCTGAGCCAGGAACATCGCACGACCATTGAGCAGGCCCTGCTCACGCATCAGGTGTTGTTCTTTCGCGACCAGCCGATCGACCCAACGCAACAAGCGCGTTTCGCCGCGTATTTTGGCGACCTGCACATTCACCCGATCTACCCCAACGTACCGGAGCAGCCCGAAGTATTGGTGCTCGACACCGCCGTCACCGATGTGCGCGACAACGCCGTGTGGCACACCGACGTGACCTTTCTCCCGACGCCGGCCATGGGCGCGGTGCTCAGCGCCAAACTGCTGCCGGCATTTGGCGGCGATACGTTATGGGCCAGTGGCATCGCGGCTTATGAAGCCTTGTCGGCGCCGTTGAAGCGCTTGCTGGAAGGCCTGACAGCGACCCATGATTTCACCCGGTCCTTTCCCTTGGAACGGTTTGGCAACACCGCCGAAGACCTGGCGCGCTGGGAAGAGGCACGGCGAAAAAACCCACCGCTGTCCCATCCGGTGATCCGCACTCATCCGGAGAGCGGGCGACGGTCGCTGTTCGTCAATGAAGGCTTCACGACACGGATCAACGAGCTGTCGGAAACCGAAAGCGAGGTGATCCTGAAACTGCTCTTCGCCCACTCCACCCGCCCGGAGTTCACCCTGCGCTGGCGCTGGCAGGTCAACGACGTGGCGTTCTGGGACAACCGCGTCACCCAGCACTTTGCCGTGGATGACTACCGCCCCGCCCGCCGAGTGATGCACCGGGCGACGGTGTTGGGGGATGTGCCGTTTTTTCGCTGAACGCACCACTTACCTGTGGCGAGGGAGCTTGCTCCCGCTGGGCTGCGTAGCAGCCCCAATCCATTCAACACGGCGCATCAGGAAAAAACAGGGGGCGAGGTTTTTGCGACTGCTGCGCAGTCGAGCGGGATCAAGCTCCCTCGCCACAGGGGTTTTGTGTTATTCCGCCGACGAAGGCTTTTCCCAAAGATTGATTCCGCCTTCCTGGGCAAACCGATCGATCTCGGCCAGCTCTTCAGCACTGAAGCTCAGGTTCTTCAACGCCCCGACGTTCTCGACGATCTGCTCCGGCCGGCTGGCGCCGATCAGGGCGGAAGTGACCCGGGGATCGCGCAGGGTCCAGGCCAGGGCCATTTGTGCCAGGCTCTGGCCGCGCCGCTGGGCGATCTCATTGAGGGCGCGTACATGGGCGATGTTTTCCTCCGACAGGTGCGAAGCCTGCAAAGAGCCGCCGCCCGGACGGTTCACCCGCGCATCGGCCGGAACGCCCTTGAGGTATTTGTCGGTCAACAGGCCCTGGGCCAGCGGCGTAAAAGCGATCACACCGGTACCCAGTTCGTCGGTGGCGTCCAGCAGGTCTTTCTCCACCCAGCGGTTGAGCAGGTTGTAGGCCGGCTGGTGGATCAGCAGCGGGACTTTCCATTCCTTGAGCAACGCCGCCATTTCCCGGGTCTTCACCCCGGAATACGAGGAAATGCCGATGTACAACGCCTTGCCCTGCTGTACGGCAGTGGCCAGTGCGCTGGCGGTTTCCTCCAGTGGGGTGTCGGGGTCGAAACGGTGGGAATAGAAGATGTCCACATAGTCCAGCCCCAGGCGTTGCAGGCTCTGGTCGAGGCTGGCGAGCACGTATTTGCGCGAGCCACCGCCCTGGCCGTATGGGCCCGGCCACATGTCCCAACCGGCCTTGCTGGAGATGATCAACTCATCGCGGTACTGCTGGAAATCTTCGCGCAGCAACCGGCCGAAATTGATCTCGGCGCTGCCGTAGGGCGGGCCGTAGTTGTTGGCCAGGTCGAAGTGGTTGATGCCCAGGTCAAACGCCGTACGCAACAAGGCGCGCTGGGTATCGATGGGCGTGCTGTCGCCAAAGTTGTGCCACAACCCCAGCGACAACGCCGGCAGCACCAGCCCGCTGCGACCGACGCGGCGGTAAGGAATGGACTCGTAGCGGTTTTGCGCAGCGGTGTAGGTCATCGAAAAGGCTCTCTGTTCGGACGGCGGGTGACAGACGCTAACATTTCACAGACGCCTCGGTCAGGCTGAAAGTTCGCGCAAGGCCGCCGCCGCCAGAAAACCCGAACGCGAGCTATAACGCTGGTCCCGTCGCACGGTTTGGTCGATGCGCTCAAGCAATTGCTCGGGCAGCGTGGCGTTGAACCGCACTGACTTTCCGAAATAGGGCGTGACATCAAACTCAACCACCCCCCATATCCCCCCGGCGTATTGCGGATCGTCGAGATGATCGTCGATTTCATGGATCTGCGGCAGCGGTTCGCCGTCGGCTATCAAGCCTTCATAGTGCAACGAGAGCGCCTCTTTCACATTTTCGAATGCCTGGCTCACAGTACTGCCTGCGGAGAAACAACCCGGTACATCCGGGACCGTCACTCCGTAGTCGGAATCGGCATCCTTGTGCAGAACGACCGGAAATTTCATGTGGACGAATCCTTCCTTCAGATCCGGCAACCGCAGCAACCGGTCTGATAACAATGCATCCCCATCGGGGATTTCGTAATCGGTCATGGGCTTCATTTCAGGCCCGCCTGTTTCAATATGCTATTGATCGTGCCTCTGGGCAGATCGGCGTCAGGGTGCTTGATCGTCACCCTTCCAGCCTTGATGGCATGCTTGTACGGATGATGGCTACCCTTGACTGCCACCCGATACCAACCGTCCTCTTCGATCTTCCTGATCATTTCCCGACTTCGCATCACCTTTGCCTTATTCACAACTCTGCCGGAAAACTCTAGCTGCGAAAAAGACCCAGATACACACAATACACACCCAGAAAAATATTAGTTCAACTCTCCAACCCATGCACCGCCCTCACCACTCGGTCATCGCGCCTGCGCAAACACCTCCGCCACCCAATCCACGAACACGCGGACCCGTGGCGACATGTGTCGGTTGTGGGGATAGAGCACCGACACCGGCATGGACGGTGGCGGGGTGGCGGTGAGGACTTCCTGGATCAGCCCTTGCCGGATCGGTTCTTCCATTCGGTAATGCGGACATTGGATCAAGCCCATGCCGGCGATGGCCGAGGCGGCGTAGATTTCGGCACCGGACACCGACAACGTCCCCCCGATCGCTACCTCCTTGAGTTCGCCATCGACCATGAACTCAAACGGATAGAGTTTGGCGGTGGTCCGCGAGACGTAATTCACCGCCCGGTGATGTTTCAGGTCATCGAGGCTCTTCGGCTCGCCGTACTGGCGCAGGTAACCGGGGCTGGCACAGGTGATCTGCCGGAGATTGGCGACACGTCGGCCGATCAATGATGAATCCGCCAGCGTACCGGAGCGCAGCACGCAATCGACGCCCTCGGCAATCAGGTCGACGAAACGATCCGCCTCGCTGATGAACAGCTCTATTTCAGGGTAGCGAGCCATGAACTGTGGTAACGCCGGAATCACGAAGTACCGGGCCTGGGTGCCATGTAAGTCCACCCTCAGCTTGCCTTTGGGCGCCACACCGCGAAACGCCAGTTCGGCCTCTTCAAGTTCAGCCAGCAATTGCACACAGCGCGGGTAGTAGGCTTCGCCGTCGAGAGTCGGGCGCACCTTGCGGGTGCTGCGCTCCAACAAACGAACACCCAGCCAGGCTTCGAATTGATTGAGCGTATGGGTCAGCGTGGCCCGGGGCATATTCAAGTCTTCAGCGGCCAGGGTGAAGCTGCTGCGCTCGTATATGCGGACAAACACTCTCATCGCCTTGACCTGGTCCATCTGAATCCTTCCCGCCGATTGTTGGAAGATATTGAATAGTCAAGGCAACTCTCGTGTATTTATCGCCAACAGTAAACATGTGAATCTGGCTCCAACGAATCACAACGCCTCAACAGCAAAGGAACCCTTCACATGACTGTTCAAAATTCGAAAGTTGCCATCGTGACCGGCGCCTCTCGCGGCATCGGAGCAGAGATTGCCAAGCAACTGGCCAGCGAAGGTTTCGCCGTCGCCATCAACTACGCCAACAGCGCCACCGAAGCCTCGAAACTGGTGGTGCAATTGCGTCAGGCTGGCCATCAGGCCATAGCGATCAAGGCGGACGTGTCGTCTGCCGCCGATGTCCGGCGGATGTTCGATGAAACCGAAGCGCAGCTGGGCAAGGTCGATGTGTTGATCAACAACGCCGGCATCCTCCAGGTCATGCCCCTGGCACAGCACAGCGACGAGCTGTTCGAGCAGACGTTCGCCATCAACACCCGTGGCACCTTCAACACCCTGCGCGAGGCCGCGACCCGTTTGAATGACGGTGGCCGGATCGTGAATTTTTCCAGCAGCACCGTGGGCCTGAACCTGCCCGGCTACTCGGTGTACATCGCCAGCAAGGCCGCAGTGGAATCCCTGACCCAGGTGTTCGCCAAGGAACTGCGCGGTCGGCAGATCACGGTCAATGCCGTGGCCCCCGGCCCCGTCGCCACCGAGCTGTTCATGCACGGCAAGAGTGAGGAACAGGTGCAGCACTACGCCAAGATGCCGCCCCTGGAGCGCCTCGGCCAGCCGCAGGACATCGCCCGCATCATCACCTTCCTGGTGGGTCCGGACGCCGGGTGGGTGAACGGGCAGATCCTGCGGGCCAACGGCGGGCTCGTCTGAGGCTCAGGCCGATCAGCGCACCAAATGCAGGAACTGCAGGTGCCGCTCGTACTGGTCGAGGATGTCGTTGATGACTTGCTCCTTGGTGTAGCCCACCAGGTCGTAATCCTGGCTGCCTTCGCTCAAGTGCACTTCGGCACGGTAGTAACGACGGTTGTTGAGCTCCTTCGACCCCATGCCGCCGCGGGCGAAGGACGGCGTGAAGTAGCCGCGCATCTGCACCTGGTAGATGAACGGATGCTGCTCGCCGTGGCCGATCTCCAGGCTGACGTTGTCATTGACCGGATCGGGCTGGGTCACCACCGTCAGGCCCTTTTCGACGAACACTGCGGTCACTTCTTCAATGGCCGGGCGCACCGTGGTGTCGAGGAAACGGTACACCTCATCACGGGACGGAAAATGCACCGCCTGGCTCAAGCGCTGGCGCCAGCCGCCCGTACCCCGGCGCGAGCCCGACACCGGCGCCAGGGAATGCAATTGCGCGATCTGCTTCTGGGACTCCAGGTAGAACGCCTTGTGCAGGCCCCACATCATCAGCAGCAGAATCAACGAGAACGGCAAGGACGTCAGCACCACCGCCGACTTCAAGGCGTCGATGCTGCCGGAGAACAGCAACGCGCTGGTCACCAGGGCAGTCATCGCGCCCCAGAACACCCGCAACCACTTCGGCCCGTCCTCGTCGGGGTTGCCGCCCTTGGCCGACAACGTCGACAGCACCACGGTGCCCGAGTCGGCGGACGTGACGAAGAACACGAAGCTGATGAACACCGTGACCGCGATGACGGTCTTGCTCCAGGGATAGGTTTCCAGCAGCAGGTAAAGGCTCATCGATGGGTTTTCCAGGGCGGACATGCCCAGGGCACTCATGCCATGGTTCAGCACCTGGTCGATGGCGCTGTTGCCGAAGATCGACATCCACGCCAGGGTGAAACCCAGGGGAATCAGCAGCACGCCAAACACGAATTCGCGGATGGTGCGGCCACGGGAAATCCGTGCGATGAACAGCCCCACGAACGGCGACCACGCGATCCACCAGGCCCAGTAGAACACCGTCCAGCCGCCCAGCCAGTCGCTGGGTTTGTCGTAGGCGTACAGATCGAAACTCTTCATCGGCAAGGCGCCGAGGTAATCGCCGATGTTCTGGATCAACGTATTGAGCAAATGCTGGGTGGGCCCGGCGAACAGCACGAACAACAACAAGGCGCAGGCCAGCAGCATGTTGATGTCGGACATGACCCGCACGCCTTTGTCGACACCGGCCACGGCGACGATGATCGCCGCGCCCATCATCAGCACGATCAGGCCGACCTGGATCCATTGGGTATGGGCGATGCCGAACAGGTAATCGAGCCCGGAATTGAGGTGCAACACACCAAAACCCATGTCCGCGCCGAGGCCGAACACCGTGGCGATAATGCCGAAGCCGTCCACGGCGTAGCCGATGGGGCCGTTGATGCGCTTGCCAATCAGCGGGTACAACGCCGAGCGCAGGGCCAGCGGCAAATTGTGCCGGTAGGCAAAATACGCCAGGGCCATGCCGACGAACGCGAAGACGCCCCAGCCGTGCAGGCCCCAGTGCAAGAACAGGATCTGCATGGCCTGGCGCGCCGCCTCGGCGGTACCAGCCTCGCCCTGGGGCGGCTGCACCATGTGGGTCAGCGGCTCGGACACGCAGAAGAAAAACAGTGTGATGCTGATGCCGGCGGCGAACAGCATGCCGGCCCAGGACAGATAACTGAATTCGGGCTCGTCGTGGTCGGCACCGAGCTTGATCTTGCCGTAGCCGGACAAGGCGGTGACCACCACGAAGACCAGATACAGCGTCATCGCGAGCATGTAGTACCAGCCGACCGTATTGGCCGCCCAGTTCTGCGCGGCCAGCAGCCAAGCGCCGGCCTGTGCGGGCATGGCAATCACCACCAGGCCGAACAGCAGGATGAAGGTCGCGGCGAAGTAAAAGACCGGCGGGTTCATGCGGACCAGGCCGCTGGGTGGCAGGGACGAAGCACTCATGGGCGAGGGCCCCCGGGCAGAGAAACAGCGAGGGTCGAAAACGGACTCGGCAAAAGCAAGCCTCCTTATTGTGAGCGGGCAGCAAACCGACGGTTTAACTTGAATGAACGTTCAAGTTAAACATGAATAGGCAGCTAAGGACTAATCGCAGGGCTCAACGGCGCGTTTCCTACGCAGGCCAGTGGGAGGATAGACGCTGCTTGGTGTGTATTCGTTCAGTGTTCAACAGACCACACACAAACCCTGTGGGAGCGAGCAGGCTCGCTCCCACAGGGTTTGTGTGTTCATAAATCATGTGTCACTCCCTGTCCGTCGCCGGTTTACTTCCAAACAAATGATTGCCGGTTGCCCCTGAATATCCGCGTGCCTATAGTCCAGACATCTCCTACAACCAGTACGGACCCATGATCAAAGAACAGCTGTCTCGCTTTAACCGTCTCGACCTGCTCGGCCATCCGACACCGCTGGAAAAACTCGACCGCCTCTCCACCTGGCTCGGCCGGGACATCTATATCAAGCGTGACGACCTGACGCCCCTGGCCATGGGCGGCAACAAACTGCGCAAGCTCGAATACCTGGCCGCCGATGCCATCGCCCAAGGCGCCGATACCCTCATCACCGCCGGGGCGATCCAGTCCAACCATGTACGCCAGACCGCCGCCCTCGCCGCGAAACTGGGCCTGGGCTGCGTGGCCTTGCTGGAAAACCCCATCGGCACCGAAGACAGCAATTACCTGGGCAACGGCAACCGGCTGCTGTTGGAATTGTTCGACGCCAAGGTCGAGCTGGTGGACAACCTGGACAACGCCGATGAGCAGCTACAGGCCCTCGCCGGGCGCCTGCGCAGCAACGGGAAAAAGCCCTATCTGGTGCCGATTGGCGGTTCGAACGCCTTGGGCGCGCTGGGGTATGTGCGCGCCGGCCTGGAACTGGCCGAGCAGATCAAGGACACCGGGATTGAATTCGCCGCCGTGGTACTGGCCTCGGGCAGTGCCGGCACCCATAGCGGCCTGGCACTGGCGTTGAGCGAAAGCCTGCCGGCACTACCGGTCATTGGCGTCACCGTTTCCCGCAGCGAGGAGGATCAGTTTCCGAAGGTCCAGGGCCTGGCCGAGCGTACGGCAGCGTTGCTCGAAGTCGACCTTCCGGAAGCGTTCAAAGTGATCCTGTGGGACGAATATTTCGCCCCCCGCTACGGCGAACCCAACGCCGGGACACTGGCGGCGGTCAAGCTGCTGGCCAGCCAGGAAGGGCTGCTGCTCGATCCGGTCTACACCGGCAAGGCCATGGCCGGCCTGCTCGACGGCATGGGTCGCGACCGTTTCGACGAAGGCCCGATCATCTTCCTCCACACCGGCGGCGCACCGGCGTTGTTTGCCTATAACGCAGTCTTCTGAAGATAGAAAAGCCTTAATGTGGGAGCAAGCTTGCTCGCGATGAGAGTGTGTCAGTTGATTGGAATTGGGCTGATCCACTGCTATCGCGAGCAAGCTCGCTCCCACGGGGAAAAATTCAAAACAGGCATATAGAGTTGATTTAATATTATTTTCCAATCTATAAAAGCCATCCTATAGTCTCGCCGCAGGCGCATTTGCCGCGAGACGCCCAAACCGCTTTAAGGCAGGATGTGGCAATCTTTTCGGATCGCGGCTACGCCTTATCTCAGCCAAATAACCTCTTCATAAGAAAACACAGGGGCTTGTCATGAATTTTTCCGCATTACGTCGCAACCTGTTGGTGGGTTCGCTGGGCTTGGCATTGAGCGCCGGGCTGCTGGGGCAAGCGGTTGCCGGTGAGCAGCTGCAGAAAATCAAGGATGCCGGCGAAATCAAGATCGGCCTGGAAGGCACTTATCCACCGTTCAGTTTCGTTGATGACAGCGGCAAACTGACCGGCTTCGAAGTGGAGTTCTCCGAAGCCCTGGCCAAGGAACTGGGTGTGAAGGTCAAGCTGCAGACGACCCCATGGGCCGGCATTCTCGCGGCCCTGGAATCCAAGCGTCTGGACGCAGTGGTCAACCAGGTGACCATCTCCGAGGAACGTAAGAAAAAATACGATTTCTCCGAGCCGTACACCGTTTCCGGGATTCAAGCGCTGGTACTGACCAAGAAAGCCGACGAGCTGAACATCAAGAAGGCCGCCGACCTGGACGGTAAAAAAGTCGGCGTGGGCCTGGGCACCAACTACGAACAGTGGGTCAAGGCAGAAGTACCGGGCGCCCAAGTCAAAACCTACGATGACGACCCCACCAAGTTCCAGGACCTGCGCGTCGGTCGTATCGACACCATCCTGATCGACCGCCTGGCCGCACTGGAATACGCCAAGAAAGCCAAGGACACCACCGTCACCAGCGAAGCCTTTTCTCGCCAGGAGTCCGGTATTGCCCTGCGCAAAGGCGAGCCTGAGCTGTTGGCAGCCGTGAACAAGGCCATCGAAAAACTTCGCGCCGACGGTACGTTGAAAAAACTTTCGGAAAAATACTTCAGCGCTGACGTTACCCAATAATGGAAGCAGCTCTTCAACTCGCACTGGACTCCGCGCCCTTCCTGCTCAAGGGCGCGTATTACACGGTCTTCCTCAGCCTGGGCGGTATGTTTTTCGGCTTGCTGCTGGGGTTCGGCCTGGCGCTGATGCGCCTGTCGCGCTTCAAGCTGGTGAACTGGATCGCCCGCATCTACGTGTCGTTCTTTCGCGGTACGCCGTTGCTGGTGCAGTTGTTCGTGATCTATTACGGGTTGCCGCAACTGGGCATCGAGCTGGATCCGCTGCCCGCGGCCCTGATCGGTTTCTCGCTGAACATGGCTGCCTATGCGTGTGAAATCCTGCGGGCCGCTATCAGTTCCATCGAGCGCGGCCAGTGGGAAGCGGCGGCGAGTATCGGCATGACCCGCGCCCAGACCCTGCGCCGGGCCATCCTGCCGCAAGCCGCACGCACGGCGCTGCCACCGTTGGGCAACAGCTTCATTTCCCTGGTCAAGGACACCGCGCTGGCGGCGACCATCCAGGTGCCGGAGCTGTTCCGCCAGGCGCAGCTGATCACCGCGCGAACCTTCGAAATCTTCACCATGTACCTTGCCGCCGCGCTGATCTATTGGGTTCTTGCTACCGTGCTCTCGCACCTGCAGAACGTCCTGGAAGCACGGGTCAATCGGCATGACCAGGAGTCCTGACCCATGATTGTCGTGGAAAAACTGACAAAGCAGTTCAAGGGTCAGGTGGTGCTCAACGGCATCGACTTGAAGATCGAAGAAGGCGAAGTGGTTGCGATCATCGGCCCCAGCGGCTCGGGCAAGACCACCTTCCTGCGCTGCCTGAACTTCCTCGAAGAACCTACCAGTGGCCGGATCAAGGTCGGCGACATCGAAATCGATGGCAGTCGACCGCTGAACCAGCAACAGGGCCTGGTGCGCCGTTTGCGCCAGCAGGTGGGCTTCGTGTTCCAGAACTTCAACCTGTTTCCCCATCGCACCGCATTGGAAAATGTCACTGAAGGCCCGCAGGTGGTGAAGAAAATTCCTCGCACCGAAGCCGAAGCCCTGGGGCGCAAGCTGTTGGCCAAGGTCGGGCTGGCCGGCAAGGAGGACGCCTACCCACGGCGCCTTTCCGGCGGCCAGCAACAGCGCGTGGCGATTGCCCGGGCGTTGGCGATGGAGCCGGCGGTGATCCTGTTCGATGAGCCGACCTCGGCCCTGGATCCGGAACTGGTGGGCGAGGTGCTGGCAACCATTCGCGACTTGGCCGAAGAAAAACGCACCATGGTCATCGTGACCCACGAAATGGGCTTCGCCCGGGACGTGGCCAACCGCGTGGTGTTTTTCGACAAAGGCGTGATCGTCGAACAAGGCGAAGCCAAGGCCTTGTTTGCAGCTCCCAAGGAAGAACGCACGCGACAGTTCCTCAGCAAGTTCCTCTCCGCCGGTCACGGCGCTCAGTAAGTTATCGGCAGTGTCATCACTTCCAGGGATGGAAGTGAGGCAGTTGCAACACTCTTCAAGATACTAGCGCCATAACTTTGCCATAAAGAAACAACTTGCAACTTGCGCCCTACTCAACATCCTCGACCGTTTTATGCACGGCATGGATCTACCTCTCGTAACACTTACGCTCAGCCCAAGCACTCCTCCTTTTTAGTCTCAAAACGCTCTTTCGAGCATTTTCCAGAAACCTGCGAGCCTCGGAAAAGGGCTTGTGATGCCGCGCATTATTAACATGGGGGCGTAGGATATTTCTGAAGCCTTTCATAATGAATTATTAAGCAAGTGCCTCTATTGACACTGAAACTATGGAGCCTTTATCTAGTGACCAACAAGCGATGCACATTATTTATTTTCTGCACAGTGATTAGGCGCAGCCTGGCCTATATGGCTGCACACATAAAATATGTCGCGATTAGTCATCGCCGTTGATCTTCCCGAAACGGACTTAGTTTTCAAGCATCAAGGAGAACACCATGACATGTAAGTCGAAGAGTCCTGAACTGGCCGCCCCCACCCTGGCCAACGCCCACCCTACCGGCATCAATATCGCCAACGCCGCTCACCTGGAGGTTGCCATTGCGCCCTACCCTGGCATGGACGCAGGTGACCTGATCGAACTGTTCTGGGACAACTGCTACGTCGGCTCGCGCTTGCTGTCGCAGGCCGATGTGCAAGACAGCGTCACCCTGCGAGTCCCGGAGAGTTTCATCGTCGATGGCACCTCGCGCATTCACTATCGGGTGATGCAGGTCGGGCGTGGGCCGGCGCTATCTGCCAGGCAGCGGGTACACGCGAAACTCGATTGCCCCGGCGGGCAGCCGTCGGCCCTGAGCGGCGATGAAAACCAGGGCCTGGCGCCCGTGCGCATTCCCGGTACTATCCGACGCCAAGGGGTGAACCCCAACCAGATCAAGCGCGGCGTACCACTGACCATCGAACCCTACCTGAACATGGCCGCCGGCGATGCCGTGACCCTGCGCTGGGGCGATGTGCGCATGGACCTGCCTGCCGTCGCCGCCAGCGAGGTCGACCAGCCAATCAATATCTGGGTCCCGCCGCAGATCATCCTGGAGGCAGGCGAAGACCTGCGCCTGGAAGTGACCTACTGCATCATTGATCGCGTAGGCAACAATTCCCTCTGGGCACCGCCGCGAACGCTGAAGATCGGTTGCGCCAATCCCTATCTGAAGAAGCCCTCGAAAGAGGCCCTCATGGCCGCCGAACCGCGACATCGAGCGCCTTGATACAGAGCGCTTTTGGTGGCGAGGGAGCTTGCTCCCGCTTGGGTAAAAGAAGGGTTGCTGCGCAACCCAGCGGGAGCAAGCTCCCTCGCCACAGAGGACTCCTTCCAATTGAATCCAACCTATACATATTCCTAAAAGTTAGTTCAAAAATAATTTATACACGCTTAGGGTATATATACCGGACCACCGGACATTCTTGATTTTGACTCGCCGCATTTATCGCGGCGTTTTCCGAAAAGATGTGAGGTGGGTATGGAACGGAACACAATCACCCCAGTGCAATACGCCAAGGCACTGCCTGCAGCCACGGAGTGGCTGTAATGTCGGATCTGGCGCAAGCAAAAGTCCAGAGCGACCTGGACATCGCACCACTGTTGTTGCCCGCACAGGTGTTGCGCAACGATGCCGAGGCCATCAAAGCCGCCCATGAACTGGCGCAGGTCGCCCGTCAGCAGGCCGCGCGTCGTGACCAGCAACGCAAGCTGCCCTGGGCAGAAATCGAGCAATTCACCCGCAGCGGATTGGGCAGCATTGCCATTCCCCGGGCATACGGCGGTCCGCAGGTTTCGTTCGTCACCCTGGCCGACGTGTTCGCGATCATTTCCGCCGCTGACCCGGCCCTTGGGCAGATCCCGCAGAACCAGTTCGGCGTGCTCCAGCTGATTCTCGGCACCGGCACCGAACGGCAGAAAAAAATCCTCTTGCAGAGCGTGCTCGAAGGTTGGCGCATCGGCAACGCCGGGCCGGAGCGCGGTACTCGCAATACCCTTGAGCTCAAGGCTCGGATCACCACTGACGGTGACGGGTTTGTCATCAATGGTCAGAAGTTCTATTCCACCGGCGCGCTGTTTGCCCATTGGGTCGCGGTCAAGGCGTTGAATGACGAGGGCCGCCAGGTGCTGGCATTCGTGCGGCGCGGCACCCCGGGCCTGCGGATCGTCGACGACTGGTCAGGATTCGGCCAGCGCACCACCGCCAGCGGCACCGTGCTGCTGAACAATGTGCGGGTGGATACCGAGTTGGTCCTGGATAACTGGCGCATCAACGAAACACCCGGCGTGCAAGGTGCGATTTCCCAACTGATCCAGGCCGCCATCGATGCGGGTATCGCCCGTGGCGCCATCGATGATGCCATCGCTTTTGTGCGTGAACGGGCCCGGCCCTGGATCGACGCCAAGGTCGACCGAGCCAGTGACGACCTCTACGTGATCGCCGACATTGGCAAACTGAAAATCGAACTGCACGCCGCCGAAGCCTTGCTGCGCAAGGCCGGACAGGTGCTGGACCAGGTCAGTGCCGCCCCCATCACGGCGCAATCTGCCGCCCGCGCCTCGATTGCCGTGGCCGAGGCCAAAGTGCTCACCACCGAAATCGCCCTGCACGCCAGCGAAAAACTCTTCGAACTGGCCGGCAGCCGCGCCACCCTCGCCGAATTCAACCTCGATCGCCACTGGCGCAACGCACGGGTCCACACCCTGCACGACCCGGTGCGCTGGAAGTATCACGCGGTAGGCGCCTACCACCTGAACGGCACCTTGCCGGCCCGCCATTCCTGGATCTGACGACCCGACCTCTGGAGCAGCACATGACGCTTTCTCAACACGTCGCGGTGATCACCAGCGATGAACAAGCCCTGATCGTGGCCAGCGACCTGGCCGATGACTTCAAGCGCGACAGCGCCCTGCGCGACCGCGAGCGCCGTTTGCCGTACCCGGAACTGGAGGCTTTCTCCCGCTCGGGCCTGTGGGGTATCAGCGTGCCCACGGCCTATGGCGGTGCCGGTGTGTCCAACGTCACCCTGGCCAAAGTCATTGCGCTGATTTCCCAGGCCGACAGCTCGCTGGGGCAGATTCCGCAAAATCATTTCTATGCCCTGGAAGTGCTACGGGTAAATGGCACTGAAGCGCAAAAACAACGCCTCTACGCCGAAGTGCTCGCCGGCCAGCGCTTTGGTAACGCCCTGGCCGAACTTGGCACCAAGACTGCCCATGATCGCATCACCCAACTGCGCCGCGACGGCGAGGGCTATCGCATCAACGGTCGCAAGTTCTACGCCACGGGCGCGATCTACGCCCAGCGCATCCCCACGTCAGTGGTGGACGAAAACGGTGTGCAACAACTGGCGTTCGTGCCTCGCAGCAGCCAAGGCCTGACGGTGATCGACGACTGGAGCGGTTTTGGCCAGCGCACCACGGGCAGCGGTTCGGTGGTGTTCGAAGACGTTTATGTCGCCGCCACCGACATCGTGCCCTTCCAGAGCGCCTTCGAACGTCCCACACCGGTAGGGCCGCTGGCGCAGATCCTTCACGCCGCTATCGACACCGGCATCGCCCGCGCCGCCTACGAAGACGCCCTGCATTTTGTCCGCAATAAAACCCGCCCCTGGATCGACGCCACCAGCGACGTCGCCACCGAAGACCCGCACACCCTCAAGAGTTTCGGCCAACTGAGCATCCGCCTGCATGCCGCCGAAGCCCTGTTGGAACGTGCCGGTGAATTCCTCGACCGGGCCCAGGCCGACACCCGGGCCGACACGGTCGCCGCCGCCTCGATTGCCGTGGCCGAAGCCCGTGCCGTCAGCACCGAAATATCCCTGGCCGCCAGCAGCACGCTGTTCGAATTGGCCGGCAGCCAGGCGACCCTGGCCGAACATGGCCTCGACCGTCACTGGCGCAACGCGCGAGTGCACACCCTGCATGACCCGGTGCGCTGGAAATACCACGCCGTGGGCAACTTCTACCTCAACGATGAAAAACCGCCGCTGCGGGGGACTATCTGATGGCTCCCGGCAAGAAAAAAATCCTGCTCAACGCGTTCAACATGAACTGCATCGGGCACATCAATCACGGCCTCTGGACCCATCCCCAGGACACGTCGACCCAGTTCAACACGATCGAATACTGGACCGCCCTGGCGCAATTGCTCGAACGCGGGTTGTTCGACGGGCTGTTCATCGCCGACATCGTCGGGGTCTATGACGTGTATCAACAGTCGGTGGACGTCACGCTCAAGGAGTCGATCCAACTGCCGGTCAACGACCCGTTGCTGCTGGTCTCGGCAATGGCCGCCGTCACGAAGAACCTCGGCTTCGGCCTCACCGCCAACCTCACCTACGAACCGCCCTACCTGTTCGCCCGCCGCATGAGCACCCTCGACCACCTGAGCCGCGGCCGGGTCGGCTGGAACATCGTCACCGGCTACTTGGACAGCGCCGCCAAGGCCATGGGCCTGACCGCGCAGGTCGAGCATGATCGCCGCTACGACCAGGCCGACGAGTACCTGCAAGTGCTCTACAAACTCTGGGAAGGCAGCTGGGAAAACGACGCGGTACTCAACGATCGCCAGCGGCGGATCTATGCGCAGCCGGAGAAAGTGCACAAGGTCCGGCATCAGGGCGAGTTCTATCAGGTCGAGGGTTATCACCTGTGCGAACCCTCGCCCCAGCGCACGCCGGTGCTGTTCCAGGCCGGCAGTTCCGAGCGCGGCCTGCTGTTCGCCGGACGGCATGCCGAGTGCGTGTTCATCAGCGGCCAGAACAAACCGGCGACCAAGGCCCAGGTGGACAAGGTCCGCGCCAGCGCCGTAGAGACGGGGCGCAACCCCGGGGACATCAAGGTGTTCATGGGCCTGAACGTGATCGTCGGCGAGACCGAAGCGGCTGCCTGGGCCAAGCATGCCGAGTACCTGAGCTATGCCAGCGCCGAGGCCGGCGTGGCGCATTTTTCCGCGTCAACGGGCATCGATTTTTCCCAGTACGAACTGGACGAACCGATCCAGTACGTCAAGAGCAACGCCATCCAGTCCGCCACCAAGACCTTGCAGAACAACGACTGGACCCGGCGCAAATTGCTCGAACAACACGCCTTGGGCGGTCGCTACATCACGGTGGTCGGCTCGCCCGAACAGGTGGCCGACGAGCTGGAATCCTGGATCGGCGAAACCGGCCTCGATGGTTTCAACCTGACCCGCATCGTCACGCCGCAAAGCTACGTGGACTTCATCGACCTGGTGATTCCCGAACTGCAACGGCGCGGCGCGTACAAGACCGAATACGACAACGGCACCCTGCGGGAAAAGCTGTTTCGCGCGGGGGCTCATCTACCTGAACAACACACCGGCTCAACCTACCGACACTGACCCTGGGACTACCGACACTGACCCTGTGGCGAGGGAGCTTGCTCCCGCTGGTGGGCGAAGCCCGCCCAAAAAGGCGTTGGGGCTACTTCGTAGCCCAGCGGGAGCAAGCTCCCTCGCCACAAAAGCCTGAGACTCATCCATTAATGACTGGAACAACTGACATGACCCAGCAACTCCTGACCCTGCCAGTCAAAGCACTGGCCCTGGCCCTCGGCCTGTTCAGCTCGGCACTGTTTGCCGCCGACGCACCGTTGAAAATCGGCACCACCGCCGCGTTCGCCATTCCCCTGGAGGCCGCCGTGGAAGAGGCCAGCAAGCAAGGCCTGAAGGTCGAACTGGTGGAGTTCAGCGACTGGATAGCGCCCAACGTCAGCCTGGCCTCCGGCGACATCGACGTGAATTACTTCCAGCACATCCCGTTCCTGGAAAACGCCAAGGCCGCCGCCGGGTTCGATCTGGTGCCCTTTGCACCGGGGATCATCAACAACGTCGGCCTCTATTCGAAAAAATACAAAAGCTTCGACGAACTCCCGGAAGGCGCCAGCGTCGCCATTGCCAACGACCCGATCAACAGCGGTCGCGGCCTGCAACTGTTGGCCAAGGCCGGGCTGATCAGCCTCAAGCCGGGCGTCGGCTACAAGGCCACAGAAGACGATATCGTCGCCAACCCGAAGAAAGTCAAGATCCTGCAGGTCGAAGCCGTGCAACTGGTGCGCGCCTATGAAGACGCCGACCTGGTACAGGGCTACCCGGCCTACATCCGCCTGGCCAAGACCTTCGATGCCAGCTCTGCCTTGCTGTTCGACGGCCTCGATCACAAGGAATACGTGATTCAGTTCGTGATCCAGCCCAAGAGCAAGAACGATCCACGGCTGATCAAGTTCGTCGACATCTACCAACATTCGCCAGCCGTGCGCGCCGCCCTGGACAAGGCCCACGGCAAGCTCTATCAACCCGGCTGGGAAAGCTGACATGAACGCCGTCAATGCTCGACTTCGACAAGAAGCCCCCACACCCAGAAGCGCCAAACACACCGAACTGCATCCAGAGCTCAACCGCGCCCACGTGCGCTTCATCGGCCTGGGCAAGACCTACAACGGCGCCCAGGGTCCGGTGGCGGCGCTGCAAGGCATCGACCTGGCGATCCAGCGCGGCGAAGTGTTCGGCATCATCGGCCGCAGCGGCGCTGGCAAATCGTCGCTGATCCGCACCATCAACCGCCTCGAACAACCCACCAGTGGCCGGGTGTTGATCGATCAGATAGACATCGGCGAGTTCGATGAAGACCGCCTGGTGGAACTGCGTCGGCGCATCGGCATGATCTTCCAGCACTTCAACCTGATGTCGGCCAAGACCGTGTGGCAGAACGTCGAGCTGCCGCTGAAAGTCGCCGGCGTGCCCAAGGAGGAGCGCCAGCAGAAAGTTCGTGAGCTGTTGGAGCTGGTGGGTTTGCAGGGCAAGCACAAGGCCTACCCGGCGCAACTCTCGGGCGGACAGAAGCAGCGCGTCGGGATCGCCCGGGCGCTGGTCCATGATCCGCAGATCCTGCTCTGCGACGAGGCTACCTCGGCCCTGGACCCGGAAACCACTCAATCGATCCTCGGTTTGCTGCGTGAGATCAATCAGCGACTGGGCCTGACCATCGTGTTGATCACCCATGAAATGGCGGTGATTCGCGAGGTGTGTGACCGCGTGGTGGTCCTCGAGCAAGGTCGGATTGTCGAGCAGGGTCCGGTCTGGGAAGTGTTCGGTAACCCGCAACACGACGTCAGTCGAACACTGCTGGCCCCCCTGCAACACGCCATACCTGAAGAACTGCAAAGCCGCTTGCAGGCCCTGCCAGCATCGGCGGATGCCGCTACCGTGCTGCGCCTGCAATTCACCGGCATCGGGCGGGACGAACCGGACCTCGCGGCCTTGTTCAACGCCCTGGATGGTCGGGTTCGGCTACTGCACGGCGGCATCGAACGGATCCAAGGCCACGGGCTGGGACAATTACTGCTGGCGGTGAGTGGCTCGTCATGGAGCGCCGAAGAGCTGCGCCAACGTGCAGGCAATTGGGCGCAACAGGTGGAGGTGCTGGGCTATGTGGTTTGATCGGTTATTGCAGGGCTTCATCGACACCTTCCTGATGGTCGGCGTGTCGTCATTGATCGCTTTGCTGGCGGGCATTCCGCTGGCGGTGATTCTGGTCACCAGTGACAAGGGTGGGATCTATGAAGCGCCCGCCCTGAACCGCGTCCTGGGCGCGTTCGTGAACCTGTTCCGCTCGATACCGTTCCTGATCCTGATGGTGGCGCTGATTCCGTTCACGCGGCTGATCGTCGGCACCACCTACGGCGTCTGGGCGGCGGTGGTTCCCCTGACCATCGCCGCCACCCCGTTCTTCGCCCGCATCGCCGAAGTCAGTTTGCGGGAGGTCGACCATGGCCTGATCGAAGCGGCCCAGGCCATGGGGTGCCGACGCTGGCACATTGTCTGGCATGTGCTGCTGCCCGAAGCACGGCCGGGCATCGTCGGCGGTTTTACCATCACACTGGTGACCATGATCAACTCCTCGGCGATGGCCGGGGCAATCGGCGCTGGCGGCCTGGGGGACATCGCCTACCGGTATGGTTACCAGCGTTTCGACAGCCAGATCATGCTCACGGTGATCGTGTTGCTGGTGGCATTGGTGGCGTTGATTCAACTCGGTGGGGATCGGTTGGCGCGGGGCTTGAACAAGCGCTGACCTGAGCGATCAATGATCTTGCGGTATAGTCGGCTCACGCTCCCCCACTCCAAGCCAGCGACCATGAAACACACCCCCGACGACCTGCAAACCATCACCGCCACGACCCTGGGCCATTACAACGCGGTCGCCGACAGCTTTCGCGAAGGCACCCGTGATCACGACGTCAGCCAGAATATCGACGCGTTGCTGCGGCATATTCAGGCCCAGGCACCGTTGCACATCCTGGACTTCGGCTGCGGCCCCGGACGAGACCTGCGCACGTTCACCGCCATGGGCCATGTGGCGGTGGGCCTCGATGGCTCAGCGGAATTTGCCCGGATGGCGCGCCAGGACAGCGGGTGCGAAGTGTGGCAACAGGACTTTTTGAAACTCGACCTGCCGGCTGAACGCTTCGACGGGATCTTTGCCAACGCCGTGCTGTTTCATATCCCGGTCCAGGAACTGCCTCGGGTGCTGAAACAACTGCATGCCACGCTCAAGCCCGGCGGCGTGCTGTTCAGCTCCAACCCACGGGGCGAAAACCAGGAGGGCTGGAACGGCCAGCGCTTCGGCGCTTATCACGACCTCGCGGCCTGGCGCACGCTGCTCGGCGACGCAGGCTTCGTGGAACTGGAGCATTACTACCGACCGGCTGGGCTGCCGCGCGAGCAACAGCCTTGGTTGGCAAGTGTCTGGCGCAAGTCTTGAGGACAGGCCTGTTTGGACAGGGTGAGCGGTAACCATGTCCCCCGGTCCAAACAAGAACCCAGTGGCGAGGGAGCTTGCTCCCGCTCGGCGGCGCAGCCGTCGTAAAACCGGCTGACACGGTCTGCCTGGAGTTTTGCGTTATCCCGATTGGGGCTGCTTCAGCCCAGCGGGAGCAAGCTCCCTCGCCACAAAGTGTCGCGTTGAATCCAAGCCTCAATTGTTTTCCGCTGGCTGTTTTTCCAACCACTTCTGCGACAACCGCTCCAGCCTTCCATCCTCCTTGATACGTGTCAGGGCGTTGTCCAGGCTGGCCTTGAACGCCGGGTTGCCCTTCTGGAACGGAATCACCAGGCTCGGCGCCGGGTCGCTCTTTTTTTCGGGCTGGAACGACTGCGCCATGACCAGCGGGCGTGGCGTCTGCTCCTTGCTCGCCAGCAATTGTGCATCCGGCTGACTGTAAACGGCGCTGGTGTCGAAACGTTCCACCAGTTCCGGGGTCATTGCTATGTGGTTGATGGCGACGTCGTACTTGCCGCTCTCCACCCCGCTCATCAGGTCCCCGGCATCAGTGACCACGAAGTCGGGGCGTACATCGAGCTCACTGGCAAGCATTTCGCCCAGCTCCACTTCGAAACCAGTGAGTTTGCCGTCTTCCTTGAAGTTGAAGGGCGCGGCGTTGGCCTCAAGGGCAATGCGCAGTTCGCCACGGTCATTGATGTCATCGATCAGTTCGGCATGAGCCAGGGGACTCAAAAGGGGTAGCAGGCAGATCAGGCCAGGCAGAAAGCGCATGGTCACTCCTTTGTATTTATACAAGCGACGCTCGTTTCAGGCTCGCTTTGCTATGGTTGTTGCAGGCTTCGACAACGATTGGTCATGAAGTTGTCATGGCCAGGCGGATTTCATGGAAAAATTGGAGAAAAAAATGAAAAGCTTTATGTCTCGTGCCGCGTTGGCCGGCCTGTTGCTGAGTACTTCGATGCTGGCGACTGCCGCAACCCCCGCTCCCAAAGGCGCAGAGGTATTCATCGTTTCCCCGCAAGACGGCGCCACCGTTGCCCAGGAATTCAAGGTCAAGTTCGGCGTCAAGGACATCGCCCTGGCTCCGGCGGGTGATGTGACCAAAAACACCGGGCATCATCATCTGCTGATCGATGTCGACAAACTGCCCGCCGAAGGCGCACCGATTCCGACCGACGCCAACCACATGCACTTCGGCAAAGCGCAGACCGAAGCCACCATCAAGCTGGCCCCGGGCAAACATACCTTGCAGCTGATATTGGGTGACAGCGGCCATATGCCGTTCCATCCGACGATCGTGTCCAAGAAGATCACCGTCACCGTGAAGTAACGCAGGCAAAAAAACGGGAGCCCCTTACGAAGCTCCCGTTCTTTATTGCAAGCCAAACCTCAACTTGCCGTCCAACCTTCTTAGAACAACACCCGGCAACGAATGGTGCCGTTGATGTGCTGCAGCTTCTCTTGCGCCAGGTCCGAGTATTCGGCGTCGACGTCGATCACGACGTAGCCGACTTTCTCGTTGGTCTGCAGGAACTGACCGGAAATGTTGATGCCGTTTTCGGCGAAGACCTTGTTGATCTCGCTCATCACACCCGGGATGTTCTCGTGGATGTGCAACAGGCGATGCTTGCCAGGGTGTGCCGGCAGAGCCACTTCCGGGAAGTTCACGGACGATACCGACGTACCGTTGTCGCTGTACTTGACCAGTTTTTCCGCCACTTCCAGACCGATGTTGGCCTGGGCTTCAGCGGTGGAACCGCCGATGTGCGGGGTCAGGATCACGTTGTCCAGGCCACGCAGCGGGCTTTCGAAGATGTCGTCGTTGGAGCGCGGCTCCACCGGGAACACGTCGATGGCGGCGCCGATCAGGTGCTTGTCCTTGATCGCGTCGGCCAGGGCATCGAGCTTGACCACGGTGCCACGCGCGGCGTTGATCAGGATCCCGCCCTTCTTGATGGCACGGATTTCCTTCTCGCCGATCATCCACTGGGTGGCAGCGGTTTCCGGCACGTGCAGGGTCACGATGTCGGACATGCCCAGCAACTCGTGCAGGTTGTTGACCTGGGTGGCGTTGCCCAAGGGCAGTTTGGTCACGGTGTCGTAGAAGAACACCTGCATGCCAAGGCCTTCAGCCAGTACCGACAACTGGGTGCCGATCGAGCCGTAACCGACGATACCCAGCTTCTTGCCGCGGATTTCGAAGGAGTTGGCCGCACTCTTGATCCAGCCGCCACGGTGGCAGGAAGCGTTCTTCTCAGGGATGCCGCGCAGCAGCAGGATCGCTTCGGCCAACACCAGTTCGGCAACGGAACGGGTGTTGGAGTACGGCGCGTTGAACACCGCGATGCCGCGCTCGCGCGCCGCATTGAGGTCAACCTGGTTGGTGCCGATGCAGAAGCAGCCGACCGCCACCAGTTTCTTGGCGTGGTCGAAGATCTCTTCGGTCAATTGAGTACGGGAGCGAATGCCGATGAAGTGAGCATCGGCGATCTTTTCCTTGAGCTGGGCTTCCGGCAGAGAACTGGTGATGTACTCGATGCTGGTGTAGCCCGCCGACTTGAGGACGTCGACAGCCGATTGGTGGACGCCTTCGAGAAGAAGGAACTTGATCTTGCTCTTATCGAGAGAAGTCTTGCTCATCTGCGTAAACCTGTGTCCCGGAGAAAAATGGCAGGGAATCGGACAGCGCATGCTGGCCCGACCGGCGTGACAGCCGTCGCCGCAGAACAGCCGTTGGGCACTACGCTGCGGGGTCGGTATGCTAGCATATGCACCCCGCTAAACACTCATTCCTGCGACGTGAAGCGTTCTCAGGATGACCATGAATTGTTCGAGAGTTCTGTCGATGACCAATCCTGCCCTGATAGATGAGCTGAAGACCCTGGTTGAGCCTGGCAAGGTCCTGACCGATGCCGACTCCCTGAACGCTTACGGCAAGGATTGGACCAAGCATTTCGCCCCGGCGCCCACGGCCATCGTCTTTCCCAAGACCACCGAGCAGGTCCAGGCCATCGTGCGCTGGGCCAATGAACACAAGGTCGCGCTGGTGCCGTCGGGCGGGCGTACCGGGCTTTCCGCCGCCGCCGTGGCGGCCAACGGCGAAGTGGTCGTGTCATTCGACTACATGAACCAGGTGCTCGACGTGAACCTCACCGACCGCACCGCGGTCTGCCAGCCTGGCGTGGTCACCGAACAACTGCAGAACAAGGCCGAAGAACATGGCCTGTACTATCCGGTAGACTTCGCTTCCGCCGGTTCCAGCCAGATTGGCGGCAACATCGGCACCAATGCCGGCGGGATCAAGGTCATTCGCTACGGCATGACCCGCAACTGGGTGGCGGGCATGAAGGTCGTCACCGGCAAGGGTGACCTGCTGGAGCTGAACAAGGACCTGATCAAGAACGCCACCGGCTATGACTTGCGGCAGCTGTTCATCGGCGCCGAAGGCACCCTGGGCTTCGTGGTCGAGGCCACCATGCGCCTGGACCGTGCGCCGAAAAACCTCACCTCCATGGTGCTCGGCACGCCGGACTTCGATTCGATCATGCCGGTGCTGCACGCCTTCCAGGGCAAGCTGGACCTGACCGCCTTCGAATTTTTCTCCGACAAGGCCCTGGCCAAGGTCCTCGCTCGCGGCGACGTGCCAGCACCGTTCGAAACCGAGTGCCCGTTCTACGCCCTGCTGGAATTCGAAGCCACCACTGAAGAAGTCGCCAATCACGCCCTGGAAACCTTCGAGCATTGCGTGGAGCAAGGCTGGGTGCTGGACGGCGTGATGAGCCAGAGCGAAACCCAACTGCAGAACCTGTGGAAGCTGCGCGAATACATTTCCGAAACCATCTCCCACTGGACGCCGTACAAGAACGACATCTCGGTGACCGTCTCCAAGGTTCCGGGTTTCTTGCGGGAAATCGACGCGATCGTCGGCGAACACTACCCGGACTTCGAAATCGTCTGGTTTGGCCACATCGGCGACGGCAACCTGCACCTGAACATCCTCAAGCCGGAAAACCTGAGCAAGGATGAGTTCTTCGCCAAGTGCGCGACCGTGAACAAATGGGTCTTTGAGACCGTCGAGAAGTACAACGGCTCGATTTCCGCCGAACACGGCGTGGGCATGACCAAGCGCGACTACCTGACCTATAGTCGTTCACCTGTGGAAATCGAGTACATGAAAGCGGTGAAGGCGGTATTCGACCCGAACGGCATCATGAACCCGGGCAAGATTTTCGCGATTTGACGCCTAAAAACACCTGATGAATCCCAGAAGCAGGAGCCGGTAATGAGCTATCAGCACCAGTATGTCGACGGTACACGTATTCATTTTCCGGTAGGGAAAGTGGTGTGCATTGGCCGCAACTACGCCGAACATGCAAAGGAACTGGATAACCCGGTACCCACCGAACCCTTGCTGTTCATCAAGCCAGGCAGTTGCGTGGTGCCGCTGGAAGGTGGTTTCAGCATTCCTGCCGACCGTGGCTCGGTGCACTACGAGGCGGAAATCGCCGTGCTGATCGGCAAGCCGCTGTCCACCAAGCCCAGCGCTGAAGAAGTACTGGACGCGATCTCCGGCTTCGCCCCGGCCCTGGACCTGACCCTGCGGGACAAGCAGGCCGAGCTCAAGGCCAAGGGCCTGCCGTGGGAAGTGGCCAAGTCCTTCGACGGCGCGGCGGTGCTCGCACCGTTCGTGTCGAACGGCACCTTTGCCGACCTGACCGACATCCCCGTTCGCCTGACCATCAACGGTGAAGTGCGCCAGGACGGTAATAGCAGCCTGATGCTCAATCCCATTGTGCCGATGATCCAATACATGGCCGGCTGCTTCTCGTTGCAGGCCGGCGACGTGATCCTCACCGGCACCCCGGCAGGCGTCGGGCCGCTGAATGCAGGCGATGAACTGGTACTGGAGTTGCCGGGAGCGAGCCGCTTCGAAAGCAGCGTTCGCTAACTCGGTTTTGTGACCGCTAGAGATCATGTGGGAGCTGGCTTGCTCGCGAAGGCGGTATAACGGTCGGCATAAAGATGTTGCACCTGATGGCCCCTTCGCGAGCAAGCCCGCTCCCACAGGCATCCAGCTTTCCCGAGCCCAAGGTTTTACCGTTTTTTTCACATGCCATCCGGATAATTCCGGGGAATGCGGCATCTGAGCCAGCCACTCCCCTAGCCGAATTTTCTGGAACGCATTCCCCGATGGCCAAAACCCAAGCACTGTTTGCCGCCAAACCCGCCCGCCGCTCCCGCTTCGCCCTGCCCTGGTATGCCTGGTCGCTGCTGGCAGTGGCCGCAGCCTATGGCCTGGCGTTTGCGATGCATTGGGACGACCGCGGCCTGCTTTGGCTATCGGAACACTTCCAGAGCCCAGCCGAGCGCCAGGCGAGCATCTGGTTGCCGGACTACCATGCCGTGATCGACGCCAAGCCGCTACCCGGCTTGGAGAAGGACGAGGCGTCCGATGTGACCTACAACCCGCAGACCAAGACACTGTTCGCCGTCATGGGCAAGAACCCGTTCCTGGTGGAGCTGACCCTGCAAGGCGATGTGCTGCGCAAGATGCCGTTGGTGGGCTGGAGCAACCCCGAGGGCGTGACTTATATGGAAGACGGCCTGCTGGCTATCACCGACGAACGAAGTCACACGTTGACCATCGTCCACGTTGGTGCCGACACCCGCGAATTGAACAACGCCGATTTCCCCCACTACGATCTAGGCCCATCCAAGAACAAGAACAAAGGGTTCGAAGCGATCGCCTGGGACCCGCGCAACCAGCAACTGGTACTCGGAGAGGAACGCCCGCCGGCGCTGTTCACCTGGAAAAGCGATGGTAGCCAATTGCTCAAGGGCAACAAGCAAATCCATGTCAGCAATGAACTGGACCTGCGCAACCTCTCGGCACTGGCGATCGATCCGCGCACCGGTCACATGCTGGTGCTTTCGGCCGACTCCCATCTGCTGCTGGAACTGGACGAAAAAGGCGAGCAGGTCAGCTTCATGACCTTGCTGGGCGGCTTCAACGGCCTGAAAGACACAATCCCTCGTGCCGAAGGCATCACCGTCGATGAGGCCGGCAATCTGTACATGGTCAGCGAACCGAATCTGTTCTATCGTTTCGAAAAACAGCGCTGACAGCACCAACTCTGTAGGATAAATCCTCCATTGTTGTAGGGTGTGGCACACAGCCATTAAGCTTCAGTTCAGGCAACCGTGGTATTTCCAGGCACCTGTTCTTATCCGAGCCCACCCCAACATGCGTCGACTCGCCCGCCCCAAACCCTTGATCCTGATACTGCTGACGCTGGCGCTGATCTTCCTGATCGCCGCCGGCCAGCATCTGCGCCTGTTCGAACGCGCCTGGTTCAACCTCAACACCCTCTGGCGAACCCCCAGCGAACAGGCCATCGCCCTGGACCAATACCGAGTCACGCTCGAGGCGCAGGCGATCGACGGCCTGGACGATGACGTTTCAGCGCTGACGTTCGATCCGATCCGCAAGAGCCTGTTCACCGTCACCAATAAAAATGCCGAGCTGGTCGAGTTATCGCTGGACGGCAAGATTTTGCGGCGCATCGCCCTGATCGGCTTTGGCGATCCGGAGGCGGTGGAGTTCATCAGCGAAGACATCTACGTCATCACCGACGAGCGTCAGCAGCGCCTGATCAAGATTCACCTGGAAGAGGACACCCAATTCATCGACGCCGCCGAAGCCGAACAGATAACCCTGGGCGTGCACATGAGCGGCAACAAGGGGTTCGAAGGGCTGGCCTACGATTCGGTAGGCAAACGCCTGTTCGTGGCGAAGGAACGCGACCCGATGCTGATTTATGAAGTGCATGGGTTTCCCCATCACAATCCGGAAAAATCCTATGCCGTCCATGTGATCAACAACCCCAAGCGCGATGCCGGGCTGTTCGTACGCGACCTCTCAAGCCTGCAATACGACGAACGCAGCGGCCACTTACTGGCGCTGTCCGAGGAGTCGCGGCTGATTATCGAATTGGATATTGACGGCCGGCCGCTGAGCACGCTGTCGTTGAGCAAGGGCCGCCACGGCTTGCAAAAAACCGTGCCCCAGGCCGAGGGCCTCGCCATGGACGACGATGGCAACCTGTATCTGGTGAGCGAGCCGAATCTGTTCTATGTGTTCAAGAAGCCGCAGCCTGATTGAACAGATAGGAAAAGATCCCGCGGCAAGCCCACCCGATCACTCAAGACCGACCTGAATCATTGTGGCGAGGGAGCTTGCTCCCGCTTGAGTGCGAAGCGCTCACCGCTTTTTTGGGGCCGCTTCGCGCCCCAGCGGGAGCAAGCTCCCTCGCCACAAAAGCATCCCGGTCGACCAACCGATTTGCGCTTGAAACTGACACTGATTCGAGGCATTCCCTTGACCCGCGCCGTGCCCAATTCCCGTGGCGAGGGAGCTTGCTCCCGCTGGGCCGCGCAGCGGCCCTAAAACCCGGCAACGCTGTGGATCAGGTTGATTGGGTGGGCTTGAGAGGGGGCTGCTACGCAACCCAGCGGGAGCAAGCTCCCTCGCCACAGTCACAACAGCGGATCAAGCCTTGAGGGTCTTCACCCCTTCAGGGGTCCCCAGCAGCAGCACATCAGCAGGACGCGCAGCGAACAAACCGTTGGTGACCACGCCCACGATGGCGTTGATCTGGCTTTCCAGTTCCACCGGGTTAGTGATCTGCAGGTTGTGTACGTCGAGGATGATGTTGCCGTTATCGGTCAGCACGCCTTCGCGATACACCGGGTCACCACCCAGTTTCACCAGTTCGCGGGCCACATAACTGCGGGCCATCGGGATGACTTCCACGGGCAACGGGAACGCGCCCAGCACCGGCACCAGCTTGCTGGCGTCGGCAATGCAGATGAAGGTCTTGGCCACGGCCGCGACGATCTTCTCGCGAGTCAGGGCCGCGCCGCCGCCCTTGATCAGGTTCAGGTGCGCGTCGCTTTCATCGGCGCCGTCGATATAGAACTCCAGGTCGCTCACGGTGTTGAGCTCGTACACCGGAATCCCGTGGCCCTTGAGGCGCGCGGCGGTGGCTTCGGAGCTGGCGACCGCGCCGTCGAACGCACCCTTGTGTTGCGCCAGCGCGTCGATGAAGCAATTGGCCGTAGAGCCGGTGCCAACCCCGACAATGCTCTTGTCATCCAGCTTCGGGAGGATGAGGTCGACGGCGGCCTGGGCCACGGCCTGTTTGAGTTGATCCTGGGTCATGCGGGCTCCGAAAGCGGGCAGGAAGTAAAGAGGGGCGCGAGTATAACCCAACAAAACCTTGGGATTCGTGTGGTCGCCCAGCTAAAAGCCGGGTTAGACTCCTTGGCCCTGCCCAACCCGCTCAGTGATGCTTTCCGATGCTTGAACAGTACGTCAAAAAGATCCTCACCTCGCGCGTTTACGACGTTGCCGTAGAAACCCCGCTGCAGTCCGCTCGCCAGCTCTCCGAGCGGCTGGGCAACAGCATCTTGCTCAAGCGCGAAGACTTGCAGCCGGTGTTCTCGTTCAAGATTCGCGGGGCCTACAACAAGCTGACCCAGCTCAGCGACGAAGAGCGCGCACGCGGCGTGGTCACCGCTTCGGCAGGCAACCATGCCCAGGGCCTGGCCCTGGCGGCCAAGGTACTGGGGGTCAAGGCCACCATCGTGATGCCCAAGACCACCCCGGAAATCAAGGTCGAAGGCGTGCGCTCACGTGGCGGCAAGGTGGTGCTGCACGGTGACTCGTTCCCCGAAGCCCTGGCCTACTCGCTGAAACTGGTCGACGAAAAAGGCTACGTCTACATCCACCCGTATGACGATCCCCACACCATTGCCGGGCAGGGCACCGTGGCGATGGAAATCCTGCGCCAGCACCCGGGGCGCCTGGATGCGATCTTCGTCCCGGTGGGCGGTGGCGGGCTGATTGCCGGGATCGCGGCCTACGTGAAATACCTGCGCCCGGACATCAAGATCATCGGCGTCGAGCCGGACGACTCCAATTGCCTGCAAGCGGCCATGGCCGCTGGCGAGCGCGTGGTCCTGCCGACCGTGGGGCTGTTCGCCGACGGCGTCGCCGTGGCACAGATCGGCCAGCACACCTTCGACATCTGCAAGCATTACGTGGACGAAGTGATCACCGTCAGCACCGACGAGATCTGCGCTGCGATCAAGGATATCTACGACGATACCCGCTCGATCACCGAACCTGCCGGCGCGTTGGGTGTGGCCGGGATCAAGAAGTACGTCGAGTCGCGCGGCATCAGCGGCCAGACCCTGGTGGCCATCGACTCCGGCGCCAACGTCAACTTCGACCGCTTGCGCCACGTTGCCGAACGCGCCGAACTGGGCGAGGGCCGCGAAGCGATCATCGCCGTGACCATCCCCGAGCAGCCGGGCAGCTTCAAGGCGTTCTGTGAAGCCGTCGGCAAGCGCCAGATCACCGAATTCAACTATCGCTACAACACCGGCAGTGAGGCGCACATCTTCGTTGGCGTGCAGACCCACCCGGAAAACGACCCGCGCAGCGCGCTGATCGCCAGCCTGACCGAACAAGGCTTCCCGGTGCTGGACCTGACCGACAATGAACTGGCCAAATTGCACATTCGCCACATGGTCGGCGGGCATGCGGCCCATGTCATCGACGAAGTGGTGCTGCGCTTCGAATTCCCGGAACGCCCGGGCGCGCTGTTCAACTTCCTCAACAAGCTGGGCGGACGCTGGAACATCTCGATGTTCCACTACCGCAACCATGGCGCGGCGGATGGCCGTGTGGTCGCCGGGCTACAGGTGCCGCACGACGAGCGCCACCTGGTGCCGGCCGCCCTGGAAGAAATCGGCTACCCGTACTGGGATGAAAGCGATAACCCGGCGTATCAGCTGTTCTTGGGGTGAACCTTGTGGCGAGGGAGCTTGCTCCCGCTTGAGTGCGAAGCGCTCACTGCTTTTTTTGGGGCCGCTTCGCGACCCAGCGGGAGCAAGCTCCCTCGCCACAGGGGGGTCTAAGCTGTGCTGGACAAGTCATAAGGAAATCGAACCATGGAAACGTTGACCCTCCTGAAAATCGCCCACGTCGTAGCCACGGTTCTGCTGTTGGCGGGCGCCCTCGGGCTGGCCCTCTGGGTCTGGCGCACGCGCCGCAACGGCGATGCCACGGCGGCGGCACGCACGCTGCAACGTCCGCGACTGTTCGTCTGGCTGGTGATGATCCTGGCATTGGCAAGCCTGCCGTTTACGGGCTGGTGGATGGTGCATCAGGTTGGCTGGTCGCTGGGGCAGACCTGGTTGCTGGCTTCCAGCGTGCTCTACACCGTGGCGGCGCTGGCGGGGTTCTGGTTGGTGGTGCGACTGAACAAATTGCGCAAGACGCCGGGAGGTAGCGGGAAGTTTACCTTTGCCTTGGCGCTGTTCAGTGTTGCCTGCTTTATCGCCATTGCGGGGTTGATGGGCGCCAAGCCGGTTTGAGGCGTTAGACCGCGCCGGCTTGCTCGCGATAGCTGTTTCAGCCACGCAGACTGATTATCGGCCAACCCCGCTTCTGGGCCTCCGCCCGAAGATTCGGATCCGGATCCACCGCCACCGGATGCGTCACCACCTCCAGCAGCGCCAGGTCGTTCATCGAATCGCTGTAGAAATAGCTGCCGTCGAGCGAATGCCCGGTCTCTTCCAGCCAACGGTTCAGCCGAGTCACCTTGCCCTCGCGAAAGCACGGGACATCCGTGCTGCGCCCGCTGTAGCGCCCGTCGATCATCTCGCACTCGGTGGCGATCAGGGTTTCGACGCCCAGGCGCTCGGCAATCGGCCCGGTGACAAAGCGGTTGGTGGCGGTGATGATCACCAGCTTGTCGCCAGCGTCACGGTGTTTTTCCAGCAATTCGATGGCCTGGGGCAACACGATCGGCTCGATGCAGTCGCGCATGTAGTCCAGGTGCCATTGGGCCAGCACGTCCATTTCGGTACGACCGAGGATTTCCAGGCAAAAATTCAGGTACTCGGCGTTGTCGAGCTTGCCGGCCAGGTAATCCTGGTAGAACGCGTCGTTGCGTGCCTTGTATGTGACAGCGTCCAGGAAACCGCGCTCGCACAGGTAATCGCCCCACGCGTGGTCGCTGTCGCCGCCCAGCAATGTGTTATCCAAGTCGAATAAAGCCAGCCGCATTGCAGTTACTCGCTGAAAAATCTGAAGAAAGGCGTCCAGAATACGGACTTTTCACAAGAGTGCACATAAGCTAGGCGGGCTCGTTGCTGCTTTCACAACCTTTGTGGAACAATGCGGCGACATGCGTTTGCGAGGTTGTTGCCGTGATCGACCCCGATGGTTTCCGCCCCAATGTGGGGATCATTCTTACGAATGATGCAGGGCAGGTGCTATGGGCTCGCCGTATCAATCAAGACGCCTGGCAGTTTCCTCAGGGCGGGATCAACCCCCAGGAGACGCCGGAAGAGGCCTTGTACCGCGAGTTGAACGAAGAAGTGGGGCTTGAGCGAGAAGATGTCGAAATACTCGCCTGCACCCGCGGCTGGTTGCGCTATCGTTTGCCGCAACGCCTGGTCAGGACGCACAGCCAACCGCTGTGCATCGGCCAGAAGCAGAAATGGTTTCTCCTGCGCCTGATCTCCAACGAGCAGCGGGTGCGGATGGATTTGACCGGTAAACCGGAGTTCGATGGCTGGCGCTGGGTCAGCTATTGGTATCCGTTGGGCCAGGTGGTGACATTCAAGCGCGAAGTGTACCGACGCGCTCTCAAAGAGCTTGCCCCGCGCCTGCTGACGCGCGACTGACGACGGAGTTCGACCCCGAGCCATGCTCAATACGCTGCGCAAGATCGTCCAGGAAGTTAACTCCGCCAAGGATCTCAAGGCGGCGTTGGGGATTATTGTATTGCGTGTCAAAGAGGCCATGGGCAGCCAGGTCTGCTCGGTCTACCTGCTGGATCCCGAGACCAATCGTTTCGTGTTGATGGCCACCGAGGGCTTGAACAAGCGCTCCATCGGCAAAGTCAGCATGGCCCCCAATGAAGGCCTGGTCGGTCTGGTCGGCACACGCGAAGAACCCCTGAACCTCGAAAACGCCGCGGATCACCCGCGCTACCGCTACTTCGCCGAAACCGGCGAAGAACGCTACGCCTCGTTCCTCGGGGCACCGATCATCCACCACCGCCGCGTTGTCGGCGTGTTGGTCATCCAGCAAAAAGAACGCCGCCAGTTCGATGAGGGTGAAGAAGCCTTCCTCGTGACCATGAGCGCGCAACTGGCCGGCGTTATCGCCCACGCCGAGGCCACCGGCTCGATCAGCGGCCTGGGGCGCCAGGGCAAGGGCATCCAGGAAGCCAAGTTCGTCGGCGTGCCGGGTTCACCGGGCGCGGCGGTGGGTACGGCGGTGGTCATGTTGCCACCCGCCGACCTGGACGTGGTGCCGGACAAGGCCATCACCGATATCGACGCCGAGCTGGGCTTGTTCAAGACCGCCATCGAAGGCGTACGCGCCGACATGCGCGCCCTGTCGGCCAAGCTGGCAACGCAGCTGCGCCCTGAAGAGCGCGCGCTGTTCGACGTTTACCTGATGATGCTCGACGATGCCTCCCTGGGCAGCGAAGTGACCACCGTCATCAAGACCGGCCAGTGGGCCCAGGGCGCACTGCGCCAGGTGGTGACCGACCACGTCAACCGCTTCGAACTGATGGACGACGCCTACCTGCGCGAGCGGGCCTCGGACGTCAAGGACCTTGGCCGCCGGTTGCTGGCCTACTTGCAGCAAGAGCGCCAGCAGACCCTGGTCTACCCCGACAACACCATCCTGGTCAGTGAAGAACTGACGCCGGCCATGCTCGGCGAAGTGCCCGAAGGCAAACTGGCGGGACTGGTCTCGGTACTGGGTTCGGGCAACTCCCACGTAGCGATCCTGGCCCGGGCCATGGGCATCCCGACGGTGATGGGCCTGGTGGACCTGCCGTACTCCAAGGTCGACGGCATCCAGATGATCGTCGATGGCTACCACGGCGAGGTCTACACCAACCCCAGCGACGTGCTGCGCAAGCAGTTTGCCGATGTGGTCGAGGAAGAAAAGCAACTGTCCCTGGGACTGGATGCGCTGCGGGACCTGCCGTGCGTGACGCTCGACGGCCACCGCATGCCACTGTGGGTAAACACCGGCCTGCTGGCCGACGTGGCCCGGGCGCAGAAACGTGGCGCCGAGGGCGTGGGCCTGTACCGCACTGAAGTGCCGTTCATGATCAACCAGCGCTTCCCCAGCGAAAAGGAACAGCTGGCGATCTACCGCGAACAACTGGCCGCGTTCCACCCGCAACCGGTGACCATGCGCAGCCTGGACATTGGCGGCGACAAGTCCCTGTCCTACTTCCCGATCAAGGAAGACAACCCGTTCCTCGGCTGGCGCGGGATTCGCGTGACCCTCGACCACCCGGAAATCTTCCTGGTCCAGGCCCGTGCCATGCTCAAGGCCAGCGAAGGCCTGAACAACCTGCGCATCCTGTTGCCGATGATCTCCGGCACCCATGAACTGGAAGAAGCCCTGCACCTGATCCACCGGGCCTGGGGCGAAGTGCGCGACGAAGGCACCGACGTGCCGATGCCGCCGATTGGCGTGATGATCGAGATTCCGGCAGCGGTGTACCAGACCAAGGAATTGGCGCGACAGGTGGACTTCCTGTCGGTGGGCTCCAACGACCTGACCCAGTACCTGCTGGCCGTGGACCGCAACAACCCACGGGTCGCGGATCTGTACGACTATCTGCACCCGGCGGTGCTGCAAGCCTTGCAGAACGTGGTACGTGACGCCCATGCCGAAGGCAAGCCAGTGAGCATCTGCGGCGAAATGGCCGGCGACCCGGCCGCCGCAGTGCTGCTGATGGCGATGGGCTTCGACAGCTTGTCGATGAACGCCACCAACCTGCCGAAAGTGAAGTGGATGCTGCGCCAGATCAACCTCAGCAAGGCCCAGGAATTGCTCGCGGAGGTGATGACCATCGACAACCCGCAAGTGATCCACAGCTCCTTGCAACTGGCGCTGAAGAACCTTGGGTTGGCGCGGATGATCAATCCGGCTTCGAACAAGACGCTCTGACGAGCATTGGAGTGTGTGGCGAGGGAGCTTGCTCCCGCTGGAGTGCGAAGCACTCCCGATTGCGGTGATAGCGATAAGGGCAGTGTCTGCCAACTTGCGACTGCTTCGCAGCCGAGCGGGAGCAAGCTCCCTCGCCACGGGTTATCGCAGGCATTCAAATGTGCAGCTCCACCTCCCCCAAATGCCCCCCGTGGGGCCCGAAACTGCGCTCGACCATCTGCCGCGTCCCATCGGCATGGACAATCAGTGCCGTACTCGCCCGCGTCCCGTAAGCCGGGCTGGCGATGAACACACTCGATAGCAGCATCTCGGTCGCCACTCCCACCCCGGTATCAGGCAGCTCAGCCACCGGAGCAGGCCGCGGGTCGTTCAGCAGCGTAAGCAGTGCCTCGGGCTGCGGATCGTCCAGCACCTCGCCCAGCGCCGCGCGGGCCTTGAGCAGCTTGGGCCATGGCGTGTTCAACCCCGCGTTCGACAAGCCATAGAGCCCCTCGCCCAGCCGCTGCGGCTGGGCATCGCGGGCGTTGTGGTGCCACAGCTCGACGCCATCGCCGAGCAGCAGGTTGAACCCACCATACTCGCTGGCGCGGGGCACGATTTCGCTCAAATACTCGGTAATCGAAAGATTTCCGGTCAGGAACCGCGCCACCAATTCACCGCGCGACTTGAATGCCGGCAACTGGCCCGGGTCACGGATGTTGGTCAGCGCCGCAAAGCGCCCTTCGGCGCCAATGCCAAGCCAGGTGCCGCCGGCCTCCAGGTCGCGACCAGCATGCACATGGGGCGCATCAGGCCACTGGGCAAGGGGCAAGGTCGGCCGGGCGTAGAATTCGTCGCGGTTGGCCGCCACGATCAGCGGTTGGGCATGGCCGGGTCGCCAGGCAAATACGATCAGGCACATCAGGTCGTCCTGTTAACTATGCCAATCCGTTAAAAGAATAAAGCCGGACACCGCTGTTGTGGCGAGGGGATTTATCCCCGTTGGACTGCGCAGCAGTCCTAAAAACCTGACATCCAAGTGTGCCAGGTTGATTGAGTTGATGGTTTTGGGGCTGCTTCGCAGCCCAGCGGGGATAAATCCCCTCGCCACAAAGGTTCCGTTCCGGGTCAGCTATAGATCACTCTACCCAGACATGGCCCCCACATCCATCACCTTCAGTGGAGCCAGGGACCCTGGATCCGTTACCATGCCGCTCTTATTTCGGGGATGGGCGGGGAGAGTCTGGTGGAATTTGTGCTCTATCTGCTGCTCGGCGCCTGCGCCGGCGTGTTGGCCGGGTTGTTCGGCGTGGGGGGCGGGATCATCATCGTCCCGGTGCTGGTGTTCAGTTTCACCCTGCAGGGCTTCGACCCGCAGGTGCTGACGCACCTGGCCGTCGGCACCTCGCTGGCATCGATCATCTTCACCTCGGTCAATGCCGTACGCGAGCATCAACGCAAAGGCGCGGTGCGCTGGCCGGTGTTCGCCTGGATGACCGTCGGCATCCTGATCGGTGCCGGATTCGGCGCGATCACCGCCGAAGCGATTTCCGGCCCGCACCTGCAAAAGATCATCGGCGTGTTCGCCCTGATCGTTGCTCTGCAATTGGCCCTGGATTTCAAGCCCAACGCCAGTCGCAGCGTACCGGGCAAGGCCGGACTGACCCTGGCCGGCACGGTGATCGGCTGGGCCTCGGCGATTTTCGGCATCGGCGGCGGTTCGCTGACCGTACCGTTCCTGACCTGGCGCAGCGTGCCGATGCAGCAAGCAGTCGCGACCTCATCGGCCTGCGGACTGCCCATCGCCGTGGTCAGTGCACTAAGTTTCATGATTCTGGGCTGGCACGATCCGCTGCTGCCGGCCCATAGTCTCGGTTTTGTGTATTTGCCGGCGTTGCTGGGCATCGCCCTGACCAGCATGGTCTTCGCCCGCTTCGGTGCGCGACTGGCCCATCGCCTGTCGCCGCGCTTGCTCAAGCGGCTGTTCGCCGCCTTGCTATTCTGCGTGGGCTTGAGTTTTCTGTTCTGACGCAATCCTGGCTTAATCCCGAGGTGGCAGCGTCGCCCGGGTATTTTTGACGTTTACGAGGAATATCAATGCTGCCTTACCCGCAGATCGATCCGGTGGCCTTGGCCATCGGCCCGCTGAAAATCCACTGGTACGGCCTGATGTACCTGATCGGCATCGGCGGCGCCTGGTTGCTGGCGTCGCGTCGGCTCAACCGTTTCGACCCGACCTGGAACAAGGAAAAGCTCTCGGACCTGGTGTTCTGGCTGTCCATGGGCGTGATCGTCGGCGGGCGCCTGGGCTACGTGCTGTTCTACGACCTGAGTGCGTACCTGGCCAACCCGACGCTGATCCTCGAAGTCTGGAAGGGTGGCATGTCGTTCCACGGCGGGTTCATCGGCGTAATGCTGGCGGCGTTGTGGTTCGGCAAGCGCAACAACAAATCGTTTTTCGAGCTGATGGACTTCGTCGCGCCGATGGTGCCGATCGGCCTGGGCGCCGGGCGCATCGGCAACTTCATCAATGCCGAATTGTGGGGCAAGCCGACCGACGTGCCGTGGGCGATGATCTTCCCGCCGTTCAGCGACCCGGCGCAGTTGCCGCGCCACCCGTCGCAGCTTTACCAGTTTGCCCTCGAAGGCGTGGCATTGTTCCTGATCCTCTGGCTGTTCTCGCGCAAGCCGCGGCCAACCATGGCGGTGTCGGGCATGTTCGCGCTGTTCTACGGGATCTTCCGTTTCATCGTTGAATTCGTCCGCGTACCGGACGCCCAGCTCGGCTACCTGGCGTGGAACTGGCTGACCATGGGCCAGGTGCTCTGCCTGCCGATGATCGTCGGCGGCCTGGCACTGATCTGGCTGGCTTATCATCGAGCGCCGGCTGCCGCGGCCAAGGTTTAAAATTCGAACCCCGGGGCGCTGGCCCCGGGTTCAAGGACACAAGGTAACCCATGAAGCAATATCTCGATCTGGTGGCCCATGTCATCAAGAACGGCACCAAGCAGGCCAACCGCACCGGCGTGAACACCATCAGCTTCCCCGGCGCCATGCTGCGCTATGACTTGCAGGACGGCTTCCCGGCCATCACCACCCGTAAAATGGCGTTCAAATCGGCCATTGGCGAGATGTGCGGCTTTCTCCGTGGGGTTAACAACGCCGCCGAGTTCCGTGCCCTGGGCTGCAAGGTCTGGGACCAGAACGCCAACGAAAATGCCCAGTGGCTGGCCAACCCGTTCCGCCAGGGCGAAGACGACCTGGGCGAGATCTACGGCGTGCAATGGCGCAAATGGCCGGCCTACAAACAGATCCCCTTGAGCAACCCGGCGGCCATCGAGCAGACCCTGGCCCAGGGTTACCGGCAGATCGCCGAAGGTGAAGAAAACGGCCAGGCCTACGTGGTGCTGTACAAGGCCATCGACCAGGTTCGCCAGTGCGTCGACACCATCATCAAGGACCCGGGCAGCCGGCGTATCCTGTTCCATGGCTGGAACTGCGCCCAGCTCGATGAGATGGCCCTGCCGCCGTGCCACCTGCTCTACCAGTTCCACCCGAATGTCGAGACCAAGGAAATCTCCCTGACCCTCTACATCCGCTCCAACGACCTGGGCCTGGGCACGCCGTTCAACCTCACCGAAGGCGCCGCGCTGCTGAGCCTGATCGGTCGCCTGACCGGCTACACGCCGCGCTGGTTCACCTATTTCATCGGCGATGCCCACGTCTACGAAAACCACTTGGACATGCTCAACGAACAGCTCAAGCGCGAGCCGTTCCCGATGCCGAAACTGGTGATTTCCGAGCGCGTGCCGGCGTTTGCCCAGACTGGTGTGTACCAGCCTGAGTGGCTGGAGTTGGTGGAACCGGGCGACTTCTCCCTCGAAGGCTACCAGCACCACGCGCCGATGACCGCGCCGATGGCGGTCTGAGCCACACCACCTCTCTTGATCGCTCCCACGCTCTGCGTGGGAGTGTATCCAGTGACGCTCTGCGTCACACAGGGACGCGGAGCGTTCCGGGCTGCATTCGCGCGCGGAGCGTGGGAGCGATCAATGGGCTTTCAATGCCCGTGACTGCGCCCCACATGCGAATGCTCCACCTCCGGCGCCACCGCACCACTGACCTCCAGCCGCTGCAAGATTCCGCATTGATCCAGGTCCGGCCCTTCGCCACAACGATGGCGCAGGTCGATCAGTTGCGTCTGCAAGGCCAGCAGGCCGTCGATGCGGGCCTTGACGTGTTGGATGTGCTCGTCGATCAGCGCGTTGACGCTTTCGCACTGGTCCTGGGGGCTGTCGCGCAGGGCCAGGAGGCTGCGGATTTCTTCCAGGGTCATGTCCAGGGTGCGGCAATTGCGGATGAACGTCAGCCGCTCGGCATGGGCCTGGGTGTAGACGCGGTAATTGCCGTCGCTACGGGCCGGTTCCGGCAGCAAGCCTTCGCGCTCGTAGTAGCGGATGGTTTCGACCTGGCAGTCGGTGATTTTCGCCAGTTCTCCGATCTTCATGATGCGGCCTCCCAAATAGGTGCTTGACCCTATAGTGGCTACAGGGTCTTTACTGCGCAACAGGCACTTTTCACGGACGTCACCCGATGAGCGATTCCCTTCACACCCACAAACCCGACCACGGCCATGACCACGGGCATTCCTGCTGCGCCTCGAAAGCGGCGCCAGCGGTGGTCATCCTCGGCAAAACGCCGACGGACGGTGCGCGGCTGAGCAGTTTCCGCATCGAAGCCATGGACTGCCCCACCGAACAGACGCTGATCCAGAACAAGCTCGGCAAGCTTGAAGGCGTGCAGCGACTGGACTTCAACCTGATCAACCGTGTGCTGGGCGTAACCCACGATTTGCCTAGCGACGCGCCGATCATCAAGGCTATCGAATCCTTAGGGATGCAGGCCGAGCCGATGACTCCGGGCAAAGAGAAAGCCTCCCCTGACTTGCCCGCCCCGGCCAAGCCCTGGTGGCCGCTGGCGCTGTCCGGCGTGACAGCCCTGGGCGCCGAGTTGATCCATTTCACCAACGCCGCGCCAAACTGGGTGGTCGCGCTGGTGGCGTTGGTGTCGATCCTCAGTGGCGGCCTGGGTACCTACAAGAAGGGTTGGATCGCCCTGAAGAACCGCAACTTGAACATCAACGCGCTGATGAGCATCGCCGTGACCGGCGCCGTGCTGATCGGCCAATGGCCGGAAGCGGCGATGGTGATGTTCCTGTTCACCGTGGCCGAGCTGATCGAAGCCAAATCCCTCGACCGCGCGCGCAACGCCATCAGCGGCTTGATGCAGATGGCCCCGCAACAGGCCACCGTGCAACAGGCCGATGGCAGCTGGCAGGTGCAGGACGTAAAAGTCATCGCCCTCGGTGCGCGGATACGGCTTCGCCCGGGCGAAAGGGTTGGGCTGGACGGCGACGTGGTCGCCGGTCGTTCGACCATTGACCAGGCACCGATCACCGGCGAGAGCCTGCCGGTGGAAAAAGCCATCGGCGACAAGGTGTTCGCCGGCACCATCAACCAGGCCGGCGAGCTGGAATACACCGTCACCGCGGCGGCCGATCACTCCACCCTGGCGCGGATCATCCACGCCGTGGAACGGGCCCAGGGCTCCCGTGCGCCGACCCAGCGCTTCGTCGACCAGTTCTCGAAAATCTACACCCCAGCGGTGTTTGTCCTGGCCCTGGCTGTAGCCATCATCCCACCGCTGTTCATGGGCGCGGCGTGGTTCGACTGGATCTACCGGGCGCTGGTGCTGCTGGTGGTCGCTTGCCCGTGCGCACTGGTGATATCCACCCCCGTGACCATCGTCAGCGGCCTCGCTGCCGCTGCGCGCAAAGGCATCCTGGTCAAGGGCGGCGTGTACCTGGAAGGTGGCTACAAGCTCGACTACCTGGCCCTGGACAAGACCGGCACGCTCACCCACGGCAAGCCGGTGCAAACCGACTATGTGGCGCTGGACCCGAGCGTGGAAACCACCGCTCCAGCCCTGGCCGCCAGCCTCGCCGCCCGCTCCGATCACCCGGTTTCCCGGGCGATTGCCAACGCGGCTGTGGATAAGCAGCTGGCACAGCAGGTTGTGGATAACTTCGAGGCGCTTGCCGGGCGCGGCGTGCGCGGCGACATCGGCGGGCAGACTTATCACCTGGGCAATCACCGCCTCGTGGAAGACCTCGGCCTGTGCTCCCCCGAACTGGAAGAGAAACTCTTCGCCCTGGAAAAACAAGGCAAGTCCGTCGTGCTGCTGCTCGACGCTACAGGTCCCTTGGCGCTGTTTGCCGTGGCCGACACCGTGAAGGACTCCAGCCGCGAAGCCATCCGGCAACTGCATGACCTGGGCATCAAGACCTTGATGCTCACCGGCGACAACGCCCACACCGCCGACGCGATTGCCGCGCAGGTGGGCATGGACCAGGCTCGGGGCGATCTGTTGCCCGAAGACAAGCTGCAAGCCATTGAAGCGTTGTACGCCCAGGGTCACCGCGTCGGCATGGTCGGCGACGGCATCAACGATGCCCCGGCCCTGGCCCGTTCGGAAATCGGTTTCGCCATGGCGGCGGCCGGCACCGACACGGCCATCGAGACTGCCGACGTCGCGCTGATGGACGATGATCTGCGCAAGATCCCGGCTTTCATTCGTCTGTCGCGGCAGACTTCCAGCATCCTGAAACAGAACATTGCCTTGGCGTTGGTGATCAAGGCGATCTTTCTCGGATTCACCTTCGCCGGGTTCGCCACCATGTGGATGGCGGTGTTCGCCGACATGGGGGTGAGTTTGTTGGTGGTGTTCAATGGGTTGCGGTTGTTGCGCAAGTAAAAGGCCTGGGTGACTGGGCTGGCCTCATCGCGAGCAAGCTCGCTCCCGCAGGATTTCGCTGAAGATCAAGCCCCGCAGAAACCCGTGGCGAGGGAGCTTGCTCCCGCTTGAGTGCGAAGCGCTCATCGCTTATAGGGCTGCAGCCCAGCGGGAGCAAGCTCCCTCGCCACAGAAGTAGTGCAAAGCCAGCTCCCGTCGATCAATCGCGCTTCGGCTCGCGGATCTTGTACCAGGCCACATACAGCGCCGGCAGGAACAGCAGCGTCAGTAGGGTGGCGATGATGATCCCTCCGATCATCGCGTAGGCCATCGGCCCCCAGAACACTTCCCGGGCAATCGGGATCATCCCCAGGCTCGCCGCGGCGGCCGTGAGCAGGATCGGCCGGCGCCGGTGTTCGGTGGCCTCCACCACCGCATCCCAGGGCTCGTAGCCGTCACGTTCGTATTCATCAATCTGGGTCACCAGGATCACCGAGTTACGGATGATGATGCCGATCAACGCGAGGATCCCGAGGATCGCCACAAAGCCCATGGGCGTGCCCGTCGGCACCAGCGCCAGCACCACGCCGATCAATCCGAGGGGCGCGACGCTCGCCACCAGGAACAGCTTCTGCACGCTGTGCAACTGAATCATCAGGAAAGTCGCCATCAAGAACAGCATCAACGGCACGACACTGGCGATCGGCCCTTGGGCCTTGCTGCTCTCTTCCACCGTACCGCCCGTGGCGACCTTGTAGCCCACAGGCAGGCCGGCGGCGAACTTGTCGATGGCCGGTTGCAGTTGCTTGACCAGGTCGGTGGGTTGGATCTCGTCGCGCACGGCAGCCTTGATGGTGATGGTGGGCTTGCGGTCACGACGCCACACCAAGGGCTGTTCCAGTTCATAGCGCACCGTGGCGAACGCCAGCAACGGAATCGAGGTGCCGCCCGGGGTGACGATTTGCAGGTTCTGCAGGGTTTCCGGCGAACCACGCTCGGCATCTTCGGCACGGCCGACTACGTCGATCAGGTAAATATCGTCGTTGACCTGGGTCACCGGCGAGCCACTGACGATACTGTTCATCAGCCTGGCCACATCTTCGGAAGACAAGCCCAACTGCCGCGCCTTGTCCTGGGCGATGTCGATGCGCAGCACCTTGCCCGGTTCGTTCCAGTCGTAAATGATTTCGCCAATATGCGAGTTCTTGTCCAGCTCGGTGGCCAGCTCGATCGCATGCTTGCGCACCTGGTCGATGTCCTTGCCGCTGACCCGGTACTGAATCGGCCGGCCCACTGGCGGGCCCATTTCCAGGGCTTGCACGTAGCTGCCAATCCCGACGAAATCCTCACGCAGACGCTTTTGCAGGCGCTCGGTGAGGGCCGTGCGCGACTCCAGGCCTTTGCTGACAATCACCAGTTGCGCGTAGTACGGGTTCTGCAGTTGCTGATCCAGCGGCAGGTAAAAGCGAATCGCACCTTCGCCGATGTAGGTGCTCCAGCGCTCGATATCCGGGTCGCCCTTGAGGGTCGCTTCCAGGCGATCGACCGCCCGGCGGGTCTCGTCCATCGAGGCGTTTTGCGGCAGGTTGAGGTCCACCAGGATTTCCGGCCGGTCCGAGGACGGGAAGAACTGGTTCTGCACGAAACGCATGCAAAACACCGACAGCACGAACAGCAACACGGTGATGCCGATGGCCCACCAGCGATTGCGCATCGCCCACAACAGGCCACCGTTGAACGCCCTTCCGATCCGTCCCGGCTCGGCGCTGTGGGGTTTTACGTTGGTGCTGAGGATGTGCACGCCGATCACCGGGGCAAATAACACCGCGACGATCCATGACACCAGCATCGCCACCGCGATGACCGCGAACAGGGTGAAGGTGTACTCACCCGCAGAACTGGCGTTCAGGCCGATGGGCACGAAACCGGCCACGGTCACCAGGGTCCCGGTGAGCATCGGGAATGCCGTCGAGGTATAGGCGAACGTCGCGGCCTGGTCCTTGCTGTCGCCTTTTTCCAGGCGCGTGACCATCATTTCCACGGTGATCATCGCGTCGTCCACCAGCAGGCCGAGGGCGATGATCAACGCACCGAGGGAAATCCGCTGCATGGTGATGCCGCTGTATTCCATGAACAGGAAGACCATCGCCAGTACCAGCGGAATCGAGCAGGCCACCACCAGTCCGGCCCTGACGCCGAGGCTGACGAAGCTGACGACCAGGACGATAATCACCGCCTCGAACAAGGCACTGGTGAAGCCGCCGACCGCCTCTTCCACCACTTCGGCCTGGTCCGACACGGTATGCACGCCAACGCCCACCGGCAGGTCAGCGGTCAGCTCGCTCATGCGCGCATGCAGCGCCTTGCCGAAATCCTGGATGTTGCCGCCCTTCTTCATTGCGATGGCGAGGCCGATGGCCGGTGTACCGTTGAAACGGAACATCGGCGTGGCAGGGTCAACGTAACCGCGGCTGATGTCGGCGATGTCGGCCAGCCGATAGAAGCGGTCATTGAGCCGCAGGTTGACGTTGGCCAGGTCTTTTTCGGATTGGAACTGCCCGGACGTGCGCACGGAAATCCGCTCGGGCCCGGCATCGATCACCCCGGCCGGGGTCACGGCGTTCTGGGTTTGCAGGCTCTGCACGACCTCGCGCTGGTCGATCCCCAGCGCGGCAAGTTTGCGCGTGGAGAAGTTCAGGTAGAGCACTTCGTCCTGCTCGCCCACCATCTCGACCTTGCCCAGGCCCGGGACGTCACGGATCTCGGCGCGCACCTGTTCCACGTAGTCGCGCAACTGGCGCATCGACAGGCCGTCGCCAGTGAAGGCGTACACCGAACCGTAGACATCGCCGAACTCGTCGTTGAACCCGGGTCCTTGCAGGCCGTCAGGAAAATCGCCGCGAATGTCGTTGATCTTCTTGCGCACCTGGTACCAGATCTCGGGAATTTCCTTGGCTGCGGTGGTGTCGAGCAGGTACACGAACACCGTCGATTCTCCCGGTCGGGTGTAGCTTTTGACGTAGTCGAGGGAATCAAGCTCTTCGAGCTTCTTCTCGATGCGGTCGGTGACCTGCCTGAGGGTTTCTTCCTGGGTCGCGCCAGGCCAACGGGTCTGGATGACCATGGTCTTGATCGTGAACGATGGGTCTTCTTCGCGCCCCAGGTTCATGTACGAAAACACGCCCATCAACAACGCCACGAACATCAGGTACCAGACGAACGACTGATGCCGCAGGGCCCATTCGGACAGATTGAAAGGCCCTTTCATCGTGCATCCTCGTCGAGTTTCACTTTCTGCCCCGGCTGGAGACTGTTCACCCCGGCGCTGACCACGCGATCGCCGGCCTTGATGCCGTTGGCCACCAGCACCGAACTGGCCGAACGTTCGAGAATCCGCACGTCACGGGGGGAGACGGTCTGGCTGTGGGGGTCGACCAGCCAGATCCGCGCCTTGCCGTCGATCTCTTGCAACGCGCTGAGTGGCAGCTCGATGCGCGGTTCGATCGTCGAGCTCAGGGTCACGCTGATGGCCGTGCCCAGGCGAAAACCTGGTGGTGTATCGGCCAATGTCAGGCGCGCGCGGCGGGTACGGGTGGCGCTCTGGGCCTGGGGTTCGATCTCGCGCACGGTGGCGGTGGTGTGGATGCTCGGGTCCATTTGCGCGGTGACTTCGAACACCACGTCCGCGGGCAGCCGGTCGACGAGATCGGCCGGCAGGTCGATCACTGCCTCCTTGATGTCCGGGCGGGCCAGGGTCACCACTTGCTGGCCGGCGGTGACCACCTGCCCGGCTTCGGCATTCCAGGCCGTGACGACAGCGTCGTGGTCGGTGTGCAGTTCGCTGTAGTTGAGCTGGTCGCGGGCCTGCTCCACCGAAGCCCGGGCCTGTTCAAGGGACGCGCCGGTAGTTTTCAAGTCGGTCTGGGCGATGTCCAGTTGCGCCTGGGCACCGACGCCACGGTCGAACAATTGCTGCTGGCGGCGGGCATTGGCCTGGGCATTGATGTACTGCGCCTCGATCCGCGCCAGATCGCCCTGGGCGGCGCGCAATTGGTTCTGCTGGTCGGTAGGGTCGAGCGTGGCAAGCAGGTCGCCCTTCTTCACTTCAGCGCCGACGTCGACATTGCGGCTGGCGATCCGTCCTGGCACGCGGAAACCCACGTTGCTCTCGTAGCGGGCCTGGATATTCCCGGCGAACCGCCCAAGCGCCTGCTGGTCGAGGGCCCTGACTTCAATTGACAACACTGGGCGCACCGGTTCGGGTGGCGCTTCTTCCTGGGAGCAGGCGGCCAGCAAGAGGCCGACCGAGACCATCCATAAACCCTTCATGGCTGGACTCCCGACGTGGTTTTTCCAGAGGTGTTTTCAGCGATCTCGACGCGTACGCCGGGGTGTAGCAATTGCCCGCCTGCGATGATGATTTTCTCACCGCCCTTGAGGCCATCGCTGACGATGACTTTGCCGGTCAGGTAGCGGCCGACGGTCACCGTTTGCAACTGCGCCTTGCCCTCGCTGTCCACCAGCCACACGGTCGGCTCACTGAGGTTCTTGGTCAAGGCCGACCAGGGCAGCTCGAAGGCGGTCTTGCCGGCGGCTTTAGCCGTGGCACTGACCACCGAGCCCAGGCGCATGCCTTCGGGCAGATCATCGAGGGTGACCTTGACCTGCACGGTGCCGGTCTGGGCAGACACCGCCGGGGTGATCTCGCGCACCGTGCCGGTGGTCTTGATGGAGGGGTTATCCAGCAGACTGATGGTGATGGCAGGGTCCGATGGCGGTTCGCTCAACAGCGACTCGTAGATGTTGAACACTGCGTCGCGTTCGCCATCCCGGGCCAGGCTGAAGATCGGCTCCGTCGCCTGCACCACCTGGCCGACTTCCGCCTGGCGCGCGGTGATGATGCCCGGGGCCTCGGCAATCAGTGCGGTGTAGCTCAGTTGTTCGCGGGCGTTGGCCAGTTGGGCCTGGGCGGCGGTCAGCGCACTCTGGCTGCTGCGCAGTTGAGCCTGGGCGGCGTCGTATTCGCTCTGGCTGGTGTAGCCCTTGGGCAAGAGTTTCTGCTGGCGCACGAAGGCCGCCGCACTCTGCTTGACCCGCGCCTGCTCGGCGGCCACCTGGGCCGCTGCGGAGTCGACGTTGGTCTGCAGGTCCCGAGGATCGAGCCGGGCCAGCACTTGCCGGGCCGAAACCCGGGCGCCGACATCGACCTTGCGCTCGATGATCTTGCCACCCACGCGAAACGACAGATCAGCCTGCACCCGCGCCTGGACATCGCCGGTCAAGGTCACCGAAGCGGCGTATTCGCTGGGCACGGCTTGCTGCACGAAAACCCGCGGCAGGGCTTTTTCCACAGGCTTTTCATCGCCGCATCCGGCCAGCAGCACACAGAGGCCCAAGCCGACTACCAGTTTGATTCGGGGACCAGCCATGCAGACTCCTTTGCGCTGTACGGACGTACCAGTGACGATACGACTGTGAGCTTAGAACAGGGTTCAACGAATACAATGGACGCAACAAATCGGGCAAACTGATCACTTCCCTATGGACCCCCAGCAGCTGGAGTCTGCTCATGCTCAAGACCCTGGCGGTGGCCAATTACCGATCCATCAACAAGCTGGTAATCCCCCTGGGCCGGCTGAACCTGATCACCGGTCCCAACGGCAGCGGCAAGTCCAATCTGTACCGCGCCCTACGCCTGTTGGCAGAGACAGCCCAGGGCGGGGTGGTCAACGCCCTGGCCCGCGAAGGCGGACTGGACTCGACCTTCTGGGCCGGGCCGGAAGAAATCAGCCGGCGCATGCGTAACGGCGAGGTGCCGGTCCAGGCGATTGTGCGCCAGGGCACCAAGCGCCTGCGCCTGGGCTTCGCTGGGGAGGACTTCAGCTATTCGATCGCCCTGGGCTTGCCAGAGCCCAGTCGTTCAGCGTTTTCACTGGACCCTGAAATCAAGCGCGAATGCATCTGGGCCGGCCCGGTGTTTCGGCCGGCCAGCCTGCTGGTGGACCGCAACGGGCCCATGATCCGTGCCCGCGAAGGCCGCTCCTGGGATGTGCTGGCCCAGCACACGCCGACCTTCGACAGCCTGTTCGACCAGGTCGGCAGCCTGCGCACTTCGCCAGAGGTCTTGCAGATGCGCGAGTTCATTCGGCGCTGGCGCTTCTACGATCATTTTCGCAGCGATGCCGACGCCCCGGTGCGCCAACCGCAACTGGGCACCCGCACGCCGGTGCTGCACCACGACGGGCGCGACCTCGCCGCCGCGCTGCAGACGATCCTGGAAATCGGTGACATCGAGGCCTTGCATGCCGCCATCGGCGACGCGTTCCCCGGCGCCCAACTGCACATCGAGAAACTGCAAGGCGGACGTTTCGCTATCGCGTTTCAACAGCATGGCCTGCTGCGCCCGCTGTCCGCTGCCGAACTGTCGGACGGGACCCTGCGCTATCTGCTACTGGTGGCCGCTCTGCTCACACCACGACCACCCTCGCTGATGGTGCTCAACGAACCGGAAACCAGCCTGCACCCCGATCTGTTGCCGGCCTTGGCGCGGCTGATCATCCGGGCTTCAGTCAATTGCCAGGTCTGGGTGGTGTCCCACGCCACGCGCCTGATCGCCGCCCTGGAGCAGGATGAAGACTGCAATTGCATCGTGCTGGAAAAGGAGCTTGGACAGACCGGGATTGTCGGGCAACGGATGTTGGATGAGCCGGCGTGGCATTGGCCGGATTGACTGGCGCCCGATCAACCGAATCGCGAGCAAGCTCGCTCCCACAATTAAAACGCGAGCACAAAAAACGCCGACGCTGTATCAGCCGTCGGCGTTTGAAACTGTGACAAGGTTCAGCCCGCGAATCAGAACGCCGGCAGTACCGCGCCGCTGTATTTCTTCTCGATGTACGCCTTCACTTCAGGGCTGGTCAGGGCCTTGGCCAGCTTCTGGATGGCCGGGCTGTCCTTGTTGTCCGGACGGGCCACCAGGAAGTTGACGTAAGGCGAATCCGCGCCTTCGATTACCAGTGCGTCCTTGGCTGGGTTAAGACCCGCTTCCAGGGCATAGTTGGTGTTGATCAGGTCCAGGTCGACCTGGTCCAGCACGCGCGGCAGCATGGCCGACTCCAGTTCCTTGAACTTGAAGTTGTGCGGGTTCTTGGCGATATCTTTCGGGGTCGCCAGAGCGTTTTTCGGGTCTTTCAACTCGATCAGCCCAGCCTTCTGCAGCAGGATCAGGGCACGGCCGCTGTTGCTGCCTTCGTTTGGCAATGCGATGGTCGCGCCATTCGGCAGATCAGCCAGCTTTTTGTACTTCTTCGAGTAGCCGCCGAACGGTTCGACGTGAACGCCGATCACGGTCACCAGATGGGTGCCTTTGCCTTCGTTGAAGTTCGTCAGGTACGGCAGGGTCTGGAAGTAGTTGGCGTCCAGGCGCTTCTGATCAACCTGTACGTTGGGTTGGACGTAGTCGGTGAATACCTTGATTTCCAGGTCCACACCTTCTTTGGCCAGGGCCGGCTTGATCAGTTCGAGGATTTCAGCGTGGGGTACCGGGGTGGCGGCCACGACCAGTTTCTCCGCGGCCTGGGCCAGGCCCGAGGCCAAGGCTGCCGCCAATGCGGTGAACAACAGAACCTTTTTCATGCAGTGTCCTTATCGAAAATCACTGTCGTCATGGACGACGGCCAAATGTGGAGTGCCAGTGAAGTGCTATCGCTGGCGTGATGCGGACAATACCGACATTTTTTATTCCTTAACAATATCTTTTGTTCAAGTTCATATTCATTTTCCTCATATAGCTAACACCGCTTTTGTGGCGAGGGAGCTTGCTCCCGCTCGGTTGCGCAGCAACCGCAAGATCTTGGGGCCGCTACGCAGCCCAGCGGGAGCAAGCTCCCTCGCCACAAGAGTGGGTCAGCCACACTTACAGCATCGAGCCCAATCGACTGAGCAGCACCTTGAGTGCGGCACGCTCACCTTCCGATCCCCCTGCGATGACCTGCGCCACTTGCTGCTCGATCAGTTCAGGCACTGAAGGCTGGGGCGGCAAATTCAGGTGCTCGGGTAAAATCTCGTCACCGGTGCTCACCAGCAACGCGAAGTGAATGACATTTTCCAGCTCGCGGGTGTTGCCCGGCCAACTGTGCCGCTCGAGGGCGGACTGCGCCGCTTCACTGATCAGTGGCACGCTGAGGCCGAGTCGCTGGCTGTAGATGCCCAGGAAATATTCGGCCAGGGACAGGATATCGCCCACCCGCTCACGCAGGGCCGGCAGTTCCAGTTGGCCTTCGCCAAGGTAATGGTAGAGCCGCTCGTGGAATTTCCCGGCCGCCACCGCTTGCGCCAGGTCGATGCTGGTCGCTGCCACCAGGCGGACATCTACCGGGCTGGGCTGATGCGCCCCCACACGGGTGACTTCATGGTTTTCCAGGGCCGCCAGCAATTTGATCTGGATCGGCAGCGGCAAATCACCGATTTCATCCAGGTAAAGGGTGCCGCCGTTGGCCGAACCAAACCAACCGGCCCGGCTGCTGGCCGAACCGCTGTAACTGCCGGCGGCATAGCCGAACAATTCGGCGTCGGCGTAGGTCGGGCTGATGGCGCCGCAGTTGACCGACACAAACAACCCACCGCGATCACTTTCGCGATGGATATGTCGAGCCAGCAATTCCTTGCCGCTACCGGTTTCACCCCGTATCAGCACCGAGACCGCACGTGGCGCCAGTTGCTCCAACGCCTGGCGCAACTGCCGCGAACGTGGGTCGACGAACACCAGCGCCTTGGCGCGAATGCTCAGGGGGCTTTTTTCCGCATCGGGAAAGGTCAGCAAGGGCTGACCGAAGGTTTCATGCAAACTCATGGCAGGCTCCCGCCCCAGACCGCCGGGAGACGGGGGGCGCTAAAATTCAGGCGCGACGCAGGGCGTGATGCTCCATGCGGTTTTGCAGGCGATAGAGGTAAGCGAAACCCTGCTCCCAACGCTGGTGACCGGACTTCACGTTGATATGCCCCGCTCCGGACAGAATCCCGGCCTCGGCGCCCCAGTTGCGGGCCAGTTCCAGAGCGCGCGGAGCGCTCACGGCGGCGTCGTTGTCGGAGCTGACCACTTGGCTTGGGAACGGCAACAGATCAGTGGGAATCGGCGCGAAGTTGCGCAGCGCCGGAACGCAAGCCGGCCGCTCGACATCCGCCGGCGCCACCAACAATGCCCCGCGTACTTGGCGCAGGAACTGCACCGGCGCGGTGGCGGCCCAATGGGCCACCGTGATGCAACCCAGGCTATGGGCAATCAGGATCACTGGCGTGCTGTCGGCGGCCACGGCCTCGGCCAACGCCGCGACCCAGTCTTCACGCCGGGGCGTCAACCAGTCGGCCTGCTCGACCCGCGCGCTGTTGGGCAGGCTGTTCTGCCAGTGGGTTTGCCAATGATTTTCCGGCGATCCTTGCCAGCCCGGCACAATCAGGTAGCGAATCGATTCGTTGCGCATGGGTTGCTCTCCTGCGTGTCTGTTCCCGGACGAGTATAGGGAGGAGAGCTATATTATTTAAGGAATAAGAAGCTATTTGTTAAGACCGTAAAAGAATATTGACTCAAACCTGTGAGTGCGAGCTTGCTCACGATAGTGTCAGGTCCGTTACATCAATGTTGACTGACAGTCCGCCATCGCGAGCAAGCCCGCTCCCATAGGAATTGCGTCGGTCTCACTCGCTACGGCCCTTGCGCAACAACACATCCAACTGGTCTATCACCTCCGCCCAGTCCGCATCCTCGAGGATCTCGTCGCGCAGCATTTGCCGCTGGCCCTCGCTCCAGAAAAACGCATCGGCCAGGTGCAGCCCAGGCTTGAGGGGTGAATGGCTGGTGATAAATTTATCAATGCCCTCGGCGTCATCGGGCAAGCCCAGTTGCTTGAATAATGAGGAAAGAGGGTGAATTGGGGTTTCCATACGGGCCTCCTGAACATAATGGAGATGGCGGGGTGTTTCTCCGCAGTCTAGCCCCTCGACGACCGCCAGACTGATCAAAATTCAATCAACCCTCGACTCGACTAGACTTTGAATAACATCCCGACGAATACACGTTGCGGAGGGTCCTGTGAACATTCACTGGTTGACGGTTGCGCTGCTGGCGATCAGCGGACCTGTGCTCGGCGCCGATGGCCTCGTGCTGCCAGGCACCGATTCCCTGGGTTTCTGGCTGGTTGCCGTTGGCGTGGCCTTGCTGGTCTTCGAGGCGGCCCTGCCCAATTACGGTATCGCAGGGCTGGGTGGCATTGTCCTGTGCGTGATTGGCGCGGTCATCCTGACCAACGCCGATATACCGGCTCCGCTGATGCTCGGCCTGGGCCTGGCCAGCGCCTTGCTGCTGATCGTCCTGTTGGTCCGTGCGTTGAAAACACGACCGCGCCAGCCGGTCAGCGGCGATGCGGCGCTGTTGGGCAGCGTCACTATGGTGACCGCGTTGCAGGCCGGCAATCATCATCATGGCTGGGTCCAGTTGGAAGGCGAACGCTGGCAGGTGGCAAGCGCAACGCCGCTGCGGCCTGGGCAAGCGGTGCGAGTCATCACCCGCAAGGGTTTGCTGTTGGAAGTGGCCCCCGCTGATTCACAAGGAGTCTGAGATGGGCATGCAAATCGGTTTTGTGCTGCTGTTGTTACTGTTGATTGCACTGGCGGGTGCGACGTTCCGGATCCTGCGCGAATACGAACGAGCGGTGGTGTTCCAGCTCGGTCGGTTCTGGCAGGTCAAGGGGCCGGGATTGATCCTGCTGATTCCGGTGGTGCAGCAGATGATCCGCGTCGACCTGCGCACCATTGTCCTCGACGTGCCGCCCCAGGACGTGATCACCCGCGACAACGTCTCGGTGAAGGTCAATGCGGTGCTGTATTTCCGCGTGCTCGATCCGCAGAAAGCCATCATCCAGGTCGAAAACTTCCTCATGGCCACCAGCCAACTGGCCCAGACCACCTTGCGCGCGGTCCTCGGCAAGCATGACCTGGACCAACTGCTGGCCGAGCGCGAGCAATTGAACGGCGACATCCAGCAGGTGCTCGACGCCCAGACCGATGCCTGGGGCATCAAAGTGGCAAATGTCGAGATCAAGCACGTGGACCTCAACGAATCGATGATCCGCGCCATCGCCCGCCAAGCCGAAGCCGAGCGCGAACGCCGGGCCAAGGTGATTCACGCCGAAGGCGAGCTGCAGGCCTCGGAAAAACTCATGCAGGCCGCCGAAATGCTCGGCCGCCAGCCAGGGGCCATGCAGCTGCGCTATATGCAGACGCTGGGCTCGATTGCCGGGGATAAAAGCTCCACCATCGTCTTCCCCTTGCCGATCGAGTTGCTCAAGGGAATGGCGGAGTTGTCGCCCAACAAGCCGTGATGGATTAGGCAAGGCACAAGCGAGCCCCTGTGGCGAGGGAGCTTGCTCCCGCTGGGCTGCGTAGCAGCCCCAAGATCTTGCGGTTGCTGCGCAACCGAGCGGGAGCAAGCTCCCTCGCCACAGGACACTCCTGAATTCAAGACCTTCTCAAACACTCGAGCGCTTCGTAAGGCCCCCACGCCCAGCGCATGACCCGCTCCCGCAACAACGCCGAAGCCTCGCGGCGCTTGTCCTCGCTATCGCCAACAAACACCTGCGCCGGCTGCTTGGCATGCTGCCCCACTGCGGCGAACACTTGCCTGCCTTGCTCCTCATCAAGCCGGAAAAACGCCGCCAGCTTGCCCGTCATCACCTCGGGCAGTTCGGTGTAGTTGACCGCCATTGCACCCAATACCTGACAGTGGTCCAAACCCGTCGCCAACAACTGCCCCACCCGGCGCGAGATGAAATCTTCCGGGCTACTGAACGGCAACCCATCGTCCAGCACACTCGTCCCGATCATCCCCGGCACCATGTGCAGGCCAGGACGACGCAGATGGGAGACGGCGATTTCCAAAGGGTCGCGGTACAGGAACAGCCTGGGGGTGTCGGGAAAACATTCTCGCAACAGCGCCAACTCACCGATGTTCCAGGCGTCGAGCTTGACCACCAGCCGTTGCTCCACGCCTCGTCGGCGCTGCCCATAAGCCGACATCAAGCCCTTGAGCGCCACGCACCGCTCGGGCGACGGCAAATCACTGCGCAGCAACGTATCCAGGGGCGGTGGTTCCGAGATGACGATATGGTCGTCCAACTGGGCAAGCATCTGGCTGATCAATGTCGAGCCGCAACGGGAGGCATGGAAAATGAATGCGCTGGGCTCCAGTCCCGGGGTTTGTCGTTGCCACTGACCGAGGGCGTCCAAGGGAGTCCGGCGGCGGAACGCCTGGTTGAAGGGCAGGCGCAGGGCGTCTTCCACCGCATCGCCAAAGAATGGCTGTGACAGTCGCGCATCGCCGAACCAGCACCAATCGACCCACCACTGCCCAGCCTCTTGCCACACGCGGATCGGCAGCCAGCCGTCCAGGTTCAGGCTTTCCACTGGTCTCTCCACTGTCGGCGACCGTTGCGCATGGCCGCCCGGAGTTCTTGCGCAGTGAAGTGCAGGCCTTGTCCGGCACCCAGCGCAATTGCGCACTCAATGAAAGCGTCTACGTCATGCACGCTCTGCAAGGTTCGGGCGAGTTGGATATCAGTCTCTACGTGCTGCTGAAAACGGGCGAAGTCGCTATGCCCGCCGCCAGCTGCCGGTGTAGTGGGCAACCCAGCGGCAATCTGCTGCTCCAACCAGGGCCCCGGGCGGCAATCGAGCACCAGATGAACTCTGGGCTCGGCACTGCGGTTATCGACGCGATGAGGTCGCGACAAGTCGAGAAACCAGCACTCGCCCGCCGTCATAGGCACACGCTGGTCATCCAGCCAGAAGTCCACTTGCGGCGGGCTGAGCAGCGGAATGTGCAGGCGCAGGTCGGCGTCCGGCCCGCCCAGGTCATAGTCGCGATGCTCGTGAATGCACCCACCCGGCCCGAGCCGCAATAGCCGGGCCGAGACGATCTCCAGGGAGCAATCACGCAACGCTTCGCGCCAACGACGATCCTCTGACCAAGGCGCGCGCGTCACAGGCAGACCGCGCCCGGGAGACAACTCGGTCAAGGCATCGACCGCCGAAATCAGCGCCACGCCGCTCCAGTCGCCACTGTAAAAGGCACTGTTGAAATGCCCCTGCCAGCGCTCGTCTTCAATGGCGGCCAATGCCTGCAACAGCAACGGCAGGTTCACCGCCACCGGCAGCCGGGAAAACGCCGGGCGCGTCATGCCAGCGCCCGGTTACTGAGTCACCGCGGCCGTCGTCGGCACCGTGATGTCGCCCTGGGCCCAGGCCGCTTCACGATTAGCCAGTGCCGTGGCGATCGACTGGACTGCGGTCGATTGCACTTCGTTTGGCAGTGGGTCGAGACCGGCACTGGCAAAGATCTGCCCGTAGGCGTTGCGCAGGTCAGCGTAGGCCAGGTCCCGGCGCAGATCGGCCTGCAAGGTATTCAGTTCACCCTGGATCAGATCCAGCTCGCCAATGCCGGCAGCCTGGTGCCGATTGCGCAATTGACCGACAATCTGCCCGTCAATGTCCGACAGTTGCTGGCTGGTCTTGAACTGGCGCAGCGCTTCGCGATAGTTGGCGTTGGCGACGTACAGCTGCGCCAGCACGGCAATCGACATCGCCTGGCGCCGCGCCGAGGCCACTTCTTCACCGGCCTTGGCCACGTCGATGGCCGCCGGGGCGGAGATCACGTTGAACAGGTTCCAGGTGACTTTCACACCGTAGTCAGCCCAGCCCTGTTCCACCAGGAACGAGTTGCTGTCGTAATGCCCGCCGGCGGAAAACTCCAGCCCCGGCAGCAGGCGCAGCATGGCCTTGCGGGTTTCGGCGGCGGTGATGCGGGTCTGGTAATCCTGCTCGCGCAGTTCCGGGCGGCTGGCCAGGGCTTCCTGTTCGAGACGAGCCAGGTCGACCTTGAGTTCCGGGATGACGTATTCATCCTGGGTGGCCAGGGTCAGCTCGGTACCCAGGGGCAGGTTGATCAGGGTCGCCAGTTCGGTCTTGGCCAGGGACAGCGCCCGACGCTGCTCTTCCAGTTGACGGGTCGCCTGGATCAGCGAGCGCTGGTAACCCAGGGCCTGCACCGGGTCACCAATGCGCTGTTCGCTCATGCTCTGGCTGTTGTCGCGCGCAGCCTCGACCCGGGCCATCAGGCTGTCGATCTGCTTGAGCAAACGTTCGGCGGCCATGGCGCGCCAGTAGGCCGAACGCACGTCCTGGACGATGGTGTTGATCACCTTGCGCCGGCGCTCCTGCACGATCAGGCGCTGGTCCCCGGCCTGCTTGGCGCTGATGTAGCTGACGCCGAAATCGAGCACGTTCCAGACCATGGTCAGGTCCGCCACCTCGCGGTCGCGGTCCTGGGAGGTCGACGGTTCCAGGGACTGGGTGCCGGTTTCCACGCTCTGGCTGCTGGAGGCATTGACGTTGTTGCGGCCCACATAGCCGGCGTCCAGGGCCATGCGCGGCAGCATGTCGAAACTGGCCAGGTCCAACTGACGCTTGGCCAGGGCTTCCTCCATGATCTTCAAGCGGCCTTCGAGGTTGTACTTCACTGCCCGGGCCATGGCCTGGTGCAGGGTCAGCGGGCCACTGAGCGGCTCCTGATCCTTGTACATATTCTGCAGGTCGGTTCGAGCGCGCTGCTCGCTGACGCTACGCTCGATCGGATCGCTGGTGACCGCACATCCACTCACCACCAGCGCCAGCAAACTCATACCGAATAACTTCTGACTTCTATTCATTCCCTGGATTGCCCCTGGCTGCCCCAATATTTTTTAGAATTCAGGCCTGCGCCTGGCTGATGCCGACCTGTCGTAACGCCGTTGCCAAGCTGTCGACCTGACGCTGTTCAGTATCCTTGAGCTGTTGCAGCTGCTGGCCCAAGGTCGGTGCGCCGAACATCCCGCGCAGCCCTTGGGATACATCGCCGCCCTGCATCGACTGACTGCCGAAGGCACCCATCGATTCGCTCTCGGAAGCGGAGTCCTGGGTGAACAGGGTCGAAAGCGTGCTGCTGCCGAATACCCCACCATCGCCCCCACCAAAGCCCAGGAAGCCCTGGCCCGAACCATCGCCAGCGGCATCGCTGCTGAACACCTGAGCGATATAGCTAGGCGCCAATTGGCCCCGGTTGATGAAAATATCTCCAATCGGCTTGAGGCCCCCGCCCACGTCCCGTTGCTCGAACAGCGGCGGGAACCCCAGCGGCGAACCGAGATTGCCGGTCGGCGGGGTAAAGACGATCGGTTGCAGCGGCACCTCGGACGGCGGGATAACCGTGACCGGGTCGGAGGTCAGGAACTCCGGCGGCGGCTTCACATCGTTGGGCACCACGGTGTCGATCGCATAGTTGTTGGACACCGCCACGCTGCCCCCGGCGTTGCCCGACAGGTCGCTGACGTTGCTGGTGTCCAGGGCAATGAAGTTGCTCGGGTCGGTGAGGTTCACCGTCGGTGTGAACGTCGCGGTCCAGGTCCTGCCGCCGTCGCTGCTGGTCAGGTTGGTCAGCTCGCCGTTGGTGACGCTGAGGTCCGACAGATCGAAATTGCTCACCGCCTCGCTGAAGGTGATGGTGACCTGGGTCGTCTCGCCCACGGTCAGGTTCGGATCGGCCACCACGATGGTCGCTGTCGGCCGGGTGGCATCGAGCGCGTAGTTGGCGGAGATCGCGATGCCCACGCCGGCGTTGCCGGCCAGGTCCTGCACATTGCTGGCGTCGAGCAGGATCAGGTTGGTGGCATCGTTGACGCCTGCAGTAGGCGTCAAGGTCGCCGTCCAGGTCAGGCCACCGTCACTGCTGGCGAGGTTGGACAGCACACCATTGGCCACACTCAGGTCGGACAGGTCGAAACCGGACACCGCCTCGGTGAAGGAGATAGTCACGGTGGTGCTCTGGCCGATGCCCAGGGTGGTGTCGCCCACGGTGATGGTGGCGCCTGGGCGAACCGTGTCGATTGCGTAGTTGTTGGAGTCCACCACACCGACACCGCTGTTGCCCGAGGCGTTGACCACGCCGCTGGTGTCCAGGCTGATCAGGTTGCTGGTATCGGTGATGCTGGCGCTCGGCGTGAACGTGGCCGTCCAGGTGACGCCGCCGTCGGTGGACGACACATTGCTGAGCGTGCCGTTGCTGATGGTCAGGTCACTGTTGTCCAAACCGCTCACCGCCTCCGAGAACGTAATGGTGACCTGCGAGGTTTCTCCTACGCGCAGCGCACTGTCGGCCACCACGATCGTGGCAGTCGGCACCTGCGTCTCGACCGCATAGTTGGCTGAGTCGGTGGTACCTGCCCCGCTGTTGCCAGCCGCGTCGCTCACGCCGGTATTGTCCAGGCTGATCAGGTTGCTGGCGTCGGTCACGCCCAGGGTTGGCGTGAAGGTCGCGGTCCAGGTCAGGCCGCCATCGCTGCTGCTGACAGCGCTCAGGGTACCGTTGGCGACACTCAGGTCAGCGTTGCTGAAGCCGGTAACGGCCTCGCTGAAGGTGATGGTCACTTGGGCGGTTTCACCCGGTTTCAACACCGAATCGCTCAGCACGATGGTGGCGGTCGGACGCTGGCTGTCGACGCTGTAGTTGTTCGAATCGGTGGTGCCGCTGCCCGCGTTGCCCGCCAGGTCGGCGACGCCGCTGTTGGCAAGGGTGATGACGTTGCTGGTGTCCGTGATGCCAGCGGCAGGCGTGAAGGTCGCGGTCCAGGTAATGCCACCGTCATTGCTGCTCAGCCCGCTGAGGGTCCCGTTGGCGACGCTCAGGTCGGCAGTGGTGAAGCCGGTCACGGCCTCGCTGAAGGTGATGGTCACCAGCGAGGTCTCGCCCGCGGCGATGGCGGTGTCGGCGACGACGATGGTCGCGGTCGGGCGCACGGTGTCGATGGCGTAGTTATTGGAATCGGTGGTGCCGACGCCAGCGTTGCCCGAGACGTTGACGACACCGGTATTGTCCAGGGTGATCAGGTTGCTGGTATCGGCAATGCTCGCACTCGGTGTGAACGTAGCCGTCCACGTGACGCCGCCGTCGGAGGACGACACATTGCTCAGCGTGCCGTTGCTGACGGTCAGGTCGCTGTTGTCGAAACCGCTCACCGCTTCGTTGAAGGTGATGGTCACCTGGCTGGTTTCACCGATGCTCAGGGACGTATCGGCCACCACGATGGTCGCGGTCGGCACCTGGGTATCGACGGTGTAGTTGGCGGAGTTGCTGGTGCCGGTACCGGCGTTGCCGGCCGCGTCGCTCACGCCGCTGTTGTCCAGGACGATCAGGTTGGTGGCGTCCCGCGTACCGGTGGCCGGGGTAAAGGTCGCCGTCCAGGTAATGCCGCCATCGCTGCTGCTCACGGCGCTCAGGGTGCCATTGGCCACGCTCAGGTCCGAATTGTCGAAACCGCTGACCGCCTCGCTGAAGGTGATGGTCACCAGTGAGGTTTCGCCGACGCTGAGGTTGCTATCGGCCATCACGATGGTCGCGGTCGGGCGCAGGGTATCGACAGCGTAGTTGTTCGAATCCGCAGTGCCGGTGTTGATGTTGCCCGCCACATCGGCGATCGAGCCACTGTTGAGGCTGATCAGGTTGGTACTGTCGCTGATTCCCGCACTCGGGGTGAAGGTCGCGGTGAAGGTAATGTTGTCGCTGGTACTCAGCCCGCTCAGGGAACCATTGGCCACGGTCAGGTCCGCCAGGGTGAAGCTCGTCACGGCCTCGCTGAAGGTAATGGTCACCAGCGAGGTTTCGCCAATGGCAACGGTTGGGTCGGCCATGACGATGGTCGCAGTGGGGCGCACGGTGTCGACCACGTAGTTATTGGAATCGGTGGTGCCGACACCTGCGTTGCCCGCGCCGTTGATCAAGCCGGTATTGTCCAGCGTGATCACGTTGCTGGTATCGGAAATGCTCGCGCTCGGCGTGAACGTGGCCGTCCAGGTGACGCCGCCGTCGGTGGACGACACATTGCTGAGCGTGCCGTTGCTGACTGTCAGGTCCGCGTTATCGAAACCGCTCACCGCCGAATTGAAGGTGATGGTCACCTGGGTCGTTTCACCGATTCCCAGCGTACTGTCGGCGACCACGATGGTCGCGGTCGGCACATTGGTGTCGACCTGGTAGTTGTTGGAGTTGGTCGTGCCGGTGCCGGTATTGCCCGCGGCATCGCTGACGCCGGTGTTGTTCAGGGTGATGACGTTGGAGGTGTCGCTGACACCGAGCGCAGGCGTGAACGTCGCCGTCCAAGTGATTCCACCGTCGCTGCTGCTGACCGCACTCAGCGTGCCATTGGCCACGCTCAGGTCCGAGTTGTCGAAACCACTGACCGCCTCGGAGAACGTAATGGTCACCAGTGAGGTTTCACCGACGCTCAGCGCGTTGTCGGCCACCACGATGGTCGCGGTGGGACGCAGCGTGTCGACGGCGTAGTTGTTGGAGTCGGTGGTGCCGCTGCCGGCGTTGCCCGCCCCATCTACGACGCCCGTGTTATTCAGCGTAATCAGGTTGGTGGCATCGCTGGTGCCGACGCTCGGGGTGAAGGTGGCGGTGTAGGTGATGTTGTCGCTGGTGCTCAGCCCGCTCAGGCTACCGTTGGCGACCGTCAGGTCAGCCAGGGTGAAGCCGGTCACCGCCTCGCTGAAAGTGATGGTCACCACCGAGGTTTCGCCCAGGGCGACGGCCGTATCGGCGACGACGATGGTGGCGGTGGGGCGCGCCGTGTCGATGGCGTAGTTGTTGGAGTCGGTGGTACCGCTGCCGGCGTTGCCGGCGGCGTCCGCCACGCCGGTGTTATCCAGGGTGATCAGGTTGGTGGCGTCGCTGATGCTGGCGCTCGGGGTCAGTGTCGCGGTCCAGGTGATACCGCCGTCGCTGCTGCTCAGCCCGGTCAGGGTGCCGTTGGCGACCGTCAGGTCGGCAGTGGTGAAGCCGGTCACTGCTTCGTTGAAGGTGATGGTCACCAGCGAGGTTTCGCCGATTCTCAAGGCGTTGTCGGCAACAACAATCGTCGCGGTCGGGCGCGCGGTGTCGACGGCGTAGTTGTTGGAACTGGTGGTGCCGGTGCCAGCGTTACCGGCCGCGTCCAGTACGCCGGTATTGGCCAGGACAATCAGGTTGGTGGCATCGCTGATGCTGGCGCTTGGAGTGAGCGTCGCGGTCCAGGTGATACCGCCGTCGCTGCTGCTCAGCCCGCTCAGGGATCCATTGGCAACGGTCAGGTCGGCCAGGGTGAACCCCGTCACCGCCTCGCTGAAGGTAATCGTCACCAGGGAGGTTTCACCGATGTTCAGCGCGTTGTCGGCCACCACGATCGTGGCGGTCGGGCGCAGGGTGTCGATCGCGTAGTTGTTCGAGTCGGTGGTGCCGGTACCGACGTTGCCGGACAGGTCGGCAACGCCGCTGTTGCTCAACGTGATCAGGTTGCTGGTATCGCTCACGCTGGCGGTCGGGGTCAGCGTTGCGGTCCAGGTGATACCTCCGTCGCTGGTGCTCAGCCCGGTGACCGTGCCGTTGGCCACCGTCAGGTCAGCGGTGGTGAAACCACTGACCGCCTCGTTGAACGTGATCGTCACCAAGGATGTTTCACCGGCGCTCAGCGCCGTGTCAGTCACCACGATCGTGGCGGTCGGCAGCACGGTGTCGATCGCGTAGTTGTTGGAGTTGGTGGTGCCAACGCCGTCGTTGCCACTCAGGTCCGCGACACCGGCATTGTTCAGCACCACCAGATTGGTGGTGTCGGTGACAGCGGCGTCGGGTGTCAGGGTTGCTGTCCAGGTGATACCGCCGTCACTGCTGCTCAGGCCGCTGAGGGTGCCATTGGCCACCGTCAGGTCGGCCGTGGTCAAGCCGCTGACCGCCTCGGAAAAGGTGATGGTCACCAGCGAGGTTTCACCGTTCCTGAGGGCCGTGTCAGATACCACGATGGACGCCGTCGGCGCCACGGTGTCGTTGACCACGTAATTATTCGAATCGGTGGTGCCCACCCCGGCGTTACCGGCCAGGTCCGCCACACCGGTGTTGTTCAAGGTGATGATGTTGGTGGTATCGGCGATGTTGCTTGCCGCCGTCAGCGTGCCGGTCCAGGTGATGCCGCCGTCGCCGCTGGTCAGCGTGCCGATGGTGCCGTTCTGTACGGTCAGGTCCGCCGCGGTCAGCCCGGTCACCGCCTCGGAGAAGGTGATAGTCACCTGCGACGTGCCGCCAGAGTTCAGGTTGGTGTTGGCCACCACGACTGTCGCGGTGGGCGGCGTTTCGTCCGGCACATAGTTGGTATTGATGGTGCCGCCGTCGCCATAGACGTTGGCCACCGAACTCGGCGAGACACCTGCCGTGCCGGCACTCGTTCCACCGGTGCCGCTGCCACCGACGTTGCCGGCCAGGGCCGCGAAGTTGGCCGCAGTGATCAGGATCGAACCCTTGTTCCAGATCGCACCGACACCCACGCCACCGGCGCCGCCCGCCTGGGTGTAGCCGCCGCCGGCACCGCCGCCACCGCCACCACCGCCCGCGCCGATGTTGTTGGAGATGACCGAGTTGCCGATGATCCGCAGGGTTGCGCCCGTGTCGTTGTAGATACCGCCAACCGCGCCACCGCCGGCACCGCCGATGTCGTTATAGCCATCGCCACCACCGCCGCCGCCGATGGACAACCCGCCGCTGCTGGCCGTGCCACCGGAGGAGCCGGTGCTGTAGCCGGCATAGACAGCGCCGCCGGCACCGCCGGTCGCGGAGCCGCCACGCCCGCCGATGTTGAAGAAGCCGCCACCGGCACCGCCCTGGTTGGTAGAGCCCAAGGAACCCGAGGAGTTGAGCGTATCGCCGCCACGCCCGCCGATCCCGCCGCCGAGCGCACCACCGCCACCGCCACCACCACCTGCGTATTCCGGCGTCACACCACCGCCGCCGCCACCGCCCGCCGCCACGTTAGCCGTGACCGTGACGTTACGCAGGGTCAAGGTACCCGCGTTGTTGATCCCGCCGCCCTTGGCCACCAGCGCATCGTCACCACCGTTACCGCCGTTGCCCGACACAACGCCGCGGGTAATCACCAAACCATCGAGGGTGGCCGTGGTGCCGGCCGTCACGCTGATCACCTGGGTGCGGAACTGCCCGTCCAGGGTGACATCGGCGACGTTGTCGTTGTTGAGATCGCCGTCGATCGTGATGTTCTGGTTCACCACCAGCACCTGGGTCAAGGCAACGGTCATGCTGCTGTTGAAGGTGACGATATCGCCGTTCTGCGCGGAAACCAGGGCGGCGCGCAGGGAGCCCACGCCGGAATTGGCATTGTTGGTGGCGGTCCAGGTGGCCAGGCCCCATTGGTACTCGCTCATGGCCGTGGCCGAGAGCGCATTGGCACTTTCGATGTTGCCGGTGGCGATCTCCAGGTCCCAGTCGCCGCCGACGCCAGTGCGATCGTCGGAAGCCGCCACGTCACGCCCGGTCAACTGCGCCAATGAATCCACCAGGCTCAGGCCACGCTCGCCTTCGGCGGTGTAGCAGCCGTAGATCAGGATATCGCCGCCGGCGTTCATGTCCTGGCCGATCTGTGCCAGCACTTCGCTGCGGGCCTGGACGTTGTCCGCCGACAGGTAGCTGTTGCCCAGCCACAAATCACCGGCATTACCGTGGGCGATGATCTGCACCGAGCTGACGCCCTGGTGGGTGTCCAGGTAATCGGCGATCTGTTGCAGACCGTCCTTGGTGGCATCCAGTTGCACCACCTGGGTCCCGGGCGCCACGCCTTCGAGCAGGTTGGCGGAATCCTTGACCCGGGAATCGACAAACACCACGGATTTGCCCGGAACGGCAGCCTGGGTGGCATCGACCTGGCCTTGGGGTGCATGACTATCGGCAGGCTGGTCCGCTGTGGGCGTCTTGGCCGCCTCGGCAGTCGGATGAGCGTCCGGTTGCGCGGCGTCGGCCACGGTTGCCGCCACCGCGCCGTCGAACAGCATTCGCGGCTCCAGGGACATGATCATTGGCGATGCCAGGGCCTGTGCGCCCTCGGTTACCCGCGATTTGCCTTTGCTCCACCACATGACGATCACCTGGACTCGAACTTCTTGAACACAAATGAAAAAAAACCGCAGTCAGCTGACGGCGGCGTCGGTTTTCATACGAATGACATTGGCGGCGCTTGCGGACCCATCGCGCCAGAACGACAACTCGGCATACTTTTCAAACAGATCCGGCGGCAGCAGGGTGCGTCGAGCTTGCGGCGCGACCTTGGGCTTGACCTTGTGCAGGCCGGCAACGCCCAGTGCCTGGTCGAAGGCCGGTGCGTCGTAGGTCAAGTGATTGAAATCGTGCTCGAACCAGGGCTCGCCGATAAACTCGTACACCAGTCGCATGACCCGCTCCGGTGCCTGGCTCAGCAGGTCGTAGTCAACGACCAGCAACGACTCGGCGTTCTCGCCGTAATAGGCCTCTTTGAGCGCCGTCCAGGCAAGCCCCACCAGACGATTGCGCTGGGCCAGGGTTTCGCAGCGGCTGTAGACGGTGTTGCGCTCGTCATCGTCGTTGAACAGCTTGGTGTTCTCGAACGGATTGGCGCGATAAAGGCGCTCCAGGCTGTCGAGGATCCAGGCAACGTTGCGCACGCAAGCGATGGTCTTGGCCTGGGGAAACAGGTCCTGCAGGGCAGGCAAACGGGCACACCATTGGCGATTGGTGTCGAAGATGACCGGTTTATCGGCTTTGTCGGCGTAGTAGGAATCGAAGAGGCCACGCAACAGGCGGCGGCGCAGGTCGGTGTCGATCACCGAACCGAACTCGCTGCCGGCGCTGCATTGTTGCAGGACGGTGCTGAACAGCGAACCGACGGGACTGGTCATCCCGGCATGAAAGCGCGGATTCTGCAGCAAAATGGCAGAAAGCAGGGTCGAGCCTGAGCGCGGTAAACCGGAAATAAAGTGAAACTGCGGCAATCCATTCACCTGTTTGTAGTCCCTTTGTATCGCGAAGCGTAGCCGAGGAAACAATCTTCGCCTAGTGGTACTTTGACATCAAAATCAGCCAATTCTGTAAAAAAGATGGACGGTATAGCGGCGATGCGAACCTGAATCGATTAAGCCGATCGACCACATTTTTCCTCTATTGCTGCCCAGCAGAATGAGACATCCCCGTCTACGCTCAGCCGTGCGTGACCAGGCCAGGGAATGAAGGCATCGGGCTGACCGCACTACCCTCCCTTGGATCCTGGCGGCATTGCCATACCAATAATCTGAAGGGATGAGGAATCTATGGAAGTATTTATGGGCACCATCCAACCGTTTGCCTTTAACTTCGCCCCCAATGGGTGGGCTCAGTGCAACGGGCAGAGCCTCCCAATTGCCCAGTACCAGGCTTTGTTCTCCTTGCTCGGCACGTATTACGGAGGCAACGGCACCACCAACTTCATGCTCCCCAATCTGCAAGGCCGCCTGCCGCTAGGACAAGGCAACGGCCAGGGTCTGACGCCGCGGGTCATGGGCGAAGTCTCCGGCACCGAAAACGTCACTGCAACGATCAGCAACCTGCCCGCCCACACTCACACCCTGGCGGGACTCACCGCCTCCACCACCCTGCAACTGGCAAACCCGGCCAGCAACCCGGTGAATACGCCGACGGCCACCAACTCGTTCATCGGCACCTCGGGCACCGGGCCTGGCTCGGCGGCGATTTATTCCGACCAGATCGGCGCCTCACCAGTGCCGGTCAAGGGCGTGAGCACGAGCATCGACGGCACGATTTCCCCCGCGGGCAACGGCTTGCCAATGGCGGTCATGAACCCGTTCCTGGTGGTCAACTTCAGTGTCGCCTTGAACGGTCTATTCCCAACCCGTAACTGATAAACCGCCGGAGGGCTGCGGTCCTCCGGCCTTTTGGAGTGTCGACATGCTGCAACAGGTTCATAGCCGCCATTTCCAACCGCTGCTAGGCCAGACCGGCAGCCTGACCCTGCCCGACGGCAGTTGCCTGCCGGTACGCTTCGAAACCCTTGAAGAAACACCTCGGGCGAAGATGCCGAACACCGAGCGCATGCCCTTCAGCGTCGAGTTCAACAGCCTGGAGAGCACCGCGTTCGTGGACGGCCTGTGCGGGCTGGAGGTGCCGGAACTGGGCAAGATCGAGGGGGTGTTCGTATCACGGATGCCGCCCATGGGACGGGATCCGGCGCTGGGATACTTCTACATCGCGTTTAACTAAAAACTGATGATCCCTTGTGGGAGCAAACCCGCTCCCATATTGAACAGGTGACCAGTCAGGCACTGTTCAGTTGCCTTTCGGATACCAGACCAACCGCTCCGCCGCCGGGTTGCTTTCCTGCACTTCGAAACCCAGCGCCAGGTAGTGCCGACGCGCGTGGGGGTTGCTGGTCCAGACCACGGTCGCCACCGGGCAGCGGACCTGTTGCGCGGCTTTTTGCACCCCTTGCAGCACCGCCCGGCCATAGCCTTGCCCGCGGGCCTGAGGGATAAAGGCCAGGTACAGCACGCGAATTTCATTGGGACCAAAATCAGTGCTCAAGGCGCCGATAGCGGTGCCGAGTTTTTCCACCACGTAATGCATGGCATTGGGGAAGCACTCTCCCAACCCTTGCTCCTGCACTTGAAACTGCTGGGCAATCACCTGCCGCACCTGCTCATGCTCGCCGTCGATCCACTGCAGATCCGGTCGTGCCGCCTGGTAAAGGCTCTGCAAGAACGGACCATCGCTGACCCGCGATGGCCGCACCACCAATCCCTCCGCCGCCACTGAATCCATGCTCGCTCCTTAAAAACCGCTTTCCCTGACACCCAACGCCGCCAACCGACGCCAGGCCGCTCCCAACACCGACTCGCCCTGCCCCTGCAACACCACCACGCCACGCAGCGGTTGCACCGGCGCGGCCGAATCGTCAATGGCACTCAGGCGCACGCCATACTGCGCCTGCACCGGCTCGGCCCGTTGCTGCGAATCCCGGCGCACCGCAATCGGCCCATGGTGGTCGGACGTCAACGCTTGTTGTTCGACCCAGGCCACGCCGTTGGTGTCGATTTCATTCAACTGCACGGCAATCGATGGGTGCATCGGATCGTCGGCAATGAACCGTCCCGTGGCACCCGGCCCGACCCGCCAGAGCTCGGCTTCGGTGAGGTACCCGCGCAACCGCGAATCGGGCTGCACCACCCGCGCCAGCACCTGCGTCGGTGACAGCCAGCGCCCTACCGACAGTTGCGGCAACAAGTCGCGCACTTGGCCGGCATGGGGAGCACGCAACAACAGACGTTCGCGCTGGGCCACCAGGCCTCGGTACTCGGCCACCGCTTCGGCCAGTTGCTGTTCGATGATGCCGGCATCGGCTGCGGTTTCGCTGCGCCCGGCCTGACGACGCATCTGCAACTGCTGGATCTCGATTTCCCGGCGCACGATGGTCAAACGCGAGGCCATGTCCGGCGATTCCAATTCAATCAACACATCGCCTTGGGCCACGGTCTGGCCATCGTGCACATTCACTTGCTTGACCCGTGCCGCCACTGGCGCATGCAGGGCACTGGCGCGGCCGGCCTCGAGCATGACCGGCACCTCCACAGCGCTGCGCCAGGGCAGCACCAGCGCCAACAGCAACCCCAGCAATACCAGGCCTGCAAACAGCACTCGCGGGCCATGGGCCTGCTCGCGGCGGCTCCACCATTGCCGCCACTCATTCACGATGGGCATAAAAATGAACCACACCAATTCCACCATCATCAGAAAAATGCCCAGCACCTTGAAAAACAGGTGATAGACCGCCAGGGCAATCCCGAAAAACAACAATGCCCGCCACAGCCAGGAGCCGTATCCCCAGACCAGCAAACGCCGGCGCATCTTCGGCGACCAGGGCTCCGGCGCTGCCGCCCCATAACCGAACAAGGCTTCGCGCAGGTGCCAGCGGCACAGGGCGAACGCACGCCCCTGAAGGTTATCCACCGCCCAGAAATCACTGAGCAGGAAATACCCGTCAAAACGCATGAACGGGTTCAAGTTGATGATCAGCGTGGTGATCCAGGTGGCGCTGGCCAGCATGAACGCCGCCGTGCGCGCCGGTCCGTCGGGCAGCAGCGACCAGGCCAGCAGCGCGATGCACGCCAGCAACAATTCGGCCAGGACGCCGCCGGCACCGATCAGCAACCGCGCGCGACGATCGTTGATCCGCCAGGCGTCGCTGACGTCGGTATAGAACATTGGCAACAGCACCATGAACGCCACGCCCATGCTTTGCACGCGGCAACCGGCGCGCTTGGCCATGAAGGCATGGCCGAACTCATGGCACAGCTTGGCGAAGAGCAACGCCGCCCCGAAGGCCAGCGCACCGCCCAGGCTGAACAGGTGCGGAAACGTCGCGATGAAGCGCTGCCAGTCCCGCGACACCAGGAAGATGCCGAGGCCCAGGGTCAGCGGCAGGCCATAGCGCAGGATCCCGGGGCCGAACCGCGCCAACCAGGGCCAGGCCCGGTTGAGAAAGGCGTCCGGGCGCCACAGCGGGATGCGGAAAAACAGGTATTGATGCAGCAGGATCTGCCACAGGCTCTGGCGTTGTGCGGCAGTCTTGAAGAGGTAACTGTCGCGCTGTTGTGGGTCCATTGCGCTGATCAGGTCATGGCCGCGCAAGAAACCCAGCAGTTGCTCCAGCGACTCGCCATTGAGCGGCAGGCCCGGCTCGCGGTTTGCGGCTTGCAGCACCTGCTCCGGATCGCCCAGGGACCAGTGCCGCAACATGCGCATGGCCGCCGCGCCAAGCTTGAAATAGCGCCCTCGCACCGGATCGGCCAAGGTCCACTGCGGCGAACCGTCCGGGTCCGGCGCCGCCGCGGACAACTGCAGGTCCGGCCGCAGGCTCGGCAAGTCCATGCTACAGGCCTACGCTCTGGCGCAGGCCGGCCAGTGGCCGACGCAGCAGGTACAACGCCAGCGGCGCGCGGTCGCCAAAGACCTTCGCCGTGCCCCGCAGGCCGATGCGCGGCGCCGTGGCATCGAAACGCGCGTCCAACCGGTACGCCAACTGCCCGGCGGCGGTAGGCTGCGCTTCATAGGCCGAGCGCTCGAGCCAGGCCAGGTGCCGCTGCAACGGGTCGCTGTCGAGAAACAACGCCACTTGCGCACCGGGCTCCAGGGCAATCGCGTCGCCCACTGCCAATTCAATACGCAACTCGGCCTGGTTCGGGTCGGCGATTTCCATCAGTCGCTCGCCGGTCTGCACGGGCTTGCCGAGCCAACGCTCGGCGTCGGCAAATACCGCAATGCCGTCGCGCTCGGCGCGGACTTCGCTGCGCTTGAGCAGCTCAAGCGCGTAGTTGCGCTCGGCCCGCTTCTGTTCGACGCGGGCGGCCAGCAAGTCAATCTTCGAACTGGATTCAGCGTCGACAAACGAACGCTGGGAATTGGCCTTGAGTTCGGCCTCAGCCACGCCCAACGCACGCTCGGCCACATCGGCCTGGGCCTTGAGGCTGGTGCTTTCGAAACGCAGCAGCAGGTCGCCGTTCTTGACCGTCTGGTTGGGCTTGACCAGGAACTCGGCAATCACCCCATCCAACGGCGCCGCCACCACCTGCCCGCCCAATGGCACCACTTCGGCCGGGGCCAACACGGACTGGCGCACCGGGATCAGCAAGCCCAGCAGCAACACCGCCACCAGGGCGACCTGGCGCTTGCGCGTCCAACGCAGACGCCACGGCTTGCGCGGTTGCAGCGCCAGCCACGCATGGCTGTAGGTGTCGCCCAGTTGCGATAACAGTACTTGCTCGGCAGGGGTCCATGGCAGGTCGCGGGCCAGCCATAAGCCGCCGAACACCTGGCCTTGATGATCGATCAACGGCAGCCAGAACACCTGCCCGGCGGACAGGCTTTGCCAGTCAGCCCGGATGGATTCGCCCACCCCCTCGGCGGCGATCACCCGGGCCTGATTCAGTACCCCCTGCTTGAACGACTGCGCCACCGCCTGTTCGACGAACGCCACAAACGGTGCGTTCGGCTCCACGGCGCTGACGCCCGTCACGGCCTGGACCTTGCCGGCGATCAATAGCGCGGCATGGCGAAAGCCGAACAGGGCCTGACCGTCGTTGACCAGGCTGTAGCTCAGTTGCGCCGGGGTACGTGCAGCACGCGTCTGGCGCTCCAGGTCGAGGAAGCGGGCGAACACCTGCTCGGCGTTGCCGGTGATCGGCGCGTTCACTTGGGCTCCGCGAAACGCGCGGTACCACTCATGCCGGACAACAGCCCCGTGGCATCCGGCAAGGTCGCCACCAGCAGCAAGGTCTGGCTACCCTCATCGATGCGCGCGCCCAAGCGCTTGACCGTCGCTTGCAATGGCTTGCCGGTTTCATCGGGAATAAACGTGAAAGGCTGGCCGGGCTTGAGCCGGTTCATCCAGCGCGACGGCACCAGCAGATGGATTTCCAGGGTGCGGTTGTCCACCACATCGAGCAACGGCGCCCCAGCGGCCACGCTTTCATAACGCTGGACCTTGCGCGCCACCACCTGACCATCGAAGGGTGCGACCACGCTGCAGCGCTTGACCTGAACCTGATACACCTGGGACTGTGCCTGGGTCTCATTGAGCCGGGCCTCGGCCCGCGACACCTCAAAACGCCCGACTGATTTCAATTGCGCCAGTTGCCGGTTATGCGCCAATTCCTCACCAGCACCCCGGCTGGCCGCCTGGGCCGCGTTGAGCTGGGCCTGATACGCCGAGCAATCGAAACGCGCCAGGGTGTCGCCCTTCTTGAACGACTCGCCCTCACTGAACGGCAACTCGACGATACGCCCGGCCAACTCGCTGGCCAGCACCGCCTGGTCCCGCGCCCGCAGCACCCCTCGCGCCTCGTTGCCACTCGGCGCACTGGCCGTGACACTGCTTTCCAGCAAAGGATCGTCGGCAGCAGGCGTTTGTGCCTGAACCGTGCACGCTACAAAGGTCAATCCCACAACCCAACTACTCAAACGTCGCATGACCGTTACTCCCTGACGGATGGGCGGAGTCTACGACAGCGGTGGGGGGCGTCAAGGGAGGCGAGAAATTTGGTGGTCATACACGCCCTGTGGCGAGGGAGCTTGCTCCCGCTGGACTGCGCAGCAGTCCCAAAACCTGGCGCCTCGGGGTGTCAGGCAGATCGCATTCAAATTGCTTAGGGTCGCTACGCAACCCAGCGGGAGCAAGCTCCCTCGCCACAGGTTCCGTGATCGACGCAGATCACGCTGCCTACTCCACCAACGATTCACTCACTCAACCCCGTACGCAGAGATTAAATTCTCTGGCCGTTGGGGTGAAAACACCGGCTTCGGCCGGTTTTTTCGTTTCTGGGGATTGAGAACAGCCCCTGAATTGAACTCACCCCTGTGGCGAGGGAGCTTGCTCCCGCTGGACTGCGCAGCAGTCCCAAACCCTGGCGCCTCGGTGTGTCAGGCAGATCGCATTCAAATTGCTTGGGGTCGCTACGCAACCCAGCGGGAGCAAGCTCCCTCGCCACAGGTTCCGTGATCGACGCAGATCACGCTGCCTACTCCACCAACGATTCACTCACTCAACCCCGTACGCAGAGATTAAATTCTCTGGCCGTTGGGGTGAAAACACCGGCTTCGGCCGGTTTTTTCGTTTCTGGGGATTGAGAACAGCCCCTGAATTGAACTCACCCCTGTGGCGAGGGAGCTTGCTCCCGCTGGACTGCGCAGCAGTCCCAAACCCTGGCGCCTCGGTGTGTCAGGCAGATCGCATTCAAACGGCTTGGGGTCGCTACGCAACCCAGCGGGAGCAAGCTCCCTCGCCACAGGTTCCGTGATCGACAGCCTTCGCGCTGCCTACTCCACCAACCTCAGCTCCCCATCGCAATACACCACCTCACGCCCCAACCAACCCACATCCACCTGCGGCAACACCGCCGAGGGTTTGCGCAACTCACGCAGCAACGTCGAGCCGTGGGACAAACGCCCACCCATTCGCGCAATCACCGCCCGGGCGCTTTGATAGTGTGCGTGGCGACCAGGGTCCAACGTGTCTTCAAGCAGAATGTCCTCACCCAGAATCCCGCGGGCCTGCCCCGGATAAATCATGAAGCCGCTGGCCTGCTCGGTGCCTTCACGACCGTCCTGCCAGAAGCTGCCATCGCGGGTGCGGATGTCCGGGTGCGGCGCGAACCAATGGGCTCGGTCAGCCGTCGGCATGGCGTGATGCAGGCGGAAGAACATCCGCATCAGGTTGTCGCGATACCATTCGCGCACTTGCAGGTAGTAACCGCGTAAGCCCGGCAGACCCGTCGAATGGGCAGCACGAATCGCCAGGGGCCATTGTGGGAAGGCTTGCAAGGGCAACTCGGTCGGCACCGGGCGTGGCGTCGCCGGGTCGGTTTCCCACGGCAGGCGATGGGGGCTGTGTTCAAGGTCGTCATAGGCGGTCGGTGGGCGCCCCAACAGGTCGCCGCCGCTGCTGGCCAACGCGCTGGCGATGCACAGGTTGCCTTGCACCACGAACACGTAGAAGCGGGTGAACCAGTCGGCTAGTTGCTGGCCGTCGGCGCCTTGTGTGGTCAGTTCGAACAGCTCCGGGTCGAAGCGCCGCAAGCCGTGTTCGAGCGTGAGCAGATGCCCACGAGCGATGCGTTGCATGCGCAGGAACAACGGCAGCGAACGCAGCAGGCACAGTGGCCGCCAAGGCAGGTGCGGTGTCGCGCCGCCAACCTCGCCGGCGTAACTGCTGGCACTGATGCCCCAGTCGGCCAGCCGGGCGAGAAACAGGTCGTTGTTGATGTACGACGCGCCGCCAAACACCGCCGTGAACGGCTCGCTGTCCTGTAACACCCGCGAGTCCCAACGCGCCATGATCGCCGGAATACTCGCCGCCGCGCGGCGCTGGGCGTACTCCACCAACACGCTGGGTTGCGGCGGCAGGATCTCGGCGATGTTGGCGGCGGTCAGGTGGCGGCGCCAGCCGTAGTCGCTGATCGGCCGGTATTGCAGCAGCCAGAGTTGCGTGCCGTCCCAGGCCCATTCAACGTCGCCGGGTACGTAGTGGAAGACCCGCAGCACGCCTTGCAGGAAACGCCATAGCACGTCTTCGGTCAGGCCATGGGCGGGCTTGAATGTGCCGCTGCTCCACGACGCGCCGAGGCGGGAAAGGATCGCCCGCTCGGGGCTCACCTGACCATCGGCCAACGACTCCAGGTGACCTTCGACCCATTCCAGTTCGACGGACAGGTGGCGCACGAAGGCAATCCCGGACAACCGTGGTGCGATGAAGCGCTGCACCACCACTTCCTCGACACCTGCCGCACTCAACTCGACAATGCGCGCCGGCACGTTGTGCGTCGGTTCACGCAGGAACGTGGTGCTCAGGCCGGCATTCGCCGCGTCGGCCTGGTCCTCGCCGTAGCTGGAGGAACGCACCGCCCAGATAGCGTCCGGTTGACTGCTCAGGAACGCCGGCAAGCGCGGATCATGGCAATCGTTGAGCGACAGCGCCGCAGGCACCGCCTGCCCGGCCAGTTCCGCCAGACGCAAGCGGCCACCCTTGGTGTGCGCGACGAACCCACGCTCGCCCGACTCCAGCCATGCGGCGAACTCGGCCGGCGCATCGATCCACGGGTAGTGGCCCCAACCGGGTTTCAGGCTGATGGTCAAATCGGCACGGGCAAGAATGGCCGACCAGGCCGCCGCCTGGGCGACGCCCAGCACCTTGTCCTGATCGCCCCAGACCAGTTCGACCGGGTCGGTGATCCATTCCAGCAGCGGCAGTGCGGTGTCCGCACGCAACTGATCCCAGAGCGGCACAAAGGCGCGGCAGCGAGCATAGCCGGCGCCCATGCGCTGGTACTGCGCGGGCGTCCAGGTCTGGCGGGAGAATTTGTGGGCAAACAGCGTCGGCTTGTTCGAGAGCAGCCAGTGAATGGTCTTGCGAATCGGCAGTGGCGACATCAACGCCGGCAGCCGTCGTTGCCACAAAAAAGCACCAACCGGCGCCAACAACACACTGCGACAAAAATGCCCCGGCTGACGTTGCAAGGCGTGCAGCACCAGCAAGGCGTTGACCCCGACCGCCATGATCGCGCTGCCCTTGTCCGTTGCCGCCAGCAACGCCTGGGCGTAGGCCGCCAGGTCTTCGCAGGGGGCCTGAGGGTTGTTACCAAAGCCAGGCAGCTCCAGCGGCACCACGTCGTGGTGCTGAAAATGCGGCAACGCGTCGTCCCACCAATCGGCGGCGCTTCCGTTGCCGGCCAGCAGGTACATCCGGGGCTTGCTCATGGGCGCTCCTCAGGCCAGGTCGCGCAAGGCAGCGTCGAGGGTCGGGTACCGGAACGTATAACCGGCCTCGACGAGACGATTGGGCACCACGCGCTGGCCGTCGAAAAACAGCTGGGCCATCTCGCCAGCCAGGGCACGCACCGGCGCGGCAGGAATGTGGAACCACACCGGACGCTTGAGTACCTTGCCGACGCTTTCGGCGAACAGCGCCTGACTGACCGTTTCTGGCGCCACCAGGTTGTAGGTGCCGCTCAGGCTTTCGTCATCGAAAGCCCGGGCGATCACTTGGATGACGTCGTCGCGGTGCACCCAACTCATGATCTGCCGACCATCGCCCATCCGCCCGCCGAACCCCAGGCGAAACGGAATCAGCAACGGCAGCAACGCGCCGCCCGGGCCAAACACCACGCCCAGGCGCATCACCACCTGGCGCACGCCCAACTCAGTGGCGGGCCGGGCTGAGGCTTCCCAACGCACACAGAGTTCAGCCATGAAACCATCACCCTGGGCGGCACTTTCATCGAGACTTTCGCTGGCGTCACGCACGCCGTAAAAACCGACGGCCGAGGCCTGTATCCACAACGCCGGTTTGTGCCGGGCGTTTTTCAACCAGGTCATCAAGGCTTCAGTGGTATTGACCCGACTGGCGATGAGTTGCGCCTGACGCTTGGGACTCCAGCGCGGCCCGGCCACCGGTGCGCCTGCCAGGTTGATCACCACATCGAAGGTTTCGTCATGGCCCAGTTTGCCCAACGAACGCAGGCACCGGGCGCGGCCGTCGAACAGATAGGCCGCTTTCAATGGATCGCGAGCCAGCACGCTGACCGTGTGCCCGGCATCGAGCAGTTGATTGACCAGTGTCTCGCCGATAAACCCGGTGCCCCCGGTCACCAGCACGCGCTTGTAGGCGCCACCGGCAAACGGGTTGGCGGGCTTGCCCGCGCGCTGCATGCGCAAGGCCGCCAACCCGTCGCGAATCCCCGAGGCCGTGACCCCGATGGCGAACAAGGTCAGCAACCAACCGCGCCAGCCCAGCTCGATCGCGCTCAGGCCGGTCGGCAAATTCGCCCATTGCGCCAGTTGCACGCCGTACAACGCGAAGAAGGCCCCGCCGTTGACCGCCAGCACCGTGTGCATGATGCGCTCGATGGCGGGCAACTTGCGGGTCCGGTCCTCGACCACGAAATCCCAGAGCGTCAGGCCGATCTCCAGCGCGAACAGCAGCGCGATGACGATCGCCCACGTCCCCTCGAAGGCCAAGTGCGCCATGCCCAGGAACAGGACCCCGTAGAAGCACGAGCGCAGGGCGTGGATAGAGAGCTCCAGCCGGGCACTGTGGCGATAGGGCAAGGCGACGGTCAGTTCGTGGTGATACAGGGTATCCAGCGCACCGAGGATCGCTTGGGCAATCAGCAGGGTGATGGCCCAGTCCAGCAGTGAAAAGTCAGGCATGGTTTGCATCACTCGACGCGTTGTCAGTCAGGGAGGTGCGGCGGTCGTGGCGATAGAGCCAAAACAGCGGCGGCAATAAAACGAGCAGTGCCAGGCTGTCGAACCACAGGTGCGACCAGACCCGTGCCTGGACAGAAATCAGCATGTCCTGGGGCGCCCAGAGCAAGATGCCGGCGATGATCCAACCCCAAGGCATGGCGCGCTTCAGTCGATTGCCAATGTGCACGAGGGCGAGCATGTACAACGCATAGCTTTGCAACGTGGCGCCGAACAAGGCCAGCCACCAGACCTGTTGTGCCCTGGCCGTCGCGGGCACCGCGGCGGCGCCCCAGAAGGCCTGTTCGATGTTTTGCAGGTAGCCATCGAGCAAGCCCGAATGGCCTGCCCAGCTCAGGGTGACGCCGGCAAGCAGATGCATCAGGGCGGCGGCATAGAGCCAAACGACCAGGGCTTTGCGAAGGGTGCTTTGAGGGACTGGCATTCCGTGTCCTGAAGGCTTGCGGGAGGGTCGCAAGTCTAATGGAAAAGGAGGTGGCTTTATCTGGCTAACGGGCCGGCCAACGATAAATAAATCCACCGCCTGAGCACCTGAGGCGTTCCCCACACCCAAGCCGAACGCAATTGTGGCGAGGGGATTTATCCCCGCTGGGCTGCGCAGCAGCCCCAAATGGCTGAACACCCGCAGCCTGACACACCGAGGAGACTGGTTTCAGGGCTGCTGCGCAGCCCAACGGGGATAAATCCCCTCGCCACAGGTTCGGTGTTCCATTTCAGTAAGCAACAGGTCCTAGGAGATTTCCTTCAAGTTGTAGCGATGTTGGTGAACTTGTTCGGCTTCGGGCCCGCCGCTAGTCTGGGTTTGTCACTGAAAAAACGGTGACACGGACGTGCAAGTCCGGGTAAAAGACGTCGCACATCGCTATCAGCCTTGATCAAGGTTTTTTATGGCGGTTGTGCGTGGGAGATTTTTCCGTAAGGAAGAGTCTGCCGGGGTTCCGTCTGCCCGGTCTTGCACACCTGCGTACAACTGCCACCTCATTTGCGTGCAAGCGAAAGAGTGTCAGTTCCAACACTACAGATGGAGCTTCACAACATGTTCAAAGTGACACCAAATCCGCCAGGCGATCCTGGCATCAGCTCTGACAAATCCTCGAAAACCAAAAAACTCGACGAAACCGCCGAGCGCGTTCTCGACTATTACCTCAATCCCAAACCGGCCGATGAAACCTCGGGCAAAACCCAAACCGCCCACCTCTTCATGGTCGCCCCGGACATCGACACCGAAACCCTGCTGGCCAATGCCTCCGAAGACCTGCTGTCCATCAGCGCCATCGCCGCCGACCTGGCGGATGACGTTGAAGGCAGCCGCCGCAGTGTCATCCTGGCGATCAGCCGCATGGCCGATGGGGTGCATTTATTGGTGGAGCGGGCGATGGATCGGCTTGAGGTCCAGGCTTCGGGCTGACATTCCTGTGGTGGATTGAAAACCGCCATCGCGAGCAAGCTCGCTCCCACAGGGGTTTTGTGTCGACTGAGATATCGAGATCAACGCCCGTCAACTGTGGGAGCGAGCTTGCTCGCGATGACGCCAGCCCAGACAACCCAGAACCCGTGGCGAGGGAGCTTGCTCCCGCTCGACTGCGCAGCAGTCGCAAAACCCGGCAACGCGGTCCGCCTGAAGAAACGCAGGGGCCTGCTTCGCAGGCCAGCGGGAGCAAGCTCCCTCGCCACGGGTTCGAGCTGCCAGTATTTTCCCTCCAGGAGCTTGCTCCTGGGGTGGAATGTGGAACAACTAGCAGTTCTGATAGTTCTCCAACCGGCGCCAGAGGTGTAGAACTAAAGCCAACAGTTTCGAGCCTCACGCTTGCGAGTGTTTCGTATGACTCAAAGCAGACCGAACGATCAAGAGAAGCCGAGCCAGCCGCGGACGGTGTTGCTGGCAGTGGATCTCAAAAATTCGGTACTTGCTGAACTCGACGCGAGTAACCCCAATCGCATTGCGTACTCCCCGTACGGTCATCAATCAGCACAACATGGGGTCATATCCCAGTTGGGTTTCAATGGCGAACGGCGCGAAGCAATACCTCAATGGTACTTTTTGGGTAATGGCTACCGCGTCTACAACCCACGGCTGATGCGCTTTCATAGCCCGGACAGTTTGAGCCCGTTTGGTAAAGGTGGGCTGAATGCGTATATGTATTGCGGTGGGGAACCGGTGATGAACTCGGATCCGACGGGGCACTATTTGGGCTGGGCTTCGAGCTTTATACTGAAGTTCATTGGCGGGCTGCGAACTGCCATGACACGCGCTACCAGTGCCGCAAACTCTGTCAATAGCGCGGTCTCAACTATTTTCAGCGGCGTAAATCGAGCACGAAATGAAGTCAGTAAGCTCGTTATAGGGGGGACACAGAAAAAGATGTCGACTGAACTTCGAAAACTCCTCACTCGAGAAACACTGCCTCCTTCCGCCACGACGCGCACTTCGAAAATCCCGAGTACCAAATTACGGAATCAAGAACACGGCCGCACCTACATGACGAAGCTTAAAAGTACCAAACCATCCAACGAACATCTCACGCTTGCAAACGAAGCAGCCAAGAGAAACCTGGAGACAGAACGTGAGTTCAATCTAGCTGCTCAAGCCGAACAACTCCGTTCCAACCGGGTTGACCAGTTTAATTCGTATAGGAATTTTGGGGCTGATTCTGAGTAAGCCAGCTTCTTTTTTACCGCTGCATCCCCCAACGCTTCACCGTCACCCGCTCCAAACTGTCGAACACCAGGTTCTCCACCAGCAACCCAATCAAAATCACCACCGCCAACCCGGCAAACACCTTGTCGGTGTACAGCTCGTTGCGGTTCTGGAAGATGTACCAGCCCAGGCCACCTTTGCCGCTGGTGGCGCCGAACACCAGTTCGGCGGCGATGAGGGTGCGCCAGGCGAAGGCCCAGCCGATTTTCAGCCCGGCGAGAATCGATGGCAACGCCGCCGGGATCAGGATAAACAGCACAAAACGCAGGCCCTTGAGCCCGTAGTTGCGCCCAGCCATGCGCAGCGTTTCCGACACGCCGAGAAACCCTGCATACATGTTCAACGCCAGCGCCCACAGCACCGAATGCACCAGCACGAAAATCAGGCTGTTCTGCCCCAGGCCAAACCACAGCAGCGCCAACGGCAACAGGGCGATGGCCGGCAACGGGTTGAACATCGATGTCAGGGTGCTGAGCAGGTCGCGGCCCAGTTGGGTCGACACCGCCAGGGTGGTCAGGCCGAACGCCAGGACGATGCCCAGCAGGTAGCCCTTGATCAGCACCACCAGGGAAATCCACACCTTGCCCAGCAGCTCGCCGCTGAGTAAACCGTCGTACAACGCGTTGGCGGTTTGCAGGAAGCCCGGTAGCAGCAGGTCGTTGTTCTGGTAGCGGGCCACGGCTTCCCACACCACCGCCAGCAGCAACAGGATCAGGCTCTTGCGCAGCCAGCCCTGTTGCCAGAGGCGCTGGCCGAGGGGCAGCTCCCGCTCCAGCGGCACGTGGGTCAAAGGTTGCAGGTCGACTTCATATTCTTCGCGCGCGGGCGACAAATGGCTCATGGAATGTTCCCCTCAGTACGCGATACGAATGTCGGTGAAATCCAGCTCACGCTCGGCTTCAAGCGGCTGGCCTTCATTGAACAGCAAGCCATGAATCCGCCGCGCCGTATGCTGGAACCCCACGCCACCGAGGCTATGCAGATCGTATTGATGGCTGTGGACTTCGGCCCGCACACGCCCGGGGTGCGGTGACAGCAGCAGGATGCGATTGCCCACCACCAACGCCTCTTCGATCGAGTGGGTGACGAACAGCAGCGTGAAGCGCACCTCTTCCCAGAGCAGCAGCAACTCTTCCTGCATTTTGCGCCGGGTCAGGGCATCGAGGGCCGCGAAGGGCTCATCCATCAAGAGGATTTTCGGCTGCATCGCCAGCGCCCGGGCAATCGCGACGCGAGCTTTCATGCCGCCGGACAACGTATGGGGATACGCATCGGCAAACGCCGCCAGACCAACCTTGTCCAGGTAATGCAGCGACCGCTCCTCGGCTTCGCGACGCTTGAGCGTGCCAGACGCCAACAGCGCGAACATCACGTTCTGCTTTACGGTTTTCCAGGGCGGCAGTTGGTCGAACTCCTGGAACACCACGATCCGGTCCGGCCCCGGCGCGCTGACGGTTTGGCCTTGCAAGCGAATCTCGCCTTCGCACGGGGCGATGAAACCACCAATGGCCTTGAGCAAGGTGGACTTGCCGCAGCCGGAGGGGCCGAGCAATACGAAACGGTCCGCCGGATCGACTTCGAAACTCACCTGGTGCGTCGCCCGCACCACACGCTGCGGGGTGCGGTATTCCAGGCTGACGTTATCCACCGACAACAACGCGGTACCGCTAGAGGTGGGGTTGCTGGCCGCGTGGCCTTGCAAAAGCGCATTCATGACAATCAGCTCCCCTGCAACGGTTTGGCATCCTGGAAGAAATAATCCTCCCATGACGCCGGTTTGTTCTTGATCGCACCGACGCGGTAAAGAAACTCGGCCAGCGGGTAAGTGTTTTTCGGGCTGACGGTGAATTCGATCTGCGGGTTATCGATGATTTTCAGCAAGGTCGCCCGGTCGATCTTGGCCTGGGTCACCCGCAGGTAGGTATCCGCCGCCGCGCCTTTGTCGTTCTGGGCAAACTCGGCCGCTTCGGTCAGTGCCTCGACGAATGCCTTGTAGGTCTTCGGGTTCTCATCGCGGAATTTCTCGGTGGCAAACAGCACCGTGGGCGAGTTCGGACCGAGTACGTCATAGGAATTGAGCACCACGTGGACACTGGGGTTTTGCAGGGCCTGGTCCTGGAACGGCGGGTTGGAAAAGTGCCCGGTCAACTCGGTGCCGCCGGCGATCAATGCCGCCGTGGCATCCGGGTGAGGAACGGCCAAGGTGTACTTGTCGAGGCGATTGAAGTCCTTGTCGCCCCACTGCTTCGCGGCGGCGTATTGCAGGAAGCGCGACTGCACCGAAACACCCACCGCTGGCACCGCGATGCGGTCCTTCTCGGTGAAGTCGGCGATGGTCTTGATGTTCGGGTTGTTGCTCAACAGGTAATAAGGGAAGTTGCCCAGGGAGGCCACGGCCTTGACGTTCTGCTTGCCACGGGTGCGGTCCCAGACCGTCAACAACGGCCCGACGCCGGCCCCGGCAATGTCGATGGAGCCAGACAGCAACGCATCGTTGACCGCCGCGCCGCCGGACAGTTGAGTCCAATCGACCTTGATGTCGATGCCCTCCTCCTTGCCGTGCTTCTCGATCAATTGCTGGTCGCGGACCACGTTCAGCAACAGGTAAACGATGCCGAACTGCTCGGCGATCCGAATCTCGCCCTCGGCGTGGGCGCTGGCCGGCGTGACCAGGCTGCCAGCCAACAAACCGAAGCCCAGGCCGATGGCGGCGGCCAGCGGTGCAAAAGCGATGCGTTTGGACATGGTGATTCTCCAAGCTCTTTGCGCCAGGCGCAGCCGATCAGAAAGGGGCGTCGCCCTGGATGGTGGTGCGGTACAGCTTGCGGCGCAGATGGCTCGGGCAACCGGCGGCCAGGTGGATCAGCGAGCGGTTGTCCCAGAACACCAGGTCATGGGGCTGCCATTGATGGCGATAGATGTTCTGCGGCAGCACGCTGTGGGCATACAGCTCGGCCAGCAGCGCTTGGCTTTCGTCCTCCGGCAAGCCGACGATGCGGGTGGTGAAGCCCTCGCTGACGAACAACGCCTTGCGCCCGGTTTCCGGGTGGGTGCGCACGATGGGATGCACCACTTCGGCCACCTGGGCCAGTTGCTCCGGCGTTAGCGTCGGGCGCCAGTTGCCTTCGAATTTGGTTTCGCTGTAGCGCGCCGTGTAGGAATGCGCCGCCGAACGCCCTTCCACCGCTTTGCGCAACGCTTCGGGCAAGCCCTCCCAGGCTTTGTGCATGTCGGCAAACAGCGTGTCGCCGCCTTCGTTAGGCAATTCCTGAGCGTGGAGCATCGAGCCGAGGCTGGGCAGTTCTTTATAGGAGAGGTCCGAATGCCAGAATTTGCCGGCATCGCCGAGGCCGACGGATTGGCCGTTTTCGATGATGTTGGAGACGATGAGGATCTCCGGATGCCCGGCCAGCAGGAACTGCTTGAGCACATGGATTTGCAGCACGCCAAAACGGCGGCTGAAGGCGATGTGCTGTTCCGGGGTAATTTGCTGGTCGCGGAACACCACCACGTGATGATCCAGGTGGGCGCGATGGATGCGGGCGAAGTCCTGGTCGTTGATCGGTCGGGACAGGTCCAGCCCAATGATCTCGGCGCCAACGGCTTCGATGAACGGACGGATTTCGAACGTCTGCGGCGCGATGTTCGCGGCGCTTGGGGTAAGGGAATCCGGAGAATAAGAGACGGCTGACATACATCACTCCCACGCACGGCGCGCTTGAACAGGCGCGCACTCGATCAAAACTCACGGCGTTACCGTGTTGGTTTGTGTCGTGCGGCGCGCCGATTGGTCGGCAGGTACGCAGGGGGATGACTTTAAGGGTATAAGAATTGAAATTTAAATACCGTTAATGAATAACGATATGGCTTAGAGTTTTCACCGCCTCCTGTGGCGAGGGGATTTATCCCCGTTGGGCTGCGAAGCAGCCCTAAAACCTACCACCTCGGCGTGTCAGGCTTGGTTACATTCAGCCAATTTGGGGCTGCTGCGCAGCCCAACGGGGATAAATCCCCTCGCCACAGAGATGGCGCCGGCCCGAGCTATTGGGACTCTACCGCTCGTGCAGCGCCTCGGCCCGGGCCTTGATGATGGGTTTGAGCAGGTAGCTGAGCACGGTTTTCTTGCCGGTGATGATGTCCACCGACGCCACCATGCCCGGAATGATCAGCAGCGGTTTTTCATCAGTGCCCAGGTGGCTGCGTTCGGTGCGCAGCTTGATGATGTAGTAAGTAGTCTTCTTGTCTTCATCGGTGATGGTGTCGGCGCCGATCTGTTCCAGCTTGGCTTTCATCCCGCCGTAGATGGTGTAGTCGTATGCGGTGAATTTCACCGTGGCGTCCTGGCCGGGGTGCAGGAAGGCGATGTCCTGGGGACGAATTTTCGCCTCCACCAGGATGGTATCGTCCAGCGGCACGATTTCCACCAGGTCGCTGCCGGGCTGGATCACGCCGCCGATGGTGTTCACCAGCAACTTGTTGACGATGCCGCGCACGGGCGACGTCACCAGGGTCCGGCTCACCCGGTCTTCCAGGGCTTTGCCGGTGGCCTGGGCCTTGTTCAGGTCGGTGCGTGCTTCATTGAGCTGGGTCAGGGCATCGCTGCGGAACTTGCCGCGCGTCTCGTCGATCTTGCGCTGCACTTCCTTGATCGCCGATTCGGCACGCGGGATCGCCAGCGTCGTGGCGTCCAGTTGCCCACGGGTCTCGACCTCGGCGCGCTTGAGCCGCAGCACTTCCACCGGCGATACCGCGCCCTGGGCCACCAGCGGCTCGGACATGTTGATTTCCTGGCGTTGCAGCGCCAGGCCTGAGCGGTATTGCGCCTGCTTGGACACGAATTCGCGCAGTTCCTGCTGGCGCTGGATCAACTGCTCCTGCAAGCCGCCGATTTCATCGTGCAACTGCTGGCGGCGGCTGATGTACAGCGACTCCTCGCTGGCGGCCTGGCCCGGCACCGCCTTGAGCACATCGGCCGGGAAGTTCAGCGGCCGGTCATCGACCTCGGCACTCAGGCGCTCGACCCGCAACAGCATGGACAGGCGATCGGCCTCGGTTTCGCCGACATTGGAGACAAAGCGGGTGTCGTCCAGGCGAATCAACGGTGCGCCGGCTTCGACGATCTGCCCTTCCTTGACGAACAGCTCAGCGACGATGCCGCCTTCCAGGTTCTGGACTTTCTGGATCTTGGACGAGGGAATCGCCTTGCCGTCGCCCTTGGTCACTTCGTCGATCACGGCGAAGTTGGCCCACAGCGCCAGGAACACAAAGAAGCCGATGATGCCCCAGATCGTCAAGCGCACCACCCGGGGAGCGTCCTCGATCAGCGCCTTGTTGACTTCGGGCAGCGGTTGGCCGTGCAGCGAGTCGGAGCCTTTGAAATAGCGGCCCACAGCGCCCCTGAAACCTGATTTAAGCAACACTGATCTGCCCCTTCTTCAACGCTTCCATGACGGCGGCTTTCGGGCCGTCGGCAAGGATCTGTCCACGGTCGATCACCAATAGGCGGTCCACCAACGACAGCAAGGATGCCCGGTGCGTCACCAACAACACGGTCTTGTTTTCCACCACGGCGGCCAGGCGCTGTTTCAAGCGTTCTTCACCCGTGTTGTCCATGGCGCTGGTGGGTTCGTCCAGCAACAGGATGGGCGGGTTGAGCAGCAATGCGCGGGCCAGGGCGACGTTCTGGCGCTGGCCACCGGACAGGTTTTGTCCGCGCTCACCGACCTGCAGTTCATAGCCCTGCGGATGCAGGCGCGCGAACTCATGCACGCCCGCCAGTTCCGCGGCCTGGAGCACCAGTTCATCTTCGACGTAACGGGCGCCGGAGGTCAGGTTGTCCCGCAGGGTGCCGGCCAGCAGCTGGATGTCCTGGGGCACGTAGCCAATGTTGTAGCGCAGCTCGCTGACGTCGATCTGGCGGATGTCCACGCCGTCCACTAGCAAGGCGCCGTCATCGGGTTGATAAAGCCCCACCAGCAACTTGGCCAGGGAACTCTTGCCCGAGCCGCTGCGACCGATGATGCCGATTTTCTCGCCCGGCTTGATCACCAGGTTGATGTTCTTCAGCGCGGGGTTCTGCTGGTTCGGGTAGGTGAAGTTCAACTGACGGCATTCAATGGCGCCCTGCAACACCTTGCGGCTGAGCGGGCGCTCGTCGAAATTGCGCTCTTGGGGCAGCTCCATCATCTGGTCGACGGAGGTCATGGTCACCCGCGCCTGCTGGTAGCGGGTCAACAGGCCCGACAGCGACGCCAGTGGGCTGAGGGCGCGGCCACTGAGCATGTAGCAGGCCACCAGCCCGCCCATGCTCAGGTTGCCGGCGATGATCAGGTAAACGCCGAAGACGATCATGATCACCCCGGCCAATTGCTGGATCAGCAAGGTGATGTTCATCGCCAGCCCGGACAGCATCTTCACCCGCAGTTCGAGGCGGCTGAGGGTGCCGATTGTCTGTTCCCACTGGTACTGGCGCTCGCTCTCGGCGTTGTTGACCTTCACCGCGTCCAGGCCGGCCAGGGTTTCGATCAGGCTGGATTGGCGCTCGGCGCCCAGGGCCATGGTGCGTTCCATGGTTGCCACCAAGGGCTTTTGCAAGGCGTAGCCGATCAGCAAGGCAATCGGGAATGCCAGCACCGGAATCCACACCAGGTGCCCGCCGATAATCGCGATGACCATGAAGATCAGCAGGGTGAACGGCAGGTCGATCAGGCTGGTGAGGGTCAGCGAAGCGAGGAAATCCCGCAGGCTCTGGAACTCATGGATGTTCTGGGCAAAGCTGCCGACCCGCGCCGGGCGGTACTTCATGGACATACCGACGATGCGCTCGAACAGCGTCGCCGAGATGATCAGGTCGGTTTTCTTGCCCGCCAGATCCAGACACAGGCTACGCAGCATCTTGAGGATCAGGTCGAAGACATAGGCGCCGGTGATACCAACGGCCAATACCCACAGGGTCGATTCGGCCTGGTTCGGCACCACGCGGTCGTAGACGTTCATCACGAACAGTGGCGCGGCCATGGCGATGATGTTGATCAGCAGGCTCGCGGCAATGGCATCGGCATACAGCCAGCGGGACCGCTTGAGGGTGTCGCGAAACCACGAACGCGCCCGAGGAATCAGCGTGCCGTGGTTAACGTCAAATTTATGCTGCGGCTGGGCGAAGAACACCTTGCCACTGTAGTCATCGGCCAGCAGTTCGCGGCTGATGGTCACCTCACCGCCATCACTTTCGCTGAGCAGCAACCGCGCCTGATTGTCACCGACCCAGCCCAGCAGCACGGCACTGCGGCCGTCCTTGAGCAACAACAGCGCTGGCATGGCGATGGTCGGGATTTGTTCGAGCTTGCGTTGCAGCACCCGACCTTGCAGGCCGGCACGGGCCGCCGCGCGCGACAATAATTCGACGCTCAGCCGCTGCTTGGGCAGCGGCAGGCCGGTGGTGAGCATTGCGGCGCTGGCCGGCTTCTGATGCAGCATGCAAAGCGCCAGCAAGCCGTCCAGCAGCGGGTCGTCGTGCAGCGTGCGCGGGTCATGAACTAGTTCGACTGGACTGACTTCTGATTCCACGCTCGGCACTCTGACTGATTAAAACGGGTGGTAGGACTCAATTCATCCCAGGCAACTGAACCTTGGGCTTCATGTCGTTCTGCACAACCGATGCCAACGGCGCGACCACACCCTGGCTTTTCAACAGCTGGCCCATGGTCGCCTTGATCCGGTACTGGGTGAACAGCTGCACATTCTTGATTTCGGCCAGACGGCGGGACGCGCTGAACAGCTCGTTTTCACTGTCGAGCAAGTCGAGCAGGGTCCGCTCGCCGAGGCTGAACTGCTTCTGGTAGGCAGTGCGCACATTGGCGCTGCGATCCACGTATTGCTGGGCGATCGGCACCTGGGCGTTGGCGTTGTTCAAGGCGTTCCAGGCCAGGCCCAGTTCTTCATTGAGCTGGCGCAGCGCGTTGTTGCGAATGTCCAGCGCCTGGTTGGACAGGTACGACTTGGATTCCAGGTCCGCCTTGTTGCTGCCGCCGGCATACAGGTTGAAACGCATGCGCAGCATGGCTTGCCATTCATTGTTGTGACCGTTCTGGCCGTCCAGGTCGTTGTCGGCAGTGCGGCCCAGCTCAGCGTCGAAACGTGGGTAGAAGCTTGACTTGGCGGCTTCGTACTGTTGCTCGGCTGCGGCGATGTCGGCTTCGGCCGAACGCAGCACCGGGCTGTTTTCCAGCATCTGGGCGCGGGCTTCGGTCAGGTTGGCCGGCAGCAACGCCAGAAAATCAGCAGGTCGCTCCAGTTGATCCGGCAGTTGGCCGACGGCGCTGAGGTAGTTGGTCTCGGCATCGGCCAGGTTGGTTTGTTCGGTGATCAGGTTGTTGCGGGCCTGGGCCATGCGCGCTTCGGCCTGGTCCAGGTCGGCGCCGCTGCCCACGCCGCGGGAAGTGCGCAGCTTGATCTGGTCGAAGATGCGCTCGTGACTCTTGAGGTTTTCCTCGGCCAGGCGCACGAACTCGCGACGGGTCAGCACGTCCAGGTAGACCTGGGCCACTGTCAACCCGGTGCGCTCGGACGCGTCCAGCAACGAGTAGGCACGGGCATTGACGGTGGCTTGTTGACGCCCAACTTCGCTGGACGTCGCAAAACCGTCAAAAACCATTTGCGACAGGCGCAGGCTCGACTCGCTGCGGTTCAGGGTTTCCCAATGATTGGTCCCGCCCGACCGGGTGGTGACGCTGTCGGTGCCTTCACGGCCGTATCCGGCTGCAAGGTCCACTCTAGGCAGGTAGCCCCCCTTGGCCGCCTTGAGTTGGTAATCCGCCGCAAGGCGACTGTTCACGCCGGCCTGGATTTCAGGATGGACATCCAGCGCCTGTTGCATGGCCTGCGGCAAGGTTTGTGCTTGTACGAAACTGGCGGCGAGGGCAAAAGGTAAAGCCTTGAACAGGTACAGACGCATGGTGGATTTCTTCCTGAAACACTTGTCTTGGATCACAGCGAAACGTGGCGCTGCATCGGATGATGGCAACCGGAATGACCGTATGTCGGAAAGTTCAAAACAGGAGCTGGAACACGCACCGAAAGAACAGGTCGCCGCTTAAATATCAATGTGACATTACGCCAATGATTGTTTAGGATGGCCGGCATAAGGTCAATAGTTTGGCACAAACAAAATAATTGAAAAATTATAGCCAGAATATTGACATGTAAAAGCGTCAAATAACCTTACTTTGTGAACATGAACGTCCAGACCGCTGCTGCCTACAAGCCAGCGGGTCCATGGAAGTCTACTGAGCGTGGCCCCCGGAGAGTCTTCAATGAGCAGTGTTATTGCCGTTGTCAAAAGCATTGTTGGTCAGGTTTTCGTCGTATCCCCTGAGGGCATCCGGCGCGTACTCATTGAAGGTGATCGCTTGTACACGGGCGATCAGTTGGACACTGGCCCTTCCGGCGCCGTCACATTGGATCTGGCCGACGGCCGCACCCTGGACCTGGGCCGCGATACCCAGTGGAGCGCCAATGCCCCGGACTCGTCCACCGATCTTGAACAGGCCACAGCCCAGGCTGCGCCGTCAGTAGAAGAGCTGCAACAAGCCATCGCCGCCGGCGTCGACCCGACGACCGCCCTGGAAGCCACCGCCGCCGGCGCCACTGCCGCAGGTACGGGCGGTGCCGCCGGTGGCGGCCACAGCTTTGTGGTGCTGGATGCCACCGCTGGTAGTGTCGACCCTACTGTCGGTTTCCCAACTGAAGGTCTCGCTGCGGCTGCCGCCACCGATAACAACATCCTGGGTGGCGATACTACGGATACAACCGCCAACGCCGTGCTCAATGCGACGATGACCCTGAGCGCTACGCCAACCCTGACCGAAGCCGGCGGCGTGCTGGTCTATACCGCGACCGTGACCCAGGCCCCGCAGACGGCCTTGACCGTGACCTTGTCCAACGGCGCGGTCATCGTGATCCCGGCGGGTCAGCTGACCGGTAGCGTCAACGTTCCACTCGCGCCGAATAACACTGTTTACAACGACCCAAGCCAGATCAGCGTGACCGTCACTGGCACCACCGGTGGCACTGGTATTGCCGTGACCGTGCCCACCACGCCGGCCGTGACCCAGATCACCGACACCATCGACACCACCACCGTCACCCTGACGGCGGGCAACACCGTGACCGAAGGCGGCCAGATCACCTACACCGCCACCCTGACCAACCCGGCCCAGACCCCGGTGACCGTGACCTTGAGCAATGGCTCGGTCATCACCATCGCGGCTGGCCAGACCACAGGCACCGTTAACGTCGAGACGCCAGCCAATGACGTCTACAACAACGGCAGCACGGTCAGCACCACCATTACCGGCGCGACCGGTGGCAACTTCGAAAACCTGGTCCCGAGCACTAC